>JAEUNB010000187.1 GCA_016790625.1 Betaproteobacteria bacterium | reverse complement strand
GACTCGTTGACATAGATCGCATGCCGCGAACGATACGGTGTGACGGCGGCATGATGTTCGTAGTTGAGCAGGATCAGCGTGTCGCCCTGCTTCGCGTCCTGCAACGAAATGCGGCAGGGATAGGCGTTGTCTTCGGTGGCGATAACGCGCCGGGCATTCATCGCCGCCAGTTCGTCGTCAGTGCGGCCCAGGTATTGGGCAAATTGTTCGCGGTTAAGTCCTTCGATCCTGAATGTCATGTGATGCTCCCGATGATGATGGCGCCACTTTAGGCTCGGTTCAGTCCGGTGGAACCCCGTTTCTTGCTATCGAAACCTTCCCATGCCGCGCGGAACGACGCGACGCCGCGCTTTCCAGCCCCCGTTTTCTGCGTTCTGTCGCCCGCCCGCTTGTCTTTGTAAGGGTTTCGCTTACACTCGCGGCACCTGAGGAGGGCGGCTGCGAACGCGCCCGCAACAAAGAAGAAAACAATATGACCATTCGTCAATTTGTGGCGGTGTGTGGCATGGCCGGGGCAGTGCTTGCAGCCCCCGTCCACGCGCAGACGCCGGAGGAACGCCGCAACGCCCCGCTCGCCGCAACGCCAATGCAGGCCGGCGAAAAAATCGTTCTCGACGGCCGGCTGGACGACGCGGTGTGGCAGCGCATTGCACCGATGAGCGAATTCTACGAATACCGGCCGCGCGATGCGGTGACCGCCAAGTACGCGACCGATGTGAAAATCGCCTACGACAAACACGCGCTCTATCTCGGCATCTTCGCCCACGATCCGGATGTGTCGAAGCTGGATGCCCCGCTGGTGCGGCGCGATCAGGTGCTGGGCTCGCAGGATTTATTCGCCATCAATATCGACCCGGTTGGTACGCGCAAATTCGCGCAGATCTTCCGCTTCAATCCGGCTGGCGCGATCGGCGACGGGCTGTTCAACGAGGACACGACCAACGAGGATTTCTCGCCGGACTTCGAGTTCGAGGTACGTACCTCCATCGTTTCGCAAGGGCCGCAGACCGGCTGGATCGCGGAAGTGCGCATTCCTTTCTCCACCCTGCGCTATTCCGATCCACCCTCGCCCACCTGGAGCATACAGATCGTTCGCGGCATGTCGCGCGATCAGCAGTATCGCTTCGCCAATGGCCGCATCCCGCGCGATTCCAACTGTTTCCTCTGCTACGCACAAACGCTGGAGGGCATGCGCGAGCTGCCGGCGGGGCGCGAATTCACCGTCACGCCGCAGATGACGCTGCGCCGCAATACCGATCAGGCGTCGGATCGCAGCGGCAGCGGTCCGCGCGAAACCAAAAACAGTTTTGTTGCCGGGGTGGATGTGAAATTCCGCCCGCGTCCCGACATGGTGTTCGATGCCACCATCAACCCCGATTTTTCGCAGGTGGAACTGGATACACCGCAGCTTGCCACCAACGCGCAGTTTGCTTTGTTCTTTCCGGAAAAGCGGCCCTTCTTCCTTGAAGGCGCGGACATTCTTTCTTCGCCATTCAATGGCGCGATTTACACCCGCTCGATCAGTGACCCGGCGTGGGGCGCGCGACTGACCAAGCGGCATGACACCAGCGATCTCACCATCCTCACCGCGCGCGACGACGGCAAGGGCCTGATCCTGCTGCCGGGTCCGCTCAATACCGGATTCGCGCTGCAGGAAACCAAATCGCAGGCCACCATCGGCCGTTATCGCAACAATATCGGCAACTGGTCACTGGGCGCCTTGATTACCGACCGCACCTACGAAAGTGCGCCAGGATTGCCATCGGCCTACAACCGCGTGGCCGGCGCCGATTTCACCTGGCGGCCGACCGGCGAAATGCGCGTGCGCGGCCAGATTCTCGGCAGCTTCACGCACGACCCGCGAAACGTGCGCGCGCCGGGCACGCCGGATAATGATCACGCCGCATTGCTCGACTATAACTATCGCGATGCGAAGTGGAATTTCGCCGGCGGCATCGAGCAGGTTGGAAAAGGTTTCCGCGCCGACAATGGTTTTTTCAGCCAGGCGGGCTATACCAACGTCTATCAGGAGTTCCAGCGCAAGTGGACCGATGTCGGACCTTTCCTTGAAGTGTCGCCGTACCTCAATCTCGCCGAGAAGGTGGATGAGGATGGAAAGCTGCTTTATCGCCAGACCGTGCCGGGTATTTTCTTCGGCGCCGCCAAGAACACCAACGTCGGTATCGAGATGCGGCCCAACACCAAGGTGCGATTCCGCGATGAGGGAGAGCCGCTCAAGCGCGACCAGTTCTTCATGTTCGTCGAGTCGGCACCCGGCACGTGGCTGTCGCGCTACTACGTCGAAGTCGCATTGGCCGATCGCGCCGATATTGCGGCCAACAGCATTCGCCGCGGCTACTACATCGGCGCCAATGCCACGTTACGCCTGTCCGACCGCTTTGAAATCGAACCGCGCATCGATGAATCGGTGATGGGCGCAAAAGTGCTGGCTGAAGGCAACGAGCGTGCGCTGCACGAACGCGCACTGCAGCTGACCTCGGTGTATCACTTCACGGCGCGCGACAACCTGCGGCTGATTGGCCAATACAACAGCGTCAAGCGTGGCCAGTCTTTTTACGACCGGCCGATGAGCCCGCGCGAGAAAACCGAAACGCTGTCGCTGGTGTACGGACACCTGCGTGGACTGGGCACCAATTTCTACGTCGGTGCCACCAGCTCGCGCAGCGTGGATGACGGACCCGGTTTCAAGCGCCGCCAGACCGAGGTGTTTTTCAAAGCATCATGGGCGTTCGACGTAGCGGCGTTGATTTACTGATCTCCAAGAAGACAAACTCCAGCACTGGAGCGGCATTCCGGGCATTCTCGGCCTGAAATGCGCGCCAGTGCTCGAGTTTGTTTCCTCAATCAATCGGCGCGGCGCGTACCGCTTCTCACGCACTGCCAGCGGAACGGCGACCCGATAAGTGTCAAAATGCGCGTTCCCCTGCTCTCACTACGCGTCTCACATGCTCAGCAAAATTTTCAAGAAAGACGAACCAGCCGCGCCAACGCCACCGGTACGCGAACCCGCGCCGGCACCCGACAAATCGCTGTGGGAAAGCAAACTGCGCGATGCCGGCAACAACGAGGAAACGTTGTTGAGCGTTGCCAAGGACGCGCCGCTGGAAGAGATCAAGCTGGCCGCCATTCAATCGCTGGTCAGCGAAGAGGGACTCAAGGCCGCCGAGCGCGAATTCCGCAATCACGATCGCCGCGTGCATCGTGAAGCCAAGCAACGATACGAAGCGGCCGTCGCCACGCGCGAAAACCGCGAGCAAGCCACGCAATTGATCGCCACGGCGAGTGCACTGCAAGCCGAGGCGCATCTGCCGGCCAACCGGCTGGTGGAACTGGATCACGCCTGGCAGGCACTCAATCATGCGCTGCTCGATCCGGCGCAAGTTGCCCAGTTCAGCGATGCGTGGACCGCCTTGTCCGGGCAGGCGCGCGAACGCGGCGAACGCCTGCAGCACGGCAAACGCTGGGCGGCGGAAGCCAATGGCGTGGCCTCACATCTGGTGGCCGTGATCGGCGAAGTTGCAAACGGCAGCAAGGATCAGACGGCACTCGCCACGGCGCGTGGAGATGCGGAGACCAAGCTGGCCGCCGCGCCGAATGCCGACGACACCAAGGGCGCGCAGATTACCGCCGCGACGGCCCGTCTCACCGAGGCACTGGCGCTGGCCGGAGCAATGGGTCCGCGACTCGCCATCCTCGACGAGATTGCACAGGCCGGCGCCGAAGTCCCGGCCGATATTGCCGCTCGCTGGCAGGCACTGCCGCCCATCGCCGAACGCGGCGTAATGTCGGCGTTGTCGCAGCGTTTCAGCAACTGGCAGCAAGGCAAGAGCGCTGCTGACCAGGCGCAGGCCGCAGCGGAAAAGCAGCAGCAGACCGAGCAAAACAAAGCGGAGCGGCAGGCGCGGCTGGAAAAAATTTCCACGCTGATTGCCAGCGCCGAAACCGCCTTGGCGGAAGGCCATATTGCCCAAGCCACTGCGCGACTGGGTGCGCTGGACGAAGTAGTAGGCACGCAATCGCTGGACAAGAAGCTGCATCAGCGGATCGAGACCGTGCAGGCCGAAGTCGCTCGACTGAAAGGCTGGCAACACTGGGGTGGTGGACGCGTGCGTGATGATTTGGTACTTGAATCCGAAGCGCTGGCCAAAGCGGCGTCTGCGGAAAAACTTGCGGTCAAATCGCATGGCGATGCGATCGACAACCTGCGCGATCGTTGGAAAGAACTCGACAAGCTCGGCGGTGCCACCAGCCGCGCGCTGTGGCTTCGTTTCGATGGCGCACTGAAGACCGCGTATCTGCCGGTCGCCGCGCACCTGGCCAAGCTGAAAGAAGCACGCTCACAAAATCTGGCTGCACGGCAGGCATTGATCGCCACTCTGGATACGGTCGATATCGGCGACGCGGAAAAGCAGCCGGATTTCCGTGCGTTGGCGAGGCATCTGGAACAGTTCCAGTCCGAGTGGCGCAAGCTGGGCCCGGTTGAACACACCGTCCCGCGCAAGGCACAACCGGGGCTCGATCAAAAACTGAAGGCGGCGGTCGCACGCGTCGAATCGCCGCTGCAGGAGGCGCGCCGCGTCGAGCAACTGAAGCGCGAAAAACTGATTGAGCGCGCCAAGGCGCTGGCCGCCGACACCAAGGCTCGCGACACCATCATCAAAGTCCGCGAACTGCAGGCCGAGTGGCAGCAGCACGCCAAGGGCCTGCCTCTGGCGCGCAAAGTCGAAAACGTGCTGTGGGGACAATTCAAGGTGGCAACCGATGCGGTCTTCGCGCAACGCGATGCCGCCAACGCTGCGCGCGATGCGGGCTTTGGCGCTGCGCGCGGCGCACGCGAGGCGCTGATTGCACGACTCAATGCGCTCACCGCCGACACACCCGCCGGGGAGATTCGCAAGACAATGGCCGACGTCGATAGCGAGTGGCGCAGGGCTGGCGAAGCTTCGCGCAACGACGCGCCCAAGTTGGAACAACGCTTCCGCCATGCGCGCGATGCCGCGCAACAGCATCTGGCTGGCAGCGCACTGCGCCTGTGGCATCAGACCTGCGACCTGGTCTCGACCAAGATGGGGTTGTGCGCCGAAGCGGAGGGCGGCTCGACCGATGCCAGCATTGGCGAGCGTTGGGCGGCATTGCCTGCCTTGCCAGCGGATTGGGAAAAAGCACTGGCCGCGCGGCTGGCTGCGGCACAAAGCGGACAGACCGCCAATGCCGAAGCCGAAAGCCTGCAACAAGTCATCCTGCAGGTTGAATCGGCACTGGAAATTCCATCCCCGCCGGAATTCGAAGCCGCGCGGCGCGAACTCAAACTGCGCGCGATGAAAAACGCCATCGAAGGCCGCCAATCGGCGACCGTGACCGCAAAGGACATCGAAGGCTGGATTGCGACCGCAATCGGTCAAAGCGGAGCGAGCGCCAAGTCGGCCGGGCGGATCACCGCCATTCTGACGGCATTGCGCAGCAAACCGCTGACAACTGCGCGACCCAGCCGCTAGTCACCGCTGCCAGCGTGCATCACGCTTCTGTTTTCCATGTCGTCCATACGTGCTGCACCTGCGGCTAGCCGCTAGTGCATCGCGCCGACGCGCTTGTCGGCATCGACCAGCCAGCTGGCCATCGTCTGCAGGAAGGTCTTCTCGAAACGCGAGCGGCATGCCTCGGGTGCTTCGCGCAGCGCCTCGTCTTCAATCCGCAAAACAATTCCATCCGTCACCGCCACGCAAGTAGTGTTGCGCGTCACGCGGCCTTCGAGCACGTAGGAAATTTCGCCCATGCTCATGCCCGCCGGCACCAGGTCGATCAATCGACCGTGCTTGGAAATGCGCGCCTGGCCGGTCAGCAGCACCAAGAAGAAACCGCCATTGTCGCCCTCGTTGATCAACACATCGCCCTGATACACCGGCTCGAAGGTGCCGATCTCCAACACGTGCCATAAGTCCTCGTCGGAGAAGAGCTTGAAGAACGCTGACTCGCGCAGCAGGTTGAAGCGTTCGCTGGCGCTGGAAAGATTGACCGGCTGAATGTGGTCCGCCGTGGCGGTGGATACGCTTAGCAGCGCATCCAGACATTCGCGCCACGAGGGAAAGCGCTCCGAAGGCAGCTTGCCCAGCATGCGCGCCACGATCTCGTCCAGCGCTCGCGGCACACTGGGGCGTATCTGGCTCGGCGCCTGCGGCGTGACCGCGAACACCTGATGCATCAGCGTCGGCATGCTGGAACCATCGAATGGTTTTTCGCCAGTCAGCAGTTCATAAAAAACAATGCCCAGCGAAAACATGTCGCTGCGAAAATCCAGCGGATGCGACAGCAACTGTTCCGGTGACATGTAAAACGGCGTACCGACCCCTGCGTCGCTCTGCCCCGCGCGGGCGGCCATCAATGACGCGCCAAGATCACTCAAGCGGATGTCGTTGTTCGGCGTGACCAGCATATTGGCTGGCTTGATGTCGCGATGAATCAGGCCGACACCGTTCATATATTCCAGCGCCTTGGCGCACTTGAAGATGGTATCGACCACGGCTTCATAGCTCAGCAGCATGCCACGCGCACAGTGGCGCTCCATGGTGCCGCCTCCGACATACTCCATCACCACATAGTGTTCATCGTCGCCCTCTTCCACCACGTCGTAGACCTTGACGATGTGCGGATGGTCGATCTTGCCCAACAGTGCTGCTTCCATTTGCAGGCTCATGTCGGCGAGCCGGCTCTCGGGATCGTCAGTGACTTTTTTCTGGATTACCTTGATCGCCACTTCGCGCTGGTGAAACGGATCCTCCGCCAGATAAACCGTGCTGGTCGAGCCGCTGCCAAGCACGCGCGTCAGCGTGAACTTTCCCAGCTTGCGGGGAAGCGGAAGCTCTGCGGTTTCGGGCGGCGCGCTGGACATGTTTTTCTTGTCGGCTATTCGACGAACTAGATTAGCACGACGGTTTTCCTGCCGGTCGCAAACTATTGTCACGCAACAGGCAAACCCAAGCATTGACGGGCATTTCCGGGCATTTTTGCCTGAAATGCCGCGTCAATGCTGGAGTTTGGCTCGCCAGACTGCAGAAGCAAGCAATCGCGCTTTGCTATAATTCAGGGCTCAATCACGCAGTCCTCCTCTTATTTTCCCAGGAACCTCCCATGGCCAAAATCAAAGTCAAGAACCCGATCGTCGAAATGGACGGAGACGAGATGACCCGCATCATCTGGCAGATGATTCGCGAAAAACTCATCCTGCCGTATCTGGATGTCGACCTGAAGTATTTTGACTTGGGCATGGAGCACCGCGACGCGACCAACGATCAGGTGACGATTGACTCGGCCAACGCGACCAAGCAGTACGGCGTTGCCGTGAAGTGCGCGACCATCACGCCGGACGAAGCGCGCGTCAAGGAGTTCAACCTGAAGCAGATGTGGAAGTCGCCCAACGGCACCATCCGCAACATTCTGGATGGCACCATTTTCCGCGAACCGATCATCTGCAAGAACGTACCCCGATTGGTCGCGCATTGGGACAAGCCGGTGGTGGTGGCGCGTCACGGCTTCGGCGATCAATACCGCGCGACCGACTTTCAGTTTCCCGAAGCCGGCACCCTGAAAATGACCTTCACCCCGGCCGGTGGCGGCGCGCCGATCGAGAAGGAAGTGTTCAAGGCACCGGGTGCGGGTATCGCCATGGGCATGTACAACCTCGATGAATCCATCAAGGGTTTCGCCCATGCCTGCTTCATGTATGGCTTGCAACGCAATTACTCGGTGTATCTGTCGTCGAAGAACACCATCCTGAAGATTTACGACGGCCGCTTCAAGAATCTGTTTGAAGAAATTTTCAACGCCGATTACAAGGCGAAGTACGACGCGGCAGGCCTGACTTACGAACATCGCCTGATCGATGACATGGTCGCCTCGAACCTGAAGTGGAGCGGCGGCTATCTCTGGGCCTGTAAGAACTACGACGGCGACGTGCAGTCCGACACGGTGGCGCAAGGTTATGGCTCACTGGGCCTGATGACTTCAGTGCTGATGTCGCCGGACGGCAAGACCGTCGAAGCCGAAGCCGCGCACGGCACGGTGACCCGCCACTACCGCATGCACCAGCAAGGCAAGCCGACCTCGACCAATCCGATCGCCTCGATCTACGCCTGGACGCGCGGCCTGATTTTCCGCGGCAAGATGGACGGCACGCCGGATGTGGTGAAGTTTGCCGAAACGCTGGAAAAGGTCTGTGTGGATGTCGTCGAATCCGGCCGCATGACCAAGGATTTGGCGATCCTGATCCGCCCCGATCACCCGTACCTGACCACCGAGGAGTTCCTCGGTGCGGTCGATGCGGAATTGAAGGCACGGATGGCATAAGCGCCAGCAATCCCTGAGAACGGCTCCCGCAACCGGGGGCCGTTTTTGTTTAAAGACCTGTGAAACTTAGTCCCCTTGCCAAGCGTCGAACGCACGTCTATCTTTACTCACTTTCTTCGCCCCCAGTCAGGAGATTTCCATGAAACGGACCATTATTGCTGCTGCGCTCAGCCTGTTTGCCGGATCGGCACTGGCCGCCGCCTCGGTCGGCAAACCCGCGCCGGATTTCACGCTCACCGACTTGAACGGCAAGACCGTCAAGCTGGCCGACTACAAGGGCAAGCACGTGGTGCTGGAGTGGCACAACCCAAACTGTCCTTTCGTAGTCAAACACTATGACAGCGGCAATATGCCCGGCCTGCAGGGCAAGTACGACGCCAAGGACACGGTGTGGCTGTCAATCAATTCGACCAATACCGCGCATCAGGACTACATGGCGCCGGCGAAGCTGAAGACCTATCTGGCGGAGAAGAAGGCTTCTCCCGATGCTTATATGACCGATGCCGAGGGAACCGTCGGTTTGGAGTACGGCGCCAAAACTACGCCGCATATGTATGTGATCAATCCGGCGGGCACGCTGGTTTATGCGGGTGCGATCGACGACAAGCGTTCGACCAAGCTGGAAGACGTGAAAACGGCGAAGAATTATCTGGTTGCGGCGCTGGATGAATCCAAGGCTGGAAAGCCGGTTTCGACGGCGACCACCCAGCCATATGGTTGCAGCGTTAAGTACAAGTAGCCCGGCTCAACGCACCTAAACAACAAAGCCCGCAATTTGCGGGCTTTGTTGTTTAAAAATTCGGAGTAATGTCAGTAGCCGCCAATCGGCAATTTGTCATTCAGGATGGTGATGGATTTCCGCTGTACCGCGATATAGCCCTGCTCGGTCAGGTCCTTGAGGGTGCGATTGACCATTTCGCGCGACGCGCCAACCATCCCCGCCAAATCTTTTTGCGTGAAAGGTTCGCCGACCACGCGTTGGCCATTGGAGACAATAGCCAGTTCAAGCAAGGTTCGGGAAACACGGCTGGAAATATTCATCAGTGCGAGCGTGCCGATCTGCCGATCGGCGTGACGCAAGCGAGCGGCCATGGTCATCATCAGGCGGCGTGCAATGTCGGGAGCGCGCTCAATGACTTTCTGGAAGGTTCGATAGGACAGCATTTGCACATGGCAGCGATCCAGCGCGGCGACATTGGCACTGCGTGGCTCTTGGTCGAACAAGGGGATTTCACCGAAGAAATCGCCCGGCCCCAAGGTATTCAAGATGACTTCGCGCTGCGAATCGTCACGCAGGTAAACCTTGGCCTGCCCGGCCAGCATGATATAGAGCGTGTCCGCGATATCGCCTTCGCGCAGGATGACATCGCCTTTTTCGTAGGCGCGCATCGCCATGTGCGAGCCGATGCTATCAAGCTGCGCCTGTGAAAGATTGCTGAACAGGGGAATTGCCTTGAGCACCCGTACTCCGGAGTCTTGTCAAAGCGCCAGTATGTGACCGGGGCGAGCCCCAGACTGTTAACTCGGTCACATTTTTGCCGGCGACCACAGCAAAATTACGTTGCGTTTGCGCTAGGCCGTCAGCCAGCGCCCGACGATCTGCCGGATGATATGCAACCGCTGGTGGAAAAAGTGATCGGCTCCAGGCACCACCGTCACCGGGATGTTGCGCGCGCGCGCCCAGTCGAAAGAGTCGGCCAAGGCAACGGTCTCATCCTTTTCGCCGTGGATGATCAACGTGTTTTCCGGCGTGGCGGCAGACCCTTCAGGCCTGTTCTGCCACTGGGCGAGCCGTTGAAACGACGGGGCGACCAGGATCATTTCGCTTGCTGTCACCTGCTCGCTCGCCGCTTGAGTTACCGCACCGCCAAAGGAAAACCCCGCCAGCCACAGTGGCAGGCCGGGATGCTGCGCCACGGCGTGCGCAATCACTTTGAGCATATCCGCCGTTTCGCCGCGGCCTTCATCGTGCTGGCCTTCCGAGCGCCCAATCCCGCGGAAGTTAAAGCGCCAGGTTGCTGCACCGGCCTCGAAAAAAGCCCGGGCGAGTGTGGTGACGACCTTATTGTCCATGGTGCCGCCGAACAGCGGATGCGGATGTGCAATCACGCCCACCGCGCGCGGCGCGTCCGGAATTTGCGAGGCAAGCTCAATCGCGCCGGCATCACCGACGATCAGCGACTTTTCGATTGGGGTTGGACTGGGCACAGCAGGCTCAGATTTGCAGCCGTTCGACCACGCGGCCATTTTGCAGGTGCTCGGAAATGATTTCGTCGACGTCTTTCTGATCGACATAGGTGTACCAGACGTTGTCGGGATACACCACCATCACCGGCCCTTCCGAGCAACGATCGAGACAACCGGCATTGTTGATACGTACCTTGCCCTCGCCGCTCATATTGAGCTTCTTGATGCAGCCCTTGGCGTAGCCGCGCATGTCCTCCGCACCGTGCTGGTTGCAGAATTCGCGGCCGTCATCGCGTTCGTTGACGCAGAAGAATACGTGGTGTTTGTAATAGCCCATGTCAGATCAATCCATTTTTCAGAGGAGGTATTTTAATGAGGTCGCGGGCGCCGGACAAAAATCCACGCCGCAAACAGCACCGCCAGTAGTGGCCACGCCTCATGGATCCAGCGGGTGAGACCGGTAAAGCTGGAAAGGTGGCCGTACGGCCAGTTAAGCAATCTAAGTGACTCGTCGAACGCACCGTAGATGCTGGTGATTTTTGCCATCAACCCGCCGGCAAAAATAAACAAGGTCGTGCAAAACGCGCGCCAGCGGAATTCGACACGGGAGAAGTAGGCAAACAGTATCAATCCCGATGTCAGACCGATAACCGTCGCCGGCCCCAGCCAACTCGCCAGTTGCGGTGCTTTCAACATCATTGAAGCAATCGAGACCTTGAGCAAAAATCCCAGCACCAGAATCGATATCACATTGCCCAATCCGCGCCGCCCCGGATGCAGCAACAACGAGACAAACAGCGCAAAGCCGCACACGTTCAGCGTAATGCCGATCGCCTGTGGCAGCAATACGATGGGCTCGTACGGAGATTGTGCGGCGGCAGTATCGAACGGATTGGCGATGTGGCCGGCCTCGAAGAATGGAATCACTGGATTCAACTGGGCAACAAACCAGGCACCCAGCAACAGCAGACCCCAAGACGTGGTGTCACCAATGCTGAAATGGCGATGACGCCATCGCAGCAAACCGGCGAGCCGCCCGCGAGCCCAACGGTTAACCAGCAGGCAGGCGCCAAGAAAAGTACCGGCGGTATTGGCCAGCAGATCGACAGGTGATGCAACACGTACCGGCAACAACGTTTGCAATGACTCAAGTGCAGCAGACAGCAACAGCCCGGCTAGCGTCACCCGCAGCACCAGCATTGCAGGCGATGCGAGTCGATCCATGCGATGCGCTCGGAACCTAACTCCTGCCAGCATGCCTCCCAACGGAACATAGGCCAGAACATTGATCAGGATGTCGAAATCGTTGAGATACCGGGGCCAACTGAACAACGAAAATGCTTCCGGCGCGCGCCATCCGATAAACGGATTGAGGCTGGCATAGACAATTGCCAACATGTAAACAAACAGCGCGCTGCGCCCTAGCCGGCTGTTAGCGCTTGGCGCGCCTGCTGCGGGCAATGCCGGTCTGTGTGAGTCCGATTGCATCCCGGGACTATTTATCCGGCCAACGGTTTCAAGTCCTGCCGATATCGCGCAGCGTTATCGAGATAGTGCTGCGCAATTCCCCGAACCATCTTTACTTCGTCGTCACTCAGTTGCCGAACGACCCGTCCCGGTGATCCGACCACCAGCGATCGGTCGGGTATGACCTTGCCTTCCGGGATCAGGGAATTGGCACCAATCAGGCAATCGCGCCCGATCACCGCATGATTCAGCACCACGGCCTTGATGCCGATCAGCGAGCCTTCCTTCACGGTACAGCCGTGCAACATCACCATGTGGCCAACGCTGACGCCTTTCTCCAATGTCAGCGGCACACCCTCATCGGTATGCAGAACCGAACCATCCTGGATGTTGACGTTCTCGCCAATGGTGATGCGGTCGTTGTCGCCGCGTATGACCACGTTCCACCAGATGTTGGCACCCTTGCCGAGAGAGATGTTGCCGATGACGGTGGCATTGGGGGCGACGTAATTGCTGTCATCAAGCTGTGGCGCATGTTCGCCGAGTGCGTAGATCATGGATGCTCCGGTGTCAGAGTGGTTTTTCCAGAATGATGATATCTGCGGTGAAGCGATCGCCGCCGGGTTTGACTTCGCCGTTGCGAACGAATCCTTGCGCCTGCCAGAACGGCAGAGCTTCGGCGTTGGTTTCGACCACGCCAATGCGTAGACGATTGATACCAGGCCAGGTGCGGGCTAGTTGCTCAATCTGCTTCACTGCGACGGCGCCCAATCCACGACGGCGAAAATTGGGATGGAACAGCAGCAGGCCGATGATCGCTTTATTCGGCGCGTTCCAGCGGCGCAGCACATTGGCTATGCCGGCAATCTCATCGCCGAGAAAGAATCCAATACAGGACAAGTCAGCCAAGGTGTAGCCCGGCGGCATTGACGTAAAGAAGTCATCGACACGAGATGCATCCGGCAATGCGCCGTCAACCGTCAAGTGATAGTCAGGCGATCCCATGATGACTTGTTCTACCGCAAGTCGGTTTGTCGGCGTGTCGTCGAGATTGCGTAGGGAGAGTTCGCTATGCACCGTAAACTCGGGGGCCTCTATAAATGAAACTCAAGCACTGGCGCGGCTTTCGGAGCACTTTTGGCTAAAACGGCGCGCCAATGCTAGGTTTCCTCTTTTTGTGGGGACTGGCTACAACATCTTGGCCGGAATCAGCGGCCGCGATTTGCGCTGGCGCCACGAATCAGCGTACCCACTCCTTCGCTGGTCAGCACTTCCAGCAGCAATGCATGCGGTACGCGTCCATCAATAATGTGCGCCGTCTTCACGCCGTTCTTCACCGCATCCAGTGCGAAATCGATCTTTGGCAGCATGCCGCCGGAGATGGTGCCATCGGCAACCAGCGCATTTATTTTCGCCGGCGTGAGCCCGGTGATGACATTGCCATCCTTGTCGAGCACGCCTTTGGTATTGGTCAGGATGATGAGCTTCTCTGCTTGCAGCGCAACCGCGACCTTGCCGGCAACCACGTCTGCATTGATGTTGTATGCCGTGCCTTTCTCGTCAACGCCCAGTGGGGCGATCACCGGGATAAAGTCTTCGCTGTCGAGCAGATCGATGATGCTTGTGTCGATCTTCACCACTTCGCCAACCAGGCCGATATCGATTTTCTTGCGCTTGTCCTCTTTCGAGGTGATCGTCATCTTGCGAGCATGGATGAAGTTGCCATCCTTGCCGGTGAGGCCAACAGCCTTGCCGCCGGCCTTGTTGATCAGGGTGACGATTTCCTGGTTGACCAAACCGCCCAGCACCATCTCCACCACGTCCAGCGTTTCATCGTCTGTAACGCGCATACCCTGGATGAACTCGCCCTGCTTGCCGATTTTTTCCAGCGTCTTGTTGATTTGCGGTCCGCCGCCGTGCACCACCACGGGATTCATACCGATCAGCTTCAGTAGCGTCACGTCTTCGGCGAAATCCTCCTGCAGTGCAACGTCGGTCATCGCGTTGCCGCCGTACTTGATGACGATATTCTTGTCCCAGAAACGCTGTATGTAGGGCAGCGCCTCAACCAGCACTTCCGCCTTGTGCGCAGCCGTGATGCGCGGGTTGGCGAGCGCATCCGCAGCGTGCGCCGCAGCCTTTAACGCAGCGGGTGGTTTGGCCTCTTTCGGTTTGGCTTTGGCGGTGGCCTTGACGGCAGGTTTCTTCGGCATGATGTAGATGCTCCGGTTAAGAATTCGAGTGGAGATTGAATAGATTCTAAGTCGATTGGGGTCGGGCGAAAATGAGGTGCGACTAACGGCTTTCCGCCTTGGCTTCGCGCGACAGCAGTCGTTTGACCGTCTCGCGCGGATCTGCTTTGTCGAACAGCACGGCATTGACCGCTTCTGTAATTGGCATATCGACGCCATGTTGACGTGCGCGTGCCAGCGCAGTCTGCGCTGTGTTCACACCTTCGGCGACGTGCCCAAGCTCGGCCAATGTACGCTCCAGCGTCTTGCCCTGCGCGAGGTGAATACCCACGCTGCGATTGCGAGACAGATCGCCGGTCGCGGTCAGCACTAGATCGCCCAGAC
This sequence comes from Betaproteobacteria bacterium, assembly GCA_016790625.1. Classification (GTDB taxonomy): domain Bacteria; phylum Pseudomonadota; class Gammaproteobacteria; order Burkholderiales; family Usitatibacteraceae; genus UKL13-2. The sequence goes on along the minus strand of JAEUNB010000187.1, from coordinate 7,873 downwards.
CAGTCAGCCCCATGAAGGTTTCCGGCTTTCCGCCCATCGCCACACCCAGCCGCACGATTTCAGCCAACCCACGCGTGATCAACGCGGCACGTGCATTCATGCCGAGCTGCATGCCATCGCAGATGCCGGCGGCGATCGCCATGACGTTCTTGAGTGCACCGCCGAGCTCGACCCCAATCAGATCGTCGCTGGAATAAATGCGCAGCACCGGGCCGTTCAACTGAGTGGCAAGCGATTGTGCAAACGCGAAGTCATTGGCAGCCAGCGTCAGCGCGCAGGGCAATCCCCTCGCGACCTCCTGCGCAAAACTGGGTCCGCTCAGGACGCCGGAATGGGTGGTGGCCGGCAAATAAGCCGTCACGGTTTCGTGCGGGAGCTTACCGGTGGTCTTGTCAAAACCCTTGCAGACCCAGACGACCGGGATATTCAGGCGATGCACTTGTGCGAGGCAATCGGCAAGCCCCGCTGTGGATGTGGCGACCAGCAATAACTCGGCACCGTCATGCGCTGCGGACAATGACGAAGCAATTTCCAGCGTCGTCGGCAAGGTGATGCCCGGCAAATAGCGCTGATTATTTCGATCCCGCTGGATAGCGTGCATCAGATTGGCGTCTCGTCCCCACAGGGTGACGTGATGCTGGTTGCTGCTGAAGGAAACGGCAAGCGCGGTGCCCCAGGCGCCCGCACCAAGCACGGCGATTTTCACCGCTCAGCCACCCCAGACCTGCGAGGAGCGTACAAAACCGGCTTGACCATCGCGGTGACGGACCGCGACCCATCCGTCGGCAGCAGGAGTGGTTACTTCCAAGATTACGCCGCGTTGTGCTTCAAATACCAGGTTGCTCGTCGCGGCCGCGCTGGCACGTACATCCGCTGTGGCGGCAGAAACCTGCGCAAAGCGCCTGTCGCCCAATGAAGCGTTTTCCACCCAGCCGATGGTGCCTTCGGCATCGCGCACCTTGGTCCATTTGTCGAGCTTGACCAGCACCTCCAACGGATGAAAACGCGAAAGGATGAACAGCTTGTTCGCTTTGACCGATAGCGCATCGTAAAGAATCGCCGGCTTGTCGCCGACCGAGACGAACAGCGCGGCCGGCGCAGCCGAAACTGCAGCAGGCGCAGGCGTTTGTGCAAACACCGCGCCCGGGACCAAACAAAACGCCGCCAGGATAGTGGCGGCGCTTGTCATAGTGATGCGCTGGGTCATGAATTTGCTCATGACGGTATTCTGCATCAAATGTGTTTAGTGCGTTACTGCTGGAGCGGCGGCCGGCGCGGCAGCGGCGGCTTGTTGGGCATTGTGCTGCAGTTGCGCCTGATAAAGCGCTTCAAAGTTGACCGGATTCAGCAGCACCGGCGGGAAGCCTGCGCGCACGATTGCGTCAGAAACCGTTTCGCGAACATACGGGTACAGGATATTCGGGTTGCCGATGCCCAGGATCGGATCAAGATCGGCATCGGGCACGTTACGAATGGCGAAAATGCCGGCTTGATTGGCCTCGACCAGAAACATGGTCTTCTCGCCAACCTTGGCGGTGACGGTCAGGGTCAGTTCGGTCTGATAGACGCCTTCATCAACCTTGGTGGAGGTGTGATGCAGCTGCACGTCCACATTCGGCGCTTCCCGCTCCAGGAAAATCTGCGGCGCATTGGGAATTTCCAGCGACAGATCTTTGACGTAGATTTTTTCGATGGAGTAAACGGGTTGGTCTTGCTGGGCTGCGTCAGTCATGCGGATTCCTTACTAGAAGTGAAAGTGGTGCTTGGTGATTTTCAGGTACAAATAGTTAAGCTGCGGCCAATAACGGATCGAGCCCACCGGCACGGTCAAGAGCGGACAGGTCATCAAAGCCACCGACATGGGTGCTGCCGATATAGATTTGCGGTACGGTACGGCGGCCGGTTTTCTCCATCATTTCATCGCGCCGCGCCGGGTCCAGGTCGATGCGGATCTTGTCGATTTCGGCAACGCCCTTGGCTTTCAGCAGCCGTTCTGCCATTTGGCAGTACGGGCAGACGCCAGTCGAATACATGGTGACTTTTGACATGATCTACTTCTCGACCGGGAGGCTCGCTTGTTGCCAGGCGCCAAAGCCGCCGGCAAGTTGATAGACGTCAGTAAAGCCGTGTCGTTTCAGCAGTTTGGATGCGGATGCCGCGCGGTTGTTGGCGCGGCAGGCAATGATCACCGGTTTGTCCTTGAATCGGACGATTTCGTCGATTCGCTTGTCGATTTCGGCCAGCGGGATGTTCTTTGATTTTGGGATGTGACCGCCGCTGAACTCACCCGTATCGCGAATATCCAGCACCAGCGCATTGCCGCCGTTCATTAACCGGGTTGTTTCCAGTGTGCCGATGTCGCGCGCACCTCCCGCCATGTTGGCAATGGTCGGCCAGAGCACCATCGTGCCGCTGATGACGAACAGCGCCACCAGCATGATATTTTGTGAAATGAAGTCGGCCATATTTCTATTTTTGAATTGCCGGCAAAGGCGATCACTGAAAACCTGATATTTTACCAACAAGTTGTCGCAAAATCCCCGTTTCCGGTATTTGATAAAAATGCGGGCCGGACCTGTGAAATCAAGCCAATCTTTGCCTCCGACATGAAAAAACTCGTATTGATGCGCCATGGCGAAAGCGCCTGGAACCTGGAAAACCGTTTTACCGGCTGGGTCGACGTGGACTTGACGGACAAAGGCGTCGACGAGGCGCGGCGTGCAGGCCGGTTGCTGAAAAGCGAAGGTTACGCGCTGGATTTGGCTTATACATCGCTCCTGACCCGTGCGATTCGCACGCTCTGGCTGGCGCAGGAAGAGCTTGATCGCCGCTGGATGCCGGTGATCAAACACTGGCGGCTGAACGAACGGCACTACGGCGCATTGCAGGGGCTGAACAAGGCGGAAACGGCAGCCAAATTTGGCGAGGAGCAGGTCTTGGTGTGGCGCCGCAGCTATGACGTGCCGCCCCCCCCGATGGCATTGGACGATGCCGGGCATCCTTCGCGCGATATACGTTATGCGTCTCTGCTGAAGGAGGAGCTTCCCTGCACCGAGTGCCTCAAGGATACGGTGGAGCGTGTGGTGCCTTATTGGCAAATGGAAATTGCGCCGCAAGTGCGCGCTGGAAAGAATGTGATCGTCGCGGCGCACGGCAACAGCCTTCGCGCGCTCATCAAGCACTTGGACAATATCCCGGATCAGGACATTGTTGGCCTGAATATCCCGACTGCAGTGCCGTTGGTATACGAGCTGACGGACGACTTGCAGCCGATTCGAAACTATTACCTGGGCGATCAGGCTGAAATCGCCAAGGCGCAAGCCGCGGTAGCCGCGCAAGGACGCGCGAAGGCGTGATTTGCGGCAGGTGAACGTAGCCAACTATTGCCGACTGTGGCTTACCGTCGGCTCTTTGCTGTTGGTACTGCCGACGCATGCCGATAAGAAGGATGAACTCGGTCAGCTACGCCAGCGAATCGAGCAGCTTCAGCGCGACCTCGCCAAGACCGAAGAGTCGCGCAGCGAAGTGGCGGATGCGCTACGCACATCGGAAAAGGCGATCAGCGAGGTCAATCGCGCGTTGATGACGCTGGGCCGTGAGCAGGGGCAGATTTCACAGAATCTTGCCGACCTGAAGTCGCGCATGGATGCCAATCGAGCGGACACCGCACGCCAGCAGGAATTGCTCGACCGCATGATTCGACACCAATATATGCACGGCAACACGGATGCCATGCGGCTGATGCTGGACGGCAAGGACGCGGCTGAAGTCGAGCGCCAGATGCGCTACTTCGGCTATGTTTCGAAATCGCGGGCGGCACTGGTTTCCGGGTTGAAAAACAACATGGCGGCACTGGCAGAGTTGGAGATCGCGGCGCGACAAAAGCAGATTGAATTGAGCGCAAACGCCGAAGAGCAGCGCAAGGCGCGGCTGATGCTGCAAGCCGAACGTCAGGCGAGGCAAAAGACATTTACCAAGATAAAGGCCGACATCGCCAAAGGGCGAAAGGAAATTGGTCGCCTGAAGCGCGACGAGGATCGGCTGGCGAAACTGGTCGAGCAATTAGCCAAAGCCATCGCAAAAAACCGGGAAGAGCGCAGATCGACCAAAACACCCGACGGCATCCAGCGCAAGGGTGAAGCCGTAGATAGTGTTGCAGACAGCTCTTTTGTTGGAAAAGCGTTTCATTCACTAAAGGGCAAACTCAGGTTGCCGACGCGCGGGGAACTTCAGAGTCGCTTCGGCAGCCCAAGGGAAGAGGGCCTGACTTGGAAAGGTTTGTTCATAAAGTCGGAAACCGGGCATTCGGTGCATGCCGTGGCCGACGGACAGGTGGTATTTGCCGATTGGTTGCGTGGCTATGGCAATTTGTTGATTCTGGATCACGGCAATGGCTATATGAGTCTGTACGGTAACAACGAAAGCCTGCTTAAACAGGTCGGCGAAATTACGCAAAGCGGCGAAAAGATTGCGTCGGTCGGATCATCAGGTGGGGCTTTGGAATCGGGTGTATATTTTGAATTGCGCCACGAAGGCAAACCCTTCGACCCGATGAAGTGGGTGACGAAGTAGTAATACAAGCGAGGGCAGCATGAGCAACACGGTAAGCAACAAACTGAAAGCAGCAGGATTGGTTGGTACAGGCGCAATTGCCGGTGTTCTGCTGAGCCTTAATTTTTCCGCCGTCGCGGAACGGCAGAGTACGACGCTGAACCTGCCGATCGAAGAGGTTCGCATGCTGTCCGAAGTGTTCGGTCGCATCAAAAGCGATTATGTGGAGTCGGTTGATGACAAGCGGCTGATCAAGGAGGCCATCAACGGAATGCTGACGGGTCTTGATCCGCATTCAGCATTTTTGGACGCAGATGCCTACAAGGAAATGCAAACCACCACTACTGGAAAGTTTGGTGGCCTGGGAATTGAAGTCGGTGTCGAAGAAGGGTTGGTGAAGGTGATTTCGCCAATCGACGATACGCCGGCCTATCGTGCCGGCATTAAGTCCGGCGACTACATTATCAAGGTGGATGACACCAGCCTTCGTGGGCTGTCGCTTACCGAGGCAGTGAAGCGCATGCGCGGCGAGCCCGGCTCGGACGCAGTATTGACTGTATTGCGACGCGGCGAAACCAGGGAGCTGGTTTTCAACGTCAAGCGCGCCATTATCGAAATCCAGAGCGTGCGTGCACGCACCCTTGATCCGGGCTATGCGGTAATTCGCATTACCCAATTTGAAGAGGCCACCGGCGAGAAGCTGGTGCGCGCGGTCAATGACGTATACAAGCAAAATGGCGCCAATCTCAAAGGCTTGGTGCTGGATCTGCGTAACGATCCGGGCGGACTGTTGAATGCGGCGGTTGCGGTATCTGCCGCTTTCCTGCCGAAAGATGCGTTAGTGGTTTACACGGACGGTCGAGTTGAGGATGCCAAGATGCGTTTGCATGCGCGGAAGGACAACTACATGCGCAACCCCAATCGTGAGGACTATTTAACCAAACTACCCCTGTCAGTCAAATCCGTCCCTATGGTAGTTCTGGTCAATAACGGTACCGCATCCGCCTCTGAAATCGTGGCTGGTGCGCTGCAGGATCACAAGCGTGCCAGCGTCATGGGCTCGCAGACTTTCGGCAAGGGCTCGGTTCAAACCATCCTGCCGCTGGCGGGAAACAACAGCGCGATCAAGTTGACGACGGCGAGGTACTACACGCCCAATGGCCGTTCGATTCAGGCGAAAGGAATCGAACCCGATGTCGCGGTCGATGATGGTTCGCAACGCATCTCCATGCGTGAAGCTGATCTTGAGCGTCATCTGGTGGGCGACGACGAGAAAAAGGCTGCAGAGGCGCTAAAAGCAAAACCGGCTGTGCTACCGGCGAATGATAAGACTGAGAGGGGTACGCCTGTCAGCGGACTGCCGGGAAGCGAAGGAAAAACCGCCGGCGCAGGCGTCAACACGGCTGCTGCCAAAGCTTCGGCGCAAGATATAAAGGCTGCCGAGTACGTCCCACTGAATGGCAGTGATGGGAAGCCGATTGACTTCGTGTTGCAGCAGGCGCTCAATCAGCTCAAAGGTCTGCCGGTTGCCTCCAGTCCGCGCGCGTTGCTGACCGCAGCGAGTGGTGCGGCCCCGGTAAAGGCACCAGAACAGAAGAAGTAAGTACATTATCGCGAGGTCGGAGTTTAATTCGCCGGCCTCGAAACTCCCACGGCCAGCACCATGGACGACCAGTCCCTGCTTCGCTACAGTCGGCATCTTCTGCTGAATGAATTCGGCATAGAAGCTCAACAACGCCTGGCACAATCTAGTGCATTGGTAATCGGCGCGGGCGGCTTGGGTTCTGCGGCGTTAATGTATCTGGCGTCTGCGGGCGTATCGCGGGTTACGGTCGCAGATGGCGATCAAGTAGATCTTACAAACCTGCAGCGACAGATTATCCATCGCGAATCTTCCGTGGGCGTAAACAAGGCGTTGTCCGCTGCGAAGACTTTGAGCGCCATTAACTCCACGATTGAGATTTGCGCCGTGGAGCATCGACTCGAGGGGTCGGTGCTGCATCAACAGGTTGCCGCTGCAGATGTGGTACTGGATTGTTCGGACAATTTTCGTACTCGTCACGCGATTAACAGGGCATGCGTTCAGTTCGGCAAACCGTTGGTTTCGGGCGCGGGAATTCGCTTTGATGGACAGCTGACCAGTTTCGATTTTCGTCGATCAGACACGCCCTGCTATCACTGCCTGTTTCCGGATGATCCCGAGGCCGAAGAGGAGCGGTGCGCAGTGATGGGCGTATTCGCGCCAGTCGTCGGCATCATTGGGGCGATGCAGGCGGCGGAGGCTATCCGTTTGTTGACCGAAGTCGGCCAGCCGCTGACGGGCAGATTGTTGATGCTGGATGCGCGCAACATGTCATGGCAATCGGTGAAATTCAGACGCGACGATCAATGCGCAATTTGTTCCAACCGCGAGACGGAATCATTCAAGGAGCTCGAATATGCGTCGAACTAACCAACTGTTTTTGCTTCTCATCTTGTTCGCAGCAGCATGGGGCGTTCAGGCCCAGCAGCTTTGGAAGTATGTCGACAAGGATGGCAAGGTCACTTATTCGGACAAGCCGCCCAAGAAAGGCGAAAAGGCTGAGGAAGTCAAAAGTGATCCCAAAGCCAATATTCTTGAGACGCAACGCGGCGGCGCGGTTGGAAAAGAAAGCGCTGCTTCTCAAGCGCTGAAAGACGTGAATGCGCGCGCCAACGCCAGAGCCGACAAGCGCGACAAGCTACGTGACGCAGTAGACAATGCCAAGGATGAACTTGAGGCGGCAAAAAAAGCGCTTGAAGACGGCCGAGAGCCGTTACCCGATGAGGTGCAGATTGTTGTGGGGCGCACCAAGGACGGAGCGCCTACGGGCAGGAACGCGGGAGTGCGCAAACCCGAATACTACAAGCGTATTGAAGGTCTTGAGGCAGCGGTGAAGAAGGCTGAAACAGCGCTGGAGGTTGCAGAAGGAAATTATCGCCGCGGCGCGCCTTGATAATCAATTCAAAGAGACGGCTGAGAGCGGCCAGCGCGGCTGAATATTGAATGATGTATCCGTACGATTGCTTGTTGTTTGCGTCTTAATCCGACAAGCTGCGGCAAAGGCGATCATTGCGCCGTTGTCGGTGCACAGGTCGAGCGGCGGGTAAAAAACTTGCGCATCCCGTTTTCCGGCCTCGCGGCTGAGCTGCTCCCGCAAGAGTTTGTTCGCCCCAACTCCGCCGGATACCACCAAGCGTTTCATATTCGTCAACCGCAATGCGGCCAGTGATTTGGCGACAAGAACATCAACGACTGCGGCCTGGAATGCGGCCGCCAAGTCAGCTTTATCGGCAAAAGACA
>JAEUNB010000284.1 GCA_016790625.1 Betaproteobacteria bacterium | reverse complement strand
CGGAAACCCACAAGCGCGATATTTTCAAGCAGTAACGCAAGCAACTGAAAACAAAACCCCAGCATTGGTGGGGCTTCCCGGGAGTTTTTGGCCTGGAAGCCGCGCCAATGCTGGGGTTTCTTTCATTTGGCGACGGAACTTGGCGAACCTGCGAAGCGGACACGAAACACGCTCCCTGTGCCGCCAGCCGGCGTATCGACCGACACCGAGGCCGCATGGCGCGCGGCTATTTCGCGCACGATCGCCAAGCCGATCCCAGATCCCGTCACCGCTGTCCCCACCACCCGATAAAAGCGCTCGAACACCAGATCGCGTTCTGCCGGTGGAATGCCTATGCCGGTGTCCTCGACTTCGAGCACCACCCCTTCGCTGACGTCACCAGCCAGCAGCCGCGCACTGATGCGCCCGCATGCCGGAGTGTAGCGGATCGCATTGTCGACCAGATTGCTCACCAGCTCGCGCAGCAGGTCCGCATTGCCAGTCAGCATCACCGGCACATCCGGCGCCTCGAAGCCGATATCGATTTGTTTGGCGCTGGCGCGCGGATAGGCTTCAGCCACCACGTCGCGCACCACCGGGCGGAAATCGAACGCCATGAACGGCAGGGTGCCGCTGCTGGCCCCCTCGGTGCGCGCCAGCATCAGCAATTGATTGATCAGATGCGCGGTGCTCTCGGTACCCTGCGCGATCCTCGTCAGCGCATCGTTGCGTTCGCCGGCATCATTGCTGCGAAGTGCCAGCTCGGTTTGCATGCGGATGCCGGCCAATGGCGTACGCAGCTGGTGCGCGGCATTGGCGATAAAACGTTTCTGCGCGGCGCCTTCGTTTTCCGCGCGCCGCAGGAGTTCGTTGAATGAGTTGATCAGCGGCGACACCTCCTCGGGCACGTCAGGCGCCTCCAGTGGGCGCATGTCGTCGGCCTTGCGGGCCATCACCTGCCTGCGGAGGCGCTCCAGTGGCTGTGCGCCACGACGCAAGCCCAGCCACATGAGAAAGATCATCAGCGGCACCACCAGCAACTGGGGAAAGACTATGCCCTTCATGATCTCCCGCGCCAGCGCACGCCGCTTTTCCGTGGTTTCTGCGACGTACACCACCAGCCCGCTGCCATTTGCGTCCGGTGCGCGCTGCAATGCGGCGATGCGCACCGACGTGTCGTGGAAGTCCACCGTCCTGAATGCTACCAAACCATCATCGAGCAACTGCTCGGTGGTGAAAGCAGGCAAGTCGCCATCTCCCTTTAGGAACACCCCCTTGACGCTGTCGATGCGGTAGAAATGCGACTCCACATCGTCGTCAGCGAGCATGGTGCGCAAATCGGTGCGCAGCTCAACCTGGCCGTTGTTTTTCGCCCACGACACTTGCTCGGTTAGAGCGCGGGTCTTGGACGCCAGCGTGCGATCGAAGGCGTCGTTGGCCAGCGAGATACCGATCAGATAGGTCACTCCCACCGATAGCGGCCACACCAGCAGGAATGGTGCCAGCATCCAGTCGAACATTTCGCCGAACAGCGAGCCGCGGGTACTGCGAAACTCCGGCGGTCCGGCGGCCCTGGCGGGCCACGACTCGCGCGGCTTAGCCATCGGCGCGACCGGCGGGCTTCTCCAGGCAATAGCCCAGTCCCCGCAGCGTGGCAAGGCGCACATTGGCGGGCTCCAGCTTCTTGCGCAAGCGATGAACGTAAACCTCCACCGCATTGGCGCTCACTTCCTCGCCCCACTGGCAGAGCAGGTCAATGATCTGCTCCTTGTTGACCACGCGTCCGGTACGGGCCAGAAAAATTTCCAGCAATGCGATTTCGCGTGCCGACAATTCCAGTGGCTGGCCCGATACCGAGGCAGCGCGACCAACCGGGTCAAACACCAGTTCGCCGTGCGTGATTTGCGTTGTCGCGTTGCCGCGCGCGCGCCGCGTTAACGCGCGCACACGCGCCTCCAGCTCGGTCAGCTCGAATGGCTTGACGAGATAATCATCGGCGCCGAGGTCAAGGCCGCGCACACGGTTTTCCACGGCATCCAGCGCGGTCAGGATCAACACCGGCAATTGCAGGTTGCGTTCGCGTGCTCGCTTCAACACCTGAAACCCATCCATGCCTGGCAGGCCGATGTCGAGGATCAGCAAGTCGAACTGTTGCGTGGACAATGCGCTGTCGGCCGCTTTGCCGTCCTTCACGCTATCGGTGGCATAGCCGGCATGACGTAATGCACGCTGCAGGCCATCGGCCAGCAGCGGATCGTCTTCGGCAATCAGGATGCGCATGGCAAAAGCATAAAACAAAACAGGGCAGCGACGCTGCCCTGTTTCGATGCAATCAGATAGCCGCGAATTACTTCTTCTTTTCGTCTTTCTTCGGCTCTTCTTTCTTGGCTTCCTTTTTCGGTTCTTCCTTCTTTGGCTCTTCCTTCTTCGCCTGCTTGGCGATGATCAAATCCTTGATGCCGTCGTATTCGGCTTGCGTCAGGATTTTCTTGGCAACCAGTTCATCCTTGCCGCCGAACGGACGAGCTTTGATGATGGCTTTGGCCTTCGCTTCGCCGATCTTCGGCAGCGCGACCAGATCTTTTTCCGACGCGGTGTTCAGGTCCAGCGGCTCTTTCTTGGCTTCGGCGGCGGGAGCGGCTTTAGCGTCAGCCTTGGCTGCAGGTGCCGGGGCTGCCTTGGCATCGGCTTTGGCGGCCGGTGCGGCGGCGGGCTTCGGTGCGTCCTGCTTCTGCGCAAAAGCGGCGCCGGAAATGCCGATCAAGAGAGCGGCAGCGATGCTGATGGTCTTTTTCATGAAGTCTCCAGAGGTTTCTATGAGTGAGGTTGTAGCTGTCAAACCAGTTGGCTTGCTTTGAGCCGCAAATATTAAATCACAGGCCGGAAATTGCTGCCTGAAAATCGGTCGCCGCAAAGGGAACCGCCGCATAGAATGCGGGCATGAAACAAAAAGCATTTGCCGAGCGGGAGAACGAATTCTGGCGCGCCCTGCAGAACCGGGATTCGTCCTATGAGGGCATCTTTTATCTTGGTGTCAAAACCACCGGCGTCTTTTGCCGGCCGATATGCTCGGCACGAAAGCCGCTGCGCAAGAATGTAGAGTTCTTCCCCGGCAAGAGCGAGGCGTTGCATGCCGGCTTTCGCCCCTGCCTGCGCTGCAAGCCGATGAATACCAGCGGGGAAGTGCCGACACTGGTGGAACGGCTTCGCAGGCAAGTCGAGGCAAATCCTTCCGATCGCCTGCGCGAGCGCGACCTGATCGACATGGGCATTGATCCATCAACGGCGCGGCGCCAGTTTCAGCGCCATTTCGGCATGTCGTTTCAGGCTTACCAACGCGCACGGCGCATGGGTTCGGCGCTGGCTGCAGTCAGGAAAGGAGTCAATGTGCTGGATACACAACTGGATCACGGCTTTGAATCCGCCAGTGGTTTTCGCGAAGCATTCAGCAAACTGTTTGGAACGCCACCTTCAAAGGCGAGCCATGTGCACTGCCTGCTGGCCAAATGGATCGAATCGCCGCTGGGTCCGATACTGGCGCTGGCCGATGACGATGGACTGTATGTGTTCGACTGGGTGGATCGTCGCGGGCTGGAGCGGGAAATCGTGCGCCTGCGGGCACGTACGAAATTTGTCATCGTGCCGGGCGAGCATCGCGTCCTCGCTCAAGCCGAGAAGGAAATTGGCGAGTACTTTGCCGGCAAACGAAAAACATTCACTTTGCCCCTCGCGCGGCGCGGCACCGACTTCCAGCGCCAGGTGTGGGATCAGCTGCTGCGCATCCCTACGGGAGAGACGCGCTCTTACACCGAAATAGCGCGGTTGATCGGTGAACCCAAGGCAGTGCGTGCCGTGGCGCGTGCCAATGGCGACAACTTTCGCGGCATCATCATTCCGTGCCACCGTGTGATCGGCAGTGACGGATCGCTGACCGGTTATGGTGGCGGACTGGCGCGCAAGCAGTGGCTGCTGGACCACGAGCGAAAAATGTAGCTGACGCTACCCGGTCAACCCCAGGATTGCCTTGCGTGCATCTTCCGCATTGGCGTATCGCTCGCTGGGGATTTTCGCCATCAATCGATCAATGACTGGCTGATATTTTTCAACACGAGTCGGCAGCAACGGAATGGGAGCATTCAGATGACGGCCCATCAACTCGTTGGGAGAGTTGGCATCGTAAGGACGCCGTCCTGTCAGCATCTCGAAGTACAAGACTCCCAACGCATAAATGTCACTGAACGGACCGATCACGCCACCGCGCGCCTGCTCGGGGCTCATGTAATACGGCGTGCCAACCGCCACGTCGTGCTGCGTCAGTGCAAGTGCTTCGCCCAGTTGCTTGGCAATGCCAAAGTCAGCGATAACCGCCTCGCCCGTCATGCGCATCAGGATATTGGCCGGCTTGAGATCGCGATGAATGATGCCCGCGTCGTGAATCGCGCCCAGCGCCGACGCGATTTCGGCTGCCCGATGCTGCGCCTGCTCGGGTGACATGCCGGCCTCGATGTCCAGCCGCAAATCGCCTCCCGGCAGATGCTCCATACCGATATACAGGCATTGATCACCCATGCCATGTTCATAGACCCGCGCGACATTCGAGTGCGACAAGCGGGAGAGCATGGCGTACTCAGCCAGAAAGCGATTGATGTCTTCCTGTGACGATGCATTCAGCCCGGCCAACCGAAGTATCTTTAGCGCGTGCTGTTCGCGGCTTGCAATATGCGTGGCGAGAAAAACCTGTGATGCCGCGCCCTCGCCCAGCTTCTGCACGATTTCATAACCCGGGATGCGTGGCAGGCTGGCCAGCGTCTGCCCCTGCTCGGTGGGGATATCCAGCCTGCGTTCGGCGCGGGACTCGAAGCAGCGAGTGACCGCGTCGGCAATTTCCTGCGACTTGAAGGGCTTTGCCAAGTAGTCCGCGGCCCCCACATGCATGGCGCGCCGGTAGTGTTCGCGTTCGTCCATGCTGGAGACAAAAATAATGTCGGGACTGCCGATTGCCGGCTCACGCCGCAGCGCACGAGCAAAGCTGAAGCCGTCCATACTTGGCATGCGAATGTCGGTGATGACGACCGCGGTCGGCTTGGCCCGCAGCTGTTGCAGCGCCTCCTGGCCACTGCGCGCCATCGACGCCTCAAATCCGCGCGCGGCCAAACTGCGCGAAATGAATTCACGCATCACCGCATCATCTTCAACCACCAGGATATGTTTCATGCGCGCATCTTACGCCACGCGCACAAAACAAAAGCCGGCTTTCGCCAGCTTTTGTTGGTGTTACTTTCAAAAATCGTCAGGCTTTGCCTGCGATTTTTACTGGACTGAACCGGGCAAAAGTAGGTTTTTACTTTTGCCCGAATCGAACTACATGTCCATGCCGCCCATGCCGCCCATACCACCACCCGGCATCGGGGGCGCATCTTCCTTCGGCAATTCGGCCACCATCGCATCGGTGGTCAGCATCAGCGAAGCGACGGATGCGGCGTTTTGCAGTGCGTAACGCGTCACCTTGGTCGGATCCAGCACGCCCAGCGCAACCAGATCGCCATACTCGCCGGTCGATGCGTTGTAGCCAAAGTTGCCCTTGCCTTCGACAACCTTGTTCACCACGACAGACGGCTCATCACCGGCGTTTTGCGCGATCATGCGCAGCGGCTCTTCGATGGCGCGCAGGATGATCTTGATACCGGCATCCTGTTCCACGTTGTCGCCCTTGATGGCACCGGCGTTGGCGCGGGCACGCAGCAGTGCAACACCACCGCCAGCAACGATGCCTTCTTCAACTGCGGCGCGGGTGGCGTGCAGCGCGTCTTCGACACGGGCCTTCTTTTCCTTCATTTCGACTTCGGTGGCAGCACCGACGCGGATCACGGCAACACCGCCGGCCAGCTTGGCCACGCGCTCTTGCAGCTTTTCCTTGTCGTAGTCGCTCGTTGCGTCGTCGATTTGCTTGCGAACAGTTGCAACGCGGGCCTTGATGGCTTCCTCGTCACCGGCGCCGTCGATGATCGTCGTGTTTTCCTTGCCCACTTCGATCTTCTTCGCACGGCCCAGGTCCTTCAGGGTCACGTTCTCGAGCTTCAAGCCGAGTTCTTCCGCGATGACGGTACCGCCCGTCAGGATCGCGATGTCTTCCAGCATGGCTTTGCGACGATCGCCGAAGCCGGGCGCCTTGACCGCGGTGGTTTTCAGGATGCCACGGATGTTGTTCACCACCAGCGTGGCCAGCGCTTCGCCGTCCACATCTTCAGCGATGATCAGCAGCGGGCGGCCAGCCTTGGCGACTTGTTCCAGCACCGGCAGCAGATCGCGGATGTTCGAGATCTTCTTATCGTGCAACAGGATGAATGGGTCGTCCAAGTTGGCGACTTGCTTGTCCGGATTGTTGATGAAGTAGGGAGAGAGGTAGCCGCGATCGAACTGCATGCCTTCCACCACTTCCAGTTCGTTTTCCAGCGACTTGCCGTCTTCAACGGTGATCACGCCTTCCTTGCCGACCTTCTCCATCGCGTCGGAGATGATCTTGCCGATATTCTCGTCGGAGTTGGCGGAAATGGCGCCAACCTGGGCGATTTCCTTGTTGGTGGTGGTGGGCTTGGAGATCTTCTTCAGCTCCGCGACGATGGCGGTGACCGCCTTGTCGATGCCGCGCTTCAAATCCATCGGGTTCATGCCGGCGGCAACGTACTTCATGCCTTCAACAACGATGGCTTGGGCCAGAACCGTGGCGGTGGTGGTGCCGTCACCCGCGACGTCGGAGGTCTTGGACGCGACTTCCTTGACCATCTGCGCACCCATGTTTTCGAACTTGTCTTTCAGTTCGATTTCCTTGGCGACCGAGACACCGTCCTTGGTGATGGTCGGCGCGCCGAAGCTGCGCTCGAGCACCACGTTGCGACCTTTCGGGCCCAGGGTGACTTTGACTGCGTTGGCGAGAACATTCACGCCATGAACCATGCGGACGCGTGCATCGCCGCCGAATTTGACTTCTTTAGATGCCATGATGAGTTACCTCGTTTGAGAGTTCAGTAGGAAGAAGGAGCGAAGTACGATCAGCCGACAACGGCCATGATGTCTTCTTCGCGCATGACGAGCAGTTCGTCGCCGTCAACTTTCACGGTCGTGCCGGCATATTTGCCGAACAGAATCTTGTCGCCGACTTTGACATCGACCGGGGAAACCTTGCCTTCTTCGTTCTTCTTGCCCGGGCCAACTGCCAGAACTTCACCTTGGTCCGGCTTTTCAGCAGCAGTGTCGGGGATTACGATGCCCGAGGCGGTTTTCCGTTCTTCTTCCAGACGCTTAACGATCACGCGATCGTGCAAAGGACGCAATTTCATAGCTCACTCCTTGATTAACACATTGATTTACAAGAAAAACCAGATTTTTAGATCTGGAGAAATCTTTGGGGAGCGCTATGTTAGCACTCAACCCAATGGAGTGCTAATAGTAAGGTGCATATCGGAAGATTTCAAGTCCACTGGGGGCCACTCTCGCCCCCGGGGATGCGCGACGGCCATTAACCGCTACTTGCCCTTGGCCAGAATTCGCGCGACCAATCCCTGCGTGGACGGGTCCAAATTGGTAGCCGCGCTGCGTCCTGCAAGGATGTCGCCGATGTCGGTCGCGACGACTTTGCCGAGCTCGACGCCCCATTGATCAAACGAATTGACGTTCCAGATCACGCCTTGGACAAACACCTTATGCTCGTACAAGGCAATCAACGCGCCCAGCGAGGCCGCATCAAGGCGGTTCAACAACAAGGTGTTGCTCGGGCGATTGCCCTCAAAGCTTCGATGCAAAGCCAGCCGATCAATTTCTGTATTGGCAACTCCCTTTGCAACGAGCTCTGCGCGAACTTCATCGAGGCTCTTGCCATTCATCAGGGCGCTGCCCTGCGCAAGGCAATTGGCCACCAGCAGCTGGTGATGCGCGGACAGGCCGTGTGTGGGCTCCACCGGCAGGATGAAATCGATCGGCACCAGCTCGCTACCCTGATGCAGCAGTTGAAAAAATGCGTGCTGGCCATTGGTGCCGGGCTCGCCCCAGACAATCGGTCCGGTTGAATGATTCACGCGCGCACCGTCGCGTGTCACCGACTTGCCATTGCTCTCCATGTCCAGCTGTTGCAGATATGCCGGCAATCGATGCAGATGTTCCGCGTAGGGCAGCACGGCAATGCTCGAGGCATCAAGGAAATTGCGATACCAGACGCCTATCATCGCCATGATCACCGGCATGTTCGCCTCCAGCGGCGCACTCCGGAAATGTTTGTCCATGGCCTCTGCGCCGCGTAGCAACTCCTCGAACTGCGCAGGTCCGATGCATAGAACGATCGACAAGCCAATGGACGACCACAAGGAATAACGTCCACCGACCCAATCCCAGAATGGAAACATGTTGGCGGGATCGATTCCGAATCCAGCCACGGCATCGCGGTTGGTCGACACCGCGACAAAATGCCGGGCGATGTCCTTCTCTGAGCCACCTTTGTCCAGAAACCAGCGCCTAGCCGAGTGCGCATTGGTCAGCGTTTCGATGGTGGTGAAAGTCTTGGAGGCAACTATAAATAGTGTCCGCTCGGGATCAACCGATTTCAGGACATCGGCCAGCGCGTCGCCATCGATGTTGGCAACGAAGTGCATACGCAATCGCGGGTGCGCAAACGATTTCAGCGCCTCACACACCATGCGCGGTCCCAGATCCGAGCCGCCAATCCCAATATTAACCACGTCAGTAACGGGTTTGCCGCTATGGCCCAACCAGTCGCCACTGCGCACCCGTTCAGCGAAAGCAAACATCTGCTGCCGTACTTGTCGTATGTCTGCCAGCACATTGACGCCACCCACGATTAATTCAGGCTGCGTCAGGTTACGGAGTGCCGTGTGTAGGACACTACGGTTCTCGGTAATGTTTATTCGTTCACCGACAAACATGGCGTCACGTCTGTTTTCTACATCGGAGGCGCGCGCCAAATCGATCAGCTTTTGCAAGGTCGGCGCGTCAATGCGATTTTTCGAGAAGTCGACAAACAAGCCGGCAGCCTCCAGCGACATGGCTTCAAACCGCCGCGGTTCAAGCTCAAACCAGCGGCGGATCGGCGTTGCCGAGACACGGGCGACATGATCCTGAACTGCCTGCCAGGCCACGGTACGGCGCCCGCCGGAATTTGCGCTATCAGTATTCATCCATGCGTCTTTCCGAAATGACTTGTTTGGCCCGCTTCAACCTTGCGCCCAATTCCGGCCCGCGCGCCAGCGCAACGCCCACCGACAGCGCGTCGATCATCGCCAGATGCACCAGCCGCGATGTCATGGGCGCATATACATCCAGATCTTCCGGCACATCGGCATAAATTGCCACTGCAGCAAGCCTTGCCAGCGGCGAACCGCTGGCGGTGATGGCGATCACATCCGCACCTGCGTCACGGGCAATTTCGACGCTGCGAATCAGTTCGCGCGTCTGGCCGCTGCCGGAAATGGCAACCACCACGTCGCCTTTCGCCAGCATCGACGCTGCCATCGCGTGAACATGCGGGTCCGCGTACGCGACCGTGGGTACGCCCAGGCGAAAGAACTTGTGCTGCGCGTCCATCGCAACAATCCCGGAATTTCCAAGCCCGTAAAACTCGATCCGGCGTGCCCGCGCCAGCGTTTGCGTGGCGCGCTCCATCGCGGCGGGGTCCAAGTGATTGCGCACAGTCACCAGCGCCGCAATGCCGCGATCAAACACCTTTGCGCCCACCTCGGCCATCGAGTCTTGCGGACCTACGTCGCGATGGACAAAGGGAATGCCCTTGGCAAGGCTTTGCGCCAGGCGCAGCTTGAAGTCACGATATCCGCTGAAGCCGGCGGCAACGCAGAAGCGGGCTACCGTTGGCTGGCTGACGCCCGCGCGGGCGGCAATTTCGCCAAACGAAAGGCCGATCACCATATTGGGATGACGCAAGATAAAGCGCGCAACTGCCTGCTCCGATGGCCGCAATGTGTCCACGAGCACCTGAATACGATCAAGCAAGGTCATCGCTGGCCGAGCGGCCGCCGCGAGCTTGTCGCGCTCATTTGCGGAGGCTTTGGCTGCGGCACGGCTCATTTTCAGATTTTGGGCGTGAAATACGACTGGGGCCGATAAAGTTGATGCCGGAGGTACTCGAAACAGCAGAAGTTTCATGCCAAACAATTGTCGCAACCGATCTTGTAGTTTGTCAACACGACAATGCCGCCCGGCACTGAAAATGGCCAGCCTAAACGACAATATCCTATATAAAACCATGTGCAGCCCTTGGCCGCAGACTTTCCGGGGATTGCAATAATCTGTAGATTTACTACAATGGCCTAAACGGTTACCCAAGCGCACCCCGGAGCAAGGCATGCCCATCAACCCCATAGTCGATGCTGTCACGCGCAGGATCGTCGCTCGCAGCGCTGGTTCGCGCAGCGCGTATCTGGCACGAGTGGAGCGCGCCAGGATGACCGGTGCCCACCGTGGCCGGATTTCATGCACCAACCTCGCCCACGCTTTTGCCGCAGAACCTGCCCATGAAAAACTGGTGTTGCGCGAAGTACGTCAGCCCAATATCGGCATTGTTTCCGCTTACAACGACATGCTTTCGGCGCATCAGCCGCTGGCGCGATATCCTGATCTGATCAAGCAGGCCGCACGTGAGGCTGGTGCGGTGGCGCAATTCGCCGGGGGTGTGCCTGCCATGTGCGATGGTGTCACACAAGGCCAGCCGGGCATGGAGCTCTCCCTGTTTTCGCGCGATGTGATCGCCATGTCCACGGCGATTGCTCTCTCCCATGGGGTGTTCGACGCCGTGCTGTGTCTGGGCGTTTGCGACAAGATTGTTCCCGGTCTCTTGATCGGCGCGTTGCAGTTCGGCCACCTGCCCACCATATTCGTTCCTGCGGGACCGATGACCAGCGGCCTGTCCAATGACGAGAAGGCAAAGATCCGCCAGCAGTTTGCCGAAGGAAAGCTGGATCGAGCCGCATTACTGGAAGCCGAAAGCCGCGCCTATCACGGCGCTGGCACCTGCACCTTTTACGGCACAGCCAACAGCAATCAATTGTTGATGGAAGTGATGGGATTGCATTTGCCGGGCGCCGCATTCGTAACACCCAATACGCCGCTGCGCGACGAACTGACCCGTACCGCGGCCAAACGCGCCGCCGCCATCAGCCACCTGGGCGGGGACTACACACCGCTTGCCTCGGTGGTCAACGAGCACGCGATGGTCAATGCGCTGGTTGGCTTGCTCGCCACCGGTGGCTCGACCAATCACACCATTCATCTTGTCGCCATCGCGCGGGCCGCAGGCATTGCAATCGACTGGGACGACTTCGACCAACTTTCCAGCGTGGTGCCGCTCCTGGCGAGAATCTATCCCAATGGTGCCGCAGACGTGAATCACTTTCATGCTGCAGGCGGTTGCGCCTTCGTCATTCGAGAATTGCTGGCTGCCGGACTGCTGCATGGCGACGTTCGCACCATTGCTGGGGGAACGCTCGCCGATCAGGCGCGCGAGCCGGTGCTGGACGGCAACACCATCAGCTGGCGCGCACCGCCGGAAAAAAGCCTGGATGAAACCGTACTTCGCCCGGCAGCAATGCCTTTCAGTGCCGACGGCGGGCTAAAGGTCCTGCGAGGCAACTTGGGGAGAAGCGTAGTCAAGGTATCGGCGGTGAAGCCGGTCAATCGAATCGTCGAGGCACCGGCTGCGATATTTGACGACCAGGATGATGTACTTGCCGCTTTCAAGCGCGGTGAACTCGAACGTGATGTCGTGGTGGTGGTGCGATTCCAGGGACCGCGCGCCAACGGTATGCCGGAACTGCACAAGCTCACTCCGGCACTAGGCTCACTGCAGGATAAGGGGTTTCGTGTGGCGCTCGTCACCGATGGCCGCATGTCAGGTGCGTCGGGCAAAGTGCCCGCCGCGATCCATGTCTCGCCCGAGTGCGTCGCCGGCGGGCCGCTGGGCAAGGTGCGAAATGGCGACATCATTCGGCTGGACGCGGAAGCCGGGATTCTGCAATCGATCGTAGATACCCGCGACTGGGCGAATCGTCCGGTCGCGACGGCGGAGCTCACGCACAACCAGTTCGGCATGGGGCGCGAATTATTCGTCACCGCACGCGCCAATGCGCTCTCGGCAGAAGAAGGGGCGGGCACGTTCGGCACCCTGCCAGGGGCAACAATAGATGCGAACCCGCTTGAACCCGCTCGCACAGGAGCGCTCGCATGACCGCCATTCGTGACATTCTTTCCGCCAGCCCGGTCATGCCAGTGATCGTCCTTGATCGCGTCGAAGATGCAGTGCCGCTGGCGCGTGCACTGGTTGCGGGCGGGATACGCGTGCTGGAGGTGACCATGCGTACGGCCGTGGCGCTTGATTGCGTGACTGCGATTCGCGTGGCGGTTCCCGATGCCATTGTCGGTGTCGGCACGATCACCAGTGCAGCCGATCTCGATGCAGCGCGCGCAGCCGGGGCGGTGTTCGGCGTGAGCCCGGGTGCGACGCCCGCATTGCTTGCGCGAGCCGCGGAAACCGGCATGCCACTTCTGCCCGGCGTGATGACACCGTCGGATGTGATGCAGGCTGTATCGGCCGGTTTCAGTGCGATGAAATTGTTTCCCGCCAAACAGGCCGGCGGCATCAATATGCTGAAAGCGCTGGGAGGGCCGTTTCCGAATGTAATGTTCTGCCCGACCGGTGGCATCGATGCCGAATCGGCGCCGGCCTATCTGGCACTGAACAACGTCGCTTGCGTGGGCGGATCGTGGCTGGCGCCGCCCGCATTGGTCAAACAGGGCGACTGGTCCACCATTGAACAGCTTGCGCGTGCCGCTTCCACTCACTCGAAAAGCAAATAACTACAAGGCCATGACCAATACCACACTCCCCGCCGATTGCCGCGCGCTGGTTCTGTTCGGCGCCACCGGCGATCTCGCCAAACGCATGCTGTGGCCATCGCTTTATGCGCTCGACCGGGATGGTTTGCTACCGAAACAGTTTCAGCTGATCGGTGCGGCAACATCGAAATTATCGAACGACGAATTCATTACCAAGGTACAGCAGTCGGTACAAAGTTCTGCCAATGCCAAGCTGTATGACGAGGCCGGCTTTGCCGCGTTTGCGCAGCGGATTCGCTATGTGTCGATCAACATCGATGCACCCGGCGGGTTGGAGCCGATTCGCTCAGCCTTGGCACCGGCGAGCGAAGGCTCGGGTGGCGTCATCTACTATCTTTCCACTGGCCCGCAGTTGTTCGGTCCGATCTGCTTGGCGCTACGCGATGCGAAGCTGGTTGATGCGGCCAGCCGCATCATCGTCGAAAAGCCGATCGGCACCGATACCGAATCGGCGCGGCGCGTGAATGAAGCGATCGGTGCAGCGTTTGAAGAGCATCAGGTGTTCCGTATCGATCACTACCTCGGCAAGGAGGCAGTTCAGAATCTGTTGGCACTGCGTTTCGCCAATGCCATCTTCGAGCCGCTGTGGAACGCAAATGCGATCGAGCAGGTGCAGATCACCGTGGCCGAAACCGTGGGCGTTGACGGCCGCTGGGGCTTTTACGACAGTACCGGCGCACTGCGCGACATGGTGCAAAGCCATTTGCTGCAACTACTTTGCCTGGTGGCAATGGAGCCGCCGGCGAGTTTTACGCCCTCTGCGGTGCGAAACGAAAAGGTGAAAGTTTTGTGGTCGCTCCGGCCCATCACCGGCAACGATGTGGAAGCGCAGACCGTGCGCGGCCAATACACGGCGGGGTACAGCGGCGGTGAAGCGGCACGAGGCTATGGCGAAGAAACTGGAGCCAACGCCGGCAGCGATACCGAGACCTTTGTAGCGCTACGCGTCGAAGTCGACAACTGGCGCTGGGCCGGTGTGCCGTTCTATTTGCGCACCGGAAAAAGATTGCAGCGGCGCTCCAGCGAGATCGTCATTCAGTTCAAGTCGGCGCCATACAACATCTTTGCCGGCATCGGCGCATCGCTCGCACCGAATGTGCTGCTGATCAAACTGCAGCCGGACGAAATGATTACGCTGACCTTGATGCACAAGAAACCGGGCGTCAACGAAACCAAGCTGGCGCAGGTACCGCTTAACCTGTCACTCGGCGATGCGTTCGGCCAAGGTCGTCGCCGTATCGCTTACGAGCGCATGCTGCTCGACGTGCTACGCAACAACTCCGCATTGTTCGTGCGGCGCGATGAAGTCGAAGCCGCGTGGACCTGGATCGACGGCATCATCGACGGCTGGAAATCGACCGGGCAGAAAGCCAAGCCCTATCCAGCGGGCAGCTGGGGGCCTAGTGCAGCGATAGCGCTGACCGAAAAACACGGCCACTCGTGGCACGAGTAACCAGATGAAAAAACTCTAGCACTGGCGCGGCTTCCAGGACATAAATGCTCGTAACGCCGCGCCAGTGCTAGAGTTTTTATGCCTTGTGCGGGCATTCTATTTCCGTCAACCACTGTTCCGTAATCCCGCCGCCAAGCCGTTGATTGTCAGATGTATTGCCCGCTTGGTACGTTCGTCGGTCTGGCCGGCACGATAGCGGCGCAGCAAGTCGATCTGCAAATGATTCAGCGGGTCGAGATACGGAAAGCGATTGCGGATACTGCGCGCCAACGCGGGGTTGTCTTCCAGAAATGAAGTGGTCCCGGTAATCGCGCGCAGGCAATCGACAGTACGCTGCCATTCGGCTTTGATCTCGCCGAAGATCCGGTCCGCCAGCTCGCGGTCGGGCACCAGTCCGGCGTAACGCGCTGCGATCGTGAGATCGGTCTTGGCCAGCACCATGTCCATGTTGGCGAGTACCGTGCGAAAAAACGGCCACTGCGCGTACATGTTTCGCAGTTGCGTCAACGCCGCTTCGCGACCGCCTTGCGATTCGCTCAGCCATTGTTCGACCGCACTGCCAAAGCCATACCAGCCCGGAATCGACAATCGCGCCTGACTCCAGCTGAACACCCAGGGAATGGCGCGCAGGTCGGCAATCGATTGCGAAGGTTTTCGTGAAGCGGGACGGCTGCCGATATTGAGTCCGGCGATTTCGCCAATCGGCGTGGCGGCGCGAAAGAAGGTGACAAAGTCTGGTGTGTCGTAAACCAGCTTGCGATAGGCGGCACACGCTGCCACCGAAAGCTTGTCCATCACCTGCCACCAGCCAGGCTCATCGCGGCGGCCGGTCTGTTGAAAATTCGACAGCAACGCGGCCGAAACCAGCGTCTCGAAGTTGCGCCGGCCGAGTTCGGTATCGGAATACTTGGCACCGATAACCTCACCCTGCTCGGTGATACGCAGCCCGGATGACGAGCAACCATCCGGCTGGGCAAGGATCGCCTCGAATGTGGGGCCGCCGCCGCGGCCGACCGTGCCACCGCGGCCATGGAACAGCCGCAGGCGAATGCCCGACTCAACACCCAAATCGACCAGCCCTTGCTGCGCGCGATACAGCTCCCAGTTGGCGGTCGTGTAACCGCCATCCTTGTTGCTGTCGGAATAGCCCAGCATGATTTCCTGCAAGCCGCCCTGACTTTGCAGCCACGACCGGTACGCCGGCAGCGCAAATGCCGCACGCATGATGTCAACACAGGCACGCAGATCGGCAATGGTCTCGAACAGCGGCACGATGGCAATACCCAATGCCGGTTTGCCATCTCGCATCGTCAGCGAGCCCGTTTCCTTCAACAGCAGCCCCACTTCGAGCAAATCACTGACCGACTGCGCTTTGGAAATGATGGCTTGCGGAACAGCCTCGTTGCCCAAGCGCGAATTGACCGCATGTGCTGCCGCAAATACACCGACTTCACTTGTCGCAATCTCGCTGTAATTTTCGCCCGCGACGCGAAGCGGTCGCGGATTGTTGAGCTCCATCAGCAGGCAGGCCACACGCCCGGCCTCGTCCAGTGCAAGATAGTCAGTGCAGACCCGCGCTTTTTGCAGCAACTCCGCCACGACGACTTCGTGCACATCCGAGTTCTGCCGCAGGTCGATCGAGGCCAGATGGAAGCCGAAAATATCCACCGCGTAGCGTAGCTGCGCAAGCCGGCCATCTGCCAGCGCTGCGGCAGCATGTGTGGCGAGCGACACTGCGATTACATCGAGGTCGGCTCGGAACGCGGCGGGCGTCGGATAGGGCTCCAGCTTCACTTCGGGACGACGTATCGGCTGCGCGCCGGTCAGCGCAGTCATGGTGGCGGCAAGCCGTGCGTAAACACCGATCAGCGCACGCCGATACGGCTCATCCTGGCGGTGCGCGGAAACATCTCCAGAATCGTTCGCCAGCGCCTGCAACTCCGCTGTCGGCGTGACCAGCCGGCTCGACATCGACAACTCCGCCCCCAGCCGATGTACTTCGAACAGGTAGTGCTCGAAGGCCACGCTCGATTGCCGGCGCATCGCCTCATCGAGCGACTCGGCCGTGACAAACGGATTGCCGTCGCGGTCGCCACCGATCCACGATCCCATGCGAAAGAACGGCGGTACGCGCTGACCACCGGCCAGTGAGCGTTCGATCTGCAGATAGATCTTCGGCAGCTCCGACAGGAAGGTGTAGCGATAGAAGCTAAGTCCGTTTTCGATTTCGTCGATCACGCGCAGACGCGACAGCCGCAGCATCGCGGTTTGCCACAGTTGCAGCACCACGCGGCGCAGCGCGATCTCGGCTTCGGCATATTCCTCTCCCGGCTGGTCGTCTTGCTCCAGTTGCGACATCAGCCGCGCAATGTCACGCGCGCAATCAAGCACCGTCTTGCGCTGCACTTCGGTGGGATGTGCAGTCAGTACCGGGCTGACACAGGCGTTCTTCAACCAGTCATGGATCTCAAGCGGTGACACGGCTTTTTGTGCCAGCGTATCGAGCGCATGGCGAATGCTGCCCAGCTGCGGGGGCGAGCCCGCCGCGCGGTGCGCACGACGGCGGCGATTTTGGTGACGGTCTTCGGCGATATTGGCCAGCAGCGAAAAATGGCTGAAGGCGCGCGCAACGGCCAGCGTCTGCTCGATCGACAGCCCATCCAACTCATTGGCGAGTTTGCGCTGCAGCGATGTGGCATCGTTCCCGCCAGCGTTACGCCGCAGTGCTACTGCGGTTTGCCGGATCTGCTCGATGCGCTCGAAGTTCTCTGCCCCGTTGACGTCGCGAATCACGTCACCCAGCAGACGGCCCAGATACTGGATCTCTCGCCCAAGCCGGGCGTCTTTATCATCTTGAGACATGGGGAATAACTCCGGAAAGGACACTGTCCATACAATTGCCGCCGGCACCGCACCGAAGCTTCATCTTGCCATGCACTTGCAACGGTAACGGTGTTTCCCGCGTGTTTCCGGGCATTTTTTCGACGCGAGCCGACTTTGCGTCAAAATTAGCCCAGCGGCGATAAGGTTCAATACGAATAATGGCTACAGCACCCTGGAGTTCACTTGACCGCAGGCAACAATCCTTCTGTGTCATTCCGCCAACGACTCGATGCGCGTGTCAGCCGGTGTTCGTCCGTTGCGGATCTCGCAGCGGCAGTAGCCGAGCGCTTTGCAGTTCTGATCCAACAGGCGATTGCCGACCGTGGGCGGGCCAGCATCGTGCTGTCCGGTGGACGCACCCCGGAGAGCTATTTATCCGCGATTGCTGCCGGCGCGTTGCCTTGGCAGCGACTGGACTTTTTTCTCAGCGACGAACGCTGGGTGGATGAAGACTCGCCATACTCGAATGCAGCCTTGATTCGTCGAGCATTGCTGGCGCGCGACGGACCATCAAAGGCGCATTTCACTGCGATGAAAAACAGCGCCGCCACGGCGGCATCGGGCGTAGCGGCTGCGGTGGCAGCACTGCCGCCGCTGGAACAGCACTATGACCTGGCATTGCTGGGCATGGGTGCCGACGGGCATTTCGCCTCGCTGTTTCCCGGCATGGCGGATTTGGCGCGCTGGCTTGAAAGTGACAATGCCGAGCGATTGGTGGCCGTTCCCGCGCCCTCCACCGCACCTCCGCCCATACCCCGGCTCTCGATGACCGCGGCGGAAATCAAGCGGTCCCGGAATATTGTGCTGGTACTGCAGGGCAAGGAAAAAATGCGTGTACTTGAACAAGCCGCCATCGAGGGTGACGTACTCGCCTTGCCGGTGCGTGCACTGGGCGAAGTTGAGGTGATCTGGTGTCCATAGCAAAGAGTCCGCCTGGCAGGCGCCTGGGATTACTCCGGCGGTTGGTGAGCACGGTACCAAAATCGCTGATGATCGCGATTGCGCTCGCCGGTTTATTTACCATCGGCGTCATTACCGTTTCAGAGGTCACCTACTCAAACACTATTACCGGCCTGGATCGCCTGCGCGGTGAACGCGAGCGCATCGATCTGGTGGACGATTTTCTCGAAGCCATGCTGAACGCGGAAACCGGCCAGCGCGGCTACCTGCTCACCGGCCGCACCGACTATCTCGCGCCCTTGGAAAAGGCTCGCAAGCAGTTGCCGCTGATCCGGTCCGAGCTCGAGACCGCATTGATTGATCGACCGGACCGCCGTGAAGCGGCAATGCGCTTGTACGAGCTATGCCGCCAGAAAATTACCGAACTCGACGACTCGATACGCCGGTTTGACCAGGGTGAACGCGCCAGCCCCTCTGAACCCATGACCAGCGACGAGAGCAAGCGTCTGATGGACCAGATTCGCACCGGCATTGAACAATTGAGCAGCTCCATGTCGCAGGAGTTTCGCGAAAATCGCCAGCGCGTACGCGACAGCATGTTCATGGCGCGTATGGGCCTGTTTGTCGTCGCCTCACTCAATTTGCTGCTGTTGGTGGCCGTGGTCTGGTTGCTGGTCAAAAATCTGGCGCACAAGGACCAGATCACCCGCCTGATCGACTCCGAGAATGTCAGGCTGGGGCACGAGGTGGCGGAGCGTACGCGCGAACTGAATGAACTGAGCAATCACTTGCAGCAAAGCACGGAAATGGACAAAGCCGCCCTGGCCCGCGACCTGCACGATGAACTGGGCGGAATACTGACGTCCGCCAAGATGGACCTGGACTGGATGCGGTCGCATACCCCCGCCAGCGGAGAGACCGATGCGCGCTTCGAACAGTTGAACCACCTGCTGGACGATGCGGTGCTGTTGAAGCGCCGGGTGGTCGAGAATCTGCGTCCATCGCTGCTCGACAACCTCGGATTGGTGCCCGCCATCGAATGGCACGTCACCGAACTGTGCGAGAAATCGGGCGTCGCGTGCGAGATGGATCTGCCCGAAGATCTGGCCGGTATTCAACCCGATACCGCCATCGCGCTTTACCGCATCGTGCAGGAAGGCTTGACCAATGTGCTGCGGCATGCGCGCGCGCGCACGTTCAGGCTTTCGCTGAAGCGCTTGCCGACCGGCTTGCGGCTGGCGATGGCAGACGATGGCATCGGCTTGCCGCCGACGTTCAATCCATCCAGTTTGTCGCACGGACTTTCCGGCATGCGGCAGCGCGCCCGCGCATTGGGCGGCAATGTGGCGTGGAAACCGACGCCAGGCGGCGGCACCACGGTGGAAATCGAGATTCCGCGCGGCGCAGTCTAGATCGGCTGAGGGCGCCGATCCGCAACCAACTGCAGCAGTTGCGGCAGCTTGTAGAACTCGCTCGATTTGTCGAGGAACCACTCGGCGCCAAGGTCGCGCGCGGCGCGTTCGACCGCAGGCGAAGGGAAGTTGGTAAGCACGATTACAGCGGGACGCGAGGGCTGAGCGGCGTAGTCCATCGCCTTCAGCACGCCAAGACCGCTGCCATCGGCCAGCTGCATATCGAGGATCAGCGCTTCCGGCAATTGCTGCCGGCAGACCGCAATGGCATTTTCCTCGGTCGCGGCTTCACCCACCACGCGCATGGTGCCGATATCGGTAACCAGCTGCACCAGGCGCTGGCGGATGTTCTCGGCATCCTCGACCACCGCCACTTTGAGTGCGGACCGCGAGGTAGAGCCGGCTTTGACAGGTTTTGATGCCACGGCGCCCCTATTGCAGGAGACCGTTTTTCACGGCGTAGTAGGTCAGCTCGGAATTGGTTTTCAACCCCATCTTTTCCAGCAGGCGCGAGCGATAGGTGCTGACGGTTTTTACGCTGATGTAGAGGTTTTCGCCAATTTCGGTGACGGTTTTGCCAGCTGCGAGCCCGCAGAAAATCTGGAATTCGCGTTGCGAGAGCTGCTGATGCTTGAGCACCGGCGGCGTCTCGCGCGAACCGCGGCCCATCAATCCAGCCAGTTGTGCGCTGGCATACCGGCGGCCGGCAGACACGGTTTCTATCGCTTCGATCAACTGCTCGGCGGGACAGGTCTTGCTGAGAAAACCGGCGGCGCCTGCGCGCAACATGTTGACCCCATACTGCTCTTCGGAGAATCCGCTAAGCACCAGCACCGGTATGGCCGGCTGCCGGGTGGCAACGTTCTTGAGGACCTCAACGCCGGAACCATCCGGCAGGAACAGATCGAGCAGGATCACGTCGAATCGCCCGGCATCAAGACAGGCCAACGCTTCAGCCACCGAGCGCGCCTCCGCAGCAATCACAAACCGTGGCTGATCGGACAGCAGGCGCCTGAAGCCGGCTCGCACCATGTCGTGATCGTCCACCAGCAGGATATTGAGAGATTCGGTCTTCATTTGGTTTTTTGTCTCCGTTGCGACGCGGCCGTTGCCATGGCCGGTACTCGTGCAGAAATATGATTCGATTGTCCAAGCCGGACGCGAAATCGTCAACCGCCATGGGCTTCGCAGGTCACTGGCGACTGACAATAGCCCGTTGGATGCACTTGGCTGCCAATGGTTCGCCTAGTTTGGCGGGTAGCGATGTTTGCGCTAACATTATGCAATGCCTGCTGCCAAGAGCACCAAACCACAAGTAAAAACCGTCCGGTCCACAACGACTGAAGTGTCTTCCAATGAGGTCACGCGCGAACGCCGTGCACGACGCAGCAGCGGTGGCATCACGCTATCCGATGTCGCCAAGGTGGCCGGCGTTTCGGCCATCACCGCATCGCGTGCACTCAACACACCTGATCGGGTTTCGCCCGACGCACTGGCGCGGGTTCGCGGGGCGATCGAACGTACCGGCTATGTGCCCAACATGCTGGCCGGAGGGCTGGCATCGAACCGCAGCCGGCTGGTGGCGGCACTGGTGCCGACCATTGCCGGCCCGGTGTTTCTGGAGTCGATTCAGGCCTTGACCGAAGCGCTGGCGGAGTCGGGCTACCAACTGATGTTGGGGCAAAGCGGCTACAGCGGCTCGCGGGAGGATGCCCTGCTCGACGCCATCATCGGCCGCCGGCCGGACGGCATCGTGCTGACCGGGGTGATGCATTCAGCCGAGGGGCGGCGGCGGCTTCTGGCTTCGGGAATTCCTGTTGTGGAAACGTGGGACCTGACACCAACGCCCATCGATATGCTGGTCGGCTTCTCCCATGAAAAAGTCGGCGCAGCGGTAGCCGAATATCTTTACGCGCGCGGCAAGCGCCGCCCGGCAATCGTTACCGGGGATGACCAGCGCGCAGGTATCCGCCATCGCAGCTTCGTCGACGCCGCAGTGCGTCTGGGGATTGCGGCTGTTCCGGCGTGTGTGGTGCCGGCGCCAACGACATTGGGCAGCGGCCGCAGCGCACTGGCGGAACTGTTGCAGAAGCACCCGGATATCGACGCGGTGTTTTGCAGCTCCGATGTGCTCGCACTCGGAGTGATGACCGAGGCGCAGTCGCGCGGTTTATCGATCCCGGAAAAATTCGCGGTATTCGGCTTTGGTGACCTGAGCTTTGCCGGCGACACCCACCCGCCACTGACGACGGTCCGGATCGACGGCACCGCTATTGGCCGGCAGGCGGCGAAATTCATTGTCGAGCGCGCGCAGGGGGCTCAACCTGCGCAGCATGTCGTCGACCTCGGGTTCACCATCGTCGAACGACAAAGCGTCTGAAGCGCCATGAAAAATTGACTGACAGCAAGGCCGCAGGCATTGACAGCGTATTGAGGCGAAGTTATGATTAAAATGTTAGCGCTAACATAATTCATTTCGCTTATTCATCGCTGCCATTCCATCTTGGGATGGACCGCGATCATCTCGTTCGGAGTTCCGCATGAAAACCACCCCCGTTACCAAGGAAGACCTGCTGCGCTCAGTGATCGCTGTGCCGCCATTGGCGCGTCACGCCGACTTTTCACTCAACAAGGAGGCGAATCGCGCGCTGATCCGCTATCTCGAATCAGGCGGAGTGCGTTCGCTGATGTACGGCGGCAACGCCAACTTCTATCACATCCCGCTTTCCGAATACTCGGCCACGCTCGACTTTCTTGCCGACGCTGCCGGAGCGGACACCTGGGTGCTGCCCTCGATCGGCCCTGACTACGGCAAGGCCATCGACCAAGCGACCATCATCAAGGCCAGCAAGTTTCCAACGGCGATGCTGTTGCCGATGAGTTTTCCGTTCAACGACGCCGGCCTCGCCATTGGTATTCGCCGCATCACCGACGCAATGGGTAAGCCGGCGGTGGTGTATATCAAGAATGAACCGTACCTGAAACCGGAGACGCTGAAAGCGCTGGTGGACGAAGGCCGCGTAGCCAGCGTCAAGTACGCCGTAGTGCGCGACGATCCGGCCAAGGACGACTACCTCACCGCTCTTTGTCAGGCGGTCGACAAGAAGTACCTGGTTTCGGGCATTGGTGAGCGTCCGGCCATTGTGCATCTGCGCGATTTCGGCATCACCAGTTTCACGTCGGGCTCGGTTTGCCTCGCCCCGGCGGGCTCGATGAAACTGCTGGAGTTGCTGAAGGCCGGCAAGTACGACGAGGCGGAAAAGGTGCGCGCCACCTACATTCCATTCGAAGATTGTCGCGATGGAATCTCACCTATTCGCGTGTTGCACGATGGCGTGACCTTGGCCGGCATTGCAGATATGGGACCGATGCTGCCGATGATCACGGGACTGACCGACGCCGAAAAGGCGCAAGTGCTGCCGGTCGCCAAAGCACTGGCCGCGGCCAACACCGGTTTCATGCAGCAAAAAGCCGCAGCCTGATTCATGAGCAGCAAACCGCGCAAAAAACCGGAGGAGCTGCGCAGCCATCGCTGGTACGGCGTCAACGACCTGCGCTCGTTCGGCCACCGCTCGCGCACGGCGCAGATGGGCTATCACCGCAGCGATTACGCCGGTAAACCGGTGATCGCCATCATCAACACCTGGAGCGATATCAATCCCTGCCACAGCCATTTCCGCCAGCGCGCGGAGGAAGTGAAACGCGGCATTTGGCAGGCGGGCGGTTTCCCGGTGGAAATGCCGGCGATTTCTCTGTCGGAGCCATTCCAGAAGCCGACCACCATGCTCTATCGCAACCTGCTGGCGATGGAAACGGAGGAATTGCTGCGCGGCTATCCGGCCGATGGCTGCGTATTGATGGGCGGATGCGACAAGACCACGCCAGCGCTGATCATGGGCGCCCTGTCGATGAATCTGCCCACTATCTTTGTTCCTGCAGGCCCGATGCTGCGTGGCGATTTCAAAGGTGAGTTTCTCGGCAGCGGCAGCGATACCTGGAAATACTGGGCCGAATTGCGCGCCGGCAATATCACCGAAGAAGAATGGAAGGGTGTGGAAGACGGTATCGCCCGCTCCCCCGGACATTGCATGACCATGGGTACCGCATCCACCATGACCAGTGCGACGGAGGCGATGGGTCTTACGCTGCCTGGTGCGGCCTCTATTCCTGCGCCGGATTCGCGCCACGCACAGATGGCCACGCTTACCGGCAAGCGCATTGTCGACATGGTCTGGGAAGACCTGTGCATTCGCGATATCGTCGATGCGCGCGCCATCGACAATGCGGTCATTACTGCGCTCGCGCTGGGCGGATCAACCAATGCGGTGGTTCACATGATTGCGCTGGCTCGCCGTGCGGGTGTGGCGCTGGATCTTGCGCGCTTCGATGCGCTTGCACGCAAGACACCGGTGTTGGCCAATGTTCGTCCTTCCGGCAAGTATCTGATGGAAGACTTTTTCTACGCCGGCGGTTTGCGCGCGATGCTGGCCCAACTCACCGACCTGCTCGATGGCAAGGCGATGACCGTGAACGGCCATACGCTCAGCGAGAACATTCGCGGCGCCGTGACGTACAACGATGATGTTATTCGCCCGCGTTCCAATCCGTTGGTCGACAGTGACGGACTCGCTGTGCTGCGCGGCAACCTGGCACCCGACGGCGCGGTGATCAAACCGGCGGCGATGGAAGCACATCTGCAGAAACACACCGGTCGTGCGGTCGTGTTCAAGGATTACAACGACATGGCGGCGCGCATTGACGATGCAGCGCTGGATGTCGACAAGGATTCTGTAATTGTGATGCAAAGCGGCGGGCCGCAGGGCGCGCCTGGCATGCCGGAATGGGGCCAGCTGCCGATTCCGAAAAAATTGCTGCAACAAGGTGTGCGCGACATGTTGCGCATCTCGGACGCACGCATGAGCGGCACCAGCTATGGCGCGTGCGTGCTGCACGTGGCGCCGGAGTCGCACATTGGCGGTCCGTTGGCACTGGTTCGCGATGGCGACCTGATCGAGCTCGATGTTGCAAATCGCAAACTGGAGCTGAAAATCAGCGAGGCCGAACTTGCAACTCGTCGCGCAGCATGGACCGCGCCCAAACCGCATTACAACCGCGGCTTTGGCGTGCTGTATCTGAAACACATCAAGCAGGCCAATGAAGGCTGCGATTTCGATTTTCTTGAAGAGGGCGCGTCAGACGCCAAGACACTAGACCCCGAAATTCATTGATCCATAAATCGGATGGAGGAAGAGCATGAAACATAGCAAACGAATTTTCGTCGCCGCCATTGCCGCCTTGTGCGCAGTTGGTGCCCCTGCTTTTGCGCAGGACAAGTGGCCGTCGAAACCGATCAAGTACATCGTGCCGTTCCCGCCTGGGGGCACCACCGACATACTGGCGCGGCTGATCAGTGCCAAACTCGCCACCGCCTTGGGCCAGCCGGTCTTGGTGGAAAACAAGGCCGGTGCCGGAGGAAATATCGGCTCCGATTTTGTCGCCAAATCCGCGCCCGACGGTTACACCATTCTCGGCGGCACCATCAGCTCTCATGCGATCAACGCCAGCATGTACAAGACCATGCCGTACGATCCGATCAAGGACTTCCAGCCGATCACACTGATCGGCACCAATGCCAACGTGTTGATCGTCGATCCGAAGAGTCCGTACAAGACCGCGCAGGAACTGATCGCCGCAGCCAAGGCCAAGCCGGGTTCAATCAGCTTCGCCTCGGCGGGTGCCGGCACATCGCAACACTTGTCCGGTGAGCTATTCAAGGCGATGGCCGGGATCGATATGGTGCACGTGCCGTACAAAGGTAGCGCGCCTGCGATTCAGGATGTGATGGGCGGCCAGGTGCCGATGATGTTCGACACTACGGTGGTGGCCGCACCGCACGTCAAGTCGGGCAACGTGCGCGCATTGGCCGTGACATCAAGCAAACGCGTGAAAGGCATGGAGACCATTCCGCCATTGGCTGAGGCCGGTGTACCCGGCTATCAACTGGTGTCGTGGCAAGGCATTTTCGCGCCTGCCGGCACGCCAAAAGACATCGTCACGCGATTGAATGCCGAGCTGGTGAAGATCATCGCCATGCCCGACGTGCGTGAGCGACTCGATACACTGGGCGTCGATCCGGTGGCCAATTCGCCGGAAGAATTTTCTGCGTTCCAGAAGGCCGAGCTCGCCAAGTGGGCCAAGGTGGTGAAGGACGCAAAGATCGAGGCCAACTAGGAACGTTGTTCATGACACTGCATCGCAATTTCATTGGCGGCGAATGGGTGGAGGGCGCCAGCGCTTCACCCAACGTCAATCCTTCCGACACCACCGATATCGTCGGCGAATACGCGCAGGCGGACGCAGCACAGGCGACATCAGCCGTTGCCGCCGCGCGTGGCGCCTTCGCCAAATGGGCACTGTCTACACCGCAGCAGCGATTCGATGTGCTGGACTTTATCGGCAGCGAAATCCTCGCGCGCAAGGCGGAGTTGGGCGATCTGCTGTCGCGCGAGGAGGGCAAGACGCTGGCCGAAGGGATTGGCGAAGCAGGACGTGCGGGACAGATCTTCAAATTCTTCGCCGGTGAAGCATTGCGCATCCCCGGCGAAAAACTGGCATCGATCCGTCCCGGACTCGATGTGGAAATCACCCGCGAGCCGATCGGCGTGGTGGGCATCATCACGCCGTGGAATTTCCCGATCGCGATTCCGGCGTGGAAGATTGCACCTGCACTGGCGTACGGCAATTGCGTGGTGATGAAGCCCGCTGATCTGGTGCCGGGCTGCTCGTGGGCGATTGCCGAGATCATCAGCCGCAGCGGTCTGCCGGCCGGCGTATTCAACCTGGTGATGGGCCGCGGCAGCGTGGTCGGCCAGACCATCCTCGATCACAAAGATGTCGATGCGATTACCTTCACCGGATCGGTCGCTACCGGCAAGCGCGTGGCGGAAGCGGCATTGAAGCGTGGCGCCAAGATGCAACTGGAAATGGGTGGCAAAAATCCGCTGGTGGTGGTGGACGATGCAGATTTGAATGTCGCAGTGGAATGCGCGGTGCAGGGTGCGTTTTATTCCACGGGTCAGCGCTGCACGGCGTCATCACGCATCATCGTTACCGCCGGCATTCATGACAAATTTGTTGAAGCGCTGTCAGCGCGTACTCGTGCGCTAGTCGTCGGCGATGCGCGCGCGAAGGAAACGCAGATCGGCCCCGTGGTCGATCAAAGCCAGCTCGATCAGGACATGCGTTATGTTGAGATCGGTAAAAGCGAGGGCGCGAAGCTGGTGTGCGGCGGCGAATTGCTGAAGCGCGACAAGCCAGGCTTTTACTTGGCGCCCGCCTTGTTCACCGAAGCCGCCGGCAATATGCGCATCAGCCGCGAAGAAATTTTCGGCCCGGTGGCGAGCGTTTCGCGCGCCAAGGACTACGACGAAGCACTGGCGATGGCCAACGATACGGAATTCGGCCTGTCGTCAGGCATCTGCACCACGTCACTCAAGCACGCCTCGCATTTCAAGCGCCACGCGCAGGCCGGCATGGTCATGGTCAATGTGCCGACGGCGGGTGTCGATTACCATGTGCCGTTCGGGGGGCGTAAAGGTTCCAGTTATGGTCCGCGCGAGCAGGGCCGGTATGCGGCGGAGTTTTATACGACAGTGAAAACTGCCTACACGCTGGCATAGAAATGCAGTCATATTTGAAATAAAACTCCAGCACTGGTGAGGCTTTCCAGCCATTTTTGCCCTGAAAGGCGCGCCAGATGGCGATCTACATATCGTCTTGGTACAGGTAAATCAGAAACGAGGAGAACCACATGAGCATCCGTCTAGCTTGCAAGACCCTTCTCACACTCGCGCTGGTCGCGTTCGCACCGTTGGGCTTAGCACAAGCCTGGCCGTCGAAACCGATCAAGATCGTGGTCCCGTTCCCGCCCGGCGGCAGTACCGACAATGTCGGTCGGCTGCTCGCGGTCGAATTGGGCAAGTTGCTCAACCAGACAGTAATTATCGAAAACAAAGGCGGCGCCAACGGCAACATAGGCTGTGACCAGGTGGCGAAATCTGCGCCCGATGGCTACACACTGCTGCTGTCCGGCGTAGGTTCGAACGCGATCAACTATTCGCTCTATAGCAAGATGCCGTTTGCCAACAAGGACTTCACGCACATCTCGCTACTGGCCACCGGCCCGAACGTGCTGGCGGCCAATCCGGACTTTCCGGCCAAGACCTTCAAGGAATTCATCGCGCTGGCCAAGGCCAATCCCGGCAAGTATTCCAACGCCAGTTCCGGCAACGGTTCCTCCGGCCATTTGGCGATGGAAATGCTGAAGCAGTCTGCCGGCATCGACACGCTGCATGTACCGTACAAGGGGGGCGCCGCGGCGATCACTGATGTGATCGGCGGACAGATCCCGCTGCTGTTCATCAATCAGGACAATGCGCTGCCGCAGGTTCAAGCCGGCAAGTTGCGCGCGCTAGCGGTGGCAAGTGTTGAACGCAATCCGGTGTACCCCGATGTGCCGACGATTGCCGAATCCGGCTATCCGGGGTTTTCCGCCGTGTCGTGGTTTGGTTTGTCGGCGCCTGCCGGTACGCCAAAGGAAGTGATCGCCAAATTGCATGAAGCCACGGTCAAGGCGATGAACGTACCGGAGGTGAAAACGCGCCTGCAATCGGTCGGCTTTGTCGTAGTCGCGAATTCACCTGCGCAATTCAGTGATTTCGTGAACAGCGAAATCGCCAAATGGGGCAAGGCGGCAAAAGCTTCCGGCGCCACGTTGGACTAGTTGAGAAAAATTCGAACAACAAACGGAATCGAGACATGACTGCACCCTATCAAGGCGTACCGAACAAATTTCGCGCTGACCTGATCGCAAAAAAACGACTTATTGGCTGCTGGTGTTCACTGGCCAGCCCAATCAGCACCGAAGTGCTGGGCGTAGCCGGCTTTGACTGGCTGCTGCTGGATGGCGAACATTCACCCAACGATGTGCTGTCGTTTATTCCGCAGCTGATGGCACTGAAGGACAGCGTCAGCGCGCCGGTGGTGCGGCCGCCGTGGAACGATCCGATCATCATCAAGCGCCTGCTTGATGCCGGCTTCTACAATTTCCTGATCCCGTTCGTCGAATCGGGTGCGCAGGCGAAGGCCGCTGTGGAAGCGACACGCTATCCACCGGAAGGCATACGCGGCATCTCGGTTTCGCAACGCAACAACAAGTACGGCACCATCCCGAATTACTTTCAGACTATCAACCAGAATATTTCGGTGATGGTGCAGATCGAAAGCCGCGCTGGCGTGGATGCGGTGGATGAAATCTGCCAGGTCGATGGTGTCGATGGCGTACTGGTCGGACCGGGCGACTTATCGGCCGCCCTCGGCCACCTCGGCAACCCAGGCCATGCCGATGTGCAGAAGGTAATCAAGCACCTGTTCGAACGCATTGCCGCCAACGGCAAAGCCAGCGGCACGCTGGCACCGGCGGAAGCCGATGCACGCCGCTACATGGAGTGGGGCTGCAATTTCGTCGCCGTCGGTAGTGACTTGGGAATTTTCCGCGGCGCGACGCAGGCACTGCGCGACAAATTCAAGGAATAAGCCGGCGTGCTGCACTGCCCGCCGAATCGGCTGCAAAAACTGGCGGCGGCGATTCTCGTTGGCGCCGGCGCGGCCGAGGAAGAGGCCGCTAGCGTCGCGCACTACCTGGTCAGGTCCGATCTGGTTGGCCACGCCTCGCACGGTGTGTTGCGGGTCAAGCAGTACGTCGAACAGATCGGCAAAGGACAGATCGTTTGCCGCAAGCAACCGGCAGTCGTCAACGAAGGGCCGGGGTTTGCGGTGCTCGAAGGCCATCTTGGTTTCGGCCAGATTGGCGCTGCTATCGCGACAAAGCTCGCATGTGAGAAAGCTGTGACGCAGGGCATTGCGATGGTGGCGCTGCGCAATAGCGCGCACGTCGGCCGGCTGGGCGACTGGGTCGAACTTGCAGCGGAACTGGGCTGTGCCTCGTTTCACTTCGTCAACACGCTGGCGGCACCCACTGTTGCGCCGTGGGGCGGCAAGGAGCGGCGGCTCTCGACCAATCCACTGGCGTGGGGCATGCCGGTTGAAAACGGCGAACCGATCATTGTTGACCTGACCACATCGGTAGTCGCTGAAGGGAAAGTTCGATTGGCTCGCGCAGCGGGCAAGAAAATTCCGCCGGGCTGGATTGTTGATCGAGACGGCCAATCTTCAACCGACCCCAACGATCTCTACACTGGCGGCGCGCTGTTGCCGCTGGGTGGACTGGACGCGGGTCACAAAGGCTATGCGTTGTCGCTGATGGTGGACCTGATGGCGGGCGCGATATCGGGCGGCGGCACCAGCGGTGCCGGTCGCAAGATCAATTGCAACAACTTCACCATTATTGCCATCGACACCCAGCGCGTCGCCGGCGGCGCCATCGAACATGAAGCCGCGCTGTTTACCGACTGGATCAAGTCGGCCACGCCGGCTGAAACATCGCGCCCGGTGTTGCTGCCGGGCGATGTCGAACGTGCGACGCAGAGCCGTCATCGACGCGATGGCATTCCGCTGGACGAGGGTGTGCTGGCGGCGCTTCGCGAAGCAGCAATCGCAGCAGGCTTGTCCGCCGATATCGTCAATCAAACTCTCGAACTCACGGTGACTTCATGAAACCACGCGTGCTGCAGAAAGGCCGGTTGTTGCCGGCGATGGAAAAAGTGCTGAAGGAGGAATTCGACGCACATATGCTGGCCAACGAGCCGGATGCCGACGCATTCCTGAGACAGTGCGGCGGCGAATTCACCGCGCTGGTCACCTCGGCTCGCTTCGGCGCTGATGACGCGATGATGGCGGCGATGCCGGCGTTAAAGGCGATCTGCAGTTTCGGTGTCGGTTACGACACCATCGACATAGACGCTGCAAAGCGGCGCGGCATTGCGGTGAGCAATACGCCGGACGTGTTGAACGATTGCGTGGCTGATATTGCGTTCGGCTTGCTGATTGACGTTGCGCGCGGAATGTCGGCTTCCGACCGATTCGTGCGTCGTGGCGATTGGCTGAAAGGTGCCTATCCACTGCAAACACGGGTCAGTGGAAAAAAACTCGGCATCCTGGGGCTGGGCCGCATCGGTAGAGTGATTGCAAAGCGCGCTTCAGGCTTCGACATGGAGGTGCGTTATCACAATCGCCATCGCGTGAGCGACGTGACTTTTCCTTATGCCAACAGCACGCAGGAATTAGCGTCCTGGGCGGACTTTCTGGTCGTTGCAAGTGCGGGGGGTGCCGATACGCACAAGCTGGTGTCGGCAAAGGTGCTGCAGGCATTGGGCCCGCAGGGTTTTCTGATCAATATCTCGCGCGGCACGGTGATCGACGAAGCGGCGCTGGTCGATGCGCTGGTGAACAAACGCATCGCCGGGGCGGGACTTGATGTGTTTGAGCACGAGCCGAAAGTGCCAGAGGCGCTTTTTGGTTTGGATAACGTTGTTTTGCTGCCGCATGTGGCCAGCGGCACGCACGAGACGCGGCAGGCCATGGCCGACCTAACGCTGGCCAACCTGCGCGAATTTCTCTCTACCGGGAAATTGCTGACACCGGTGTCCTAGCGTCAAAAAACTTAAGCGGAAACCGGCTGCAGGCGATACCCCAGACCATACACCGACTGTAGCGTCAGGCCATTGGCGGGCGTCAGTTCCAGCTTGCGGCGCAGGCGGCTGACGTGCGTATCGAGCGTGCGTGAAGTTTCCATCGGCTCCATGCCCCACAGCGTTTGCACGATACGCTCGCGCGATACCACCGTGTTCAGGTTCTGGAACAGCAACACCGCCAATTCATATTCGCGATTCTGCAGCTCGACCACGCGATCGTTCAGGCGAATGCGGCGCGCCACCAGATCCAGCTTGTAAGGTGCGACTTCCAGCTCGCGCATTTCCGCGACCTCGACCACCGAGCGGCGCAGAACCGCGCTGACACGCGCCTGCAATTCCTGCTTGCGCAGCGGTTTGACGATGAAGTCGTCGGCACCAGCGCGCAATGCTTCCACCACGTCGGCTTCGTCGCCACGCGAGGTACAGAAAACTGCCGGCGCCGAGCACTGCAGCGGTCCGCGCACATGGCGCAGCAATTCCAGTCCGGACATATCGGGCAGGCCCCAATCCAGAATCAGCAGCGACGCCGAATGCGCAGCCCGCGCGGCAAGGAATTTGCCGGCGTCCGGAAACAGCATCGGTTGATGGCCCATTTCCTCGACCCATTTGACAATGGCTTCCCCGGCCGTGGCATCGTCCTCGATGATCGCCACTCTGGCCACCAGTTGT
Source organism: Betaproteobacteria bacterium (assembly GCA_016790625.1). GTDB lineage: Bacteria > Pseudomonadota > Gammaproteobacteria > Burkholderiales > Usitatibacteraceae > UKL13-2. The sequence goes on along the minus strand of JAEUNB010000284.1, from coordinate 6,924 downwards.
TTTTGTTCTCTGATCTGCATATCCATGTTTGTTGTTGTCCGTGAGACGTGTCTTGTTCACTGTTGGGCCGCTTCACGATGGCAGCGGCATTGAATCCGTCGCCAATGTAGTCGTCGTTACGATTTCGCGGTGTGAATGGAGTCACCATTTATCAGTTGGTGACAAAGGGTTTACAAATGTCCACAGTTGTTGACCATTGCATCACACGGCCGATGGAGGCGCTGTAGGACAAATTGGGAATGACGCCAAAGGGATGTCTTACAATCCCGTCATGTTTGGTACTCACGACCTGCTGCTCTTCATCATCTCCGGGCTGCTGCTCAACATCACGCCCGGGGTGGATTTCATCTATGTGCTGAGCCGCGGCGCGGCGCAGGGATTTCGCGCCGGGGTATGGGCGTCGCTCGGCATAGGCGCGGGATGCTTCGTGCATATCGTCGCGGCGGCACTCGGGCTGTCGGCAATCCTCGCCACCTCGGCGATGGCGTTCACGGTGGTGAAATGGATCGGCGCAGCCTATCTGGTCTATGTTGGAATTTCGATGTTGCGCAGTCGTGCTTCAGTTACGCAGATTGACGCCTTGCCGCAAAGCAGCGCATCGAAGATTTTCTGGCAGGGATTTCTCACCAACGTACTCAATCCGAAGGTGGCGCTGTTTTTCCTCGCGTTCGTGCCGCAATTTATCGACGCCGCCAGCCCGACCAAGGTATCGGCATTCCTGTTTCTCGGCGTGATCTTCAACCTCAACGGCACGCTGTGGAATATTTTCGTCGCGTGGATATCGGCGCGCCTGCTGGGCCACCTTGGCGCGGCGTCATCGGTCGGCGTGTGGATCAACCGCACGCTGGGTGCGTTCTTTATCGGCCTCGGTGTGAAACTGGCGCTGTCCGAACGCACATAAAAAACAAACAGGCCACTGTCCGGAGGCCAAGTACTGGCGCGGCTTTCCGGAGCAATGCCTTGGAAAGCCGCACCAATGCTGGATTTCAGGCCGATGGCTCCGCGGGTTTTGCGCGACGATCAAAGCCGAGTTTGTTGCTGCGCCCAAACTGGTAATTCCAGCGCCGCTCGCGCCCGCTCTGCCGCAACTGCGGCGCTTCGCTTAACAAGGGACACGGCGGGTTGCGGTAACCACCCGGCTCCAGTGTGAGATCGTCGGCGACCTCGGACCAAAGCCCACCGCGCACCGGGCGAAACAGCCATTGCACATAGCCACTGCGACCGGCTGCATCAATCAAGTCATCGCCATCCGGCACGTCGGCCACGAACGGCGAATCGCCCTCGATCGCCAGCGGTGAGACGCCAAACGCATGCATGCCGGCGATGGTCTCGCCGCTGTCGGCACCGGGCCGCACGAACGGCCGCGCTTCGACCCGCTCCAGATTCCATGCGCCCAATTCCCATGCCGTTTCCAGCGCGTCGTAATCGAGCTCGTTCAACCGGTCCCAGCGTTCATTCACCTGCAGTGCCGAGCTCGGCACCGGCTGGTAGGCCACCGTCTCGGATTCATCGCTCAACTTGACTTCGACAAAACCGTGCCAGTGCAGCGTCAGCACAGTAGGGGTGTTGGAGTGCGGCACCGCCGCGAGCGAGACGGCGACCAGCGGCAGGCGATTGGCAATCAGTTGGTTCTCGATCAGATCAAGCAGCATGGGAAGGCTCCGTGGTTGAAATCTTTCATCACCGCGCGATCCGGTCTCATGGCCGGATTCGCCCGGTCAAAGGCAAACTTCAAGCGGTCAATTTATTTCGCCACGATTTCAAATCGCTGTGTTGCTAGCAAACCCGCACGCCGGGTGCCAGTGCTCGCTCACCAAAGTTTTTCAGCTATACCGGATTGCGATTGTCGTCGCGCGGATACATCTTTTCATCATATAAAACAATAAGTTAAAGCTGGGCATCCGGATGCGTCGGGCAACAGCAACGCCTGTTTCCCGCAGCCTCGATATTTGTCCTTTGTTTTCAAAAGGTTAAAAGTTGGCATGGCGACTGCAACGGTGTTCCCACGGCGGAATGATTTCCGCCTGAACAAGCAAAAGGGGACAGATATGGCACAACCGATCCATCAGGAATGGGACGGTCTCGCACCGTTTCATGGCCGCAGGCAGAACGACTTGAGCGGCGACTACGATTGCAATCTTTCTGCGGACAAAAGCCAGCGGCGTATCTGGCGCGTAGTCAGCTGGGTGCTGTTGGCAAATGTGATTGCGTTCTGGCTGCTGACCTGCGCAACCGCATTTGCGCAAAGCGTCAATCCCGCCAACTGGGCGCCGGTTTATCTTTCCTATTCGCCTTATACCGGCAGCTATGGCTACGGCCTCAACGGCACCGTGGCGGCTGGATGGCGCAGCGACGATGCCAAGTTCATGGTGAAAATGGACGCGGGTGCGATCGAAGGCCAGCCCGTTCTCGCTTTGAACAAGCTGACCCTACCCGGCATGGGCCGCACAGTGCTGACCACCGATGCCGGCGAAGTCGCGAGCCTGCGCAGCCAGGGTTGGCAGCAGGATGGCGTGCTGGGTTACGTGGGCGGCCAACCAGCCAGCGGTCTGGTCGCGCTGTATCGCGTCGCGCATGACGGCTTGAAATTGAATGTCTACACGCTCAAGTCGCCAAGCAAGGACTTCCTGATCGGCAAATTCGGCTGGCGCAATGTCGGCATCGTTGGTTATGTCTTGCCGCCCGGCTCCACCGCCACCGGCACGCCCACCACGCCGCCGTCAATTCCTTCTGCCCCGGTGCCGGCCGGCGCGCCAACCGTCACCAGCTTCGCGCCTGCCAGCGCCGCCGCCGGCACCATGGTCACCATCAACGGCAGCAATTTCCTGCCGGGCAGCACCGTGAAATTTAATGGTGTCGCATCGAGCAACGTCAACAAGGTTTCCTCCAGCGTGCTGCAGGCTACCGTGCCCACAGGCGCCACCAGCGGCAAGATTGTCGTTGTTACGACAGGCGGCAGCGCGACCTCGGGCAGCGATTTTGTCGTGACCTCATCACCGCCGACATCAACGCCCACCATCGCCAGCTTCGAACCGCAGAGCGGTGTAATCGGCAGCGTGGTCACCATCACCGGCACCAATCTCACCGGCGCGACTTCGGTCAAATTCAATGGCACCACCAGCAGCACAATCAGCAACGTCACCGCCACGTCATTGCAGGCCGCCGTGCCGAACAACGCCAGCAGCGGCAAGATCACCATCGTGACACCGGCGGGCAGCGTCACCTCCAGCACCAGCTTCACGGTCACTGCCGCGCCGCCACCAACCATCGCCAGTTTTGCGCCCACCAGTGGCGCGGCGGGCGCAGTAGTCACGCTAACCGGTACAAATCTCACCGGTGCCAGTGCCGTACGATTCAATGGCGTCGCCAGCACGGCGATTACCAATGTCACCGCAACATCATTGCAGGCCACCGTGCCGTTGAACGCGGCCAGCGGACGCATCGTGGTCGTCACTGCTGGTGGCACAGCAACATCGAGCGTCGATTTTGTCGTGACCGCACCGCCCACTACGGCGGTATTCAGCGAGCCGGCGCGCTTCCTCACGCAGGCCACGTTTGGTCCCAAGGCAGCCAGCGTCGAACGTGTGAAAGCGATCGGCATTCCAGCCTGGATCGACGAGCAACTCGCGCGGCCGGCGGATTCGCACATGGCCTATATCGATGCCGCGAAGGCGCGGCGCCTGGCGGAGAAAGGCAAGGCGTATTACGCCGAAGAGGATTCCTACGAGGCGATCTGGCAGCAGTGGCTTACGGGGCAGGATGAGTTGCGCGCGCGCATGAGCTTCGCGCTGTCGGAAATCATGGTGATCTCCAACATCGCGCCCGACCTCGAACCCGACGCGATGTCCACCTATATGGACCTGCTCAACACGCGCGCCTTCGGCACCTATCGCGAACTGCTGGGCGCGGTGACGCTGAATCCGGCGATGGGCTACTACCTCAACATGCTGGGCAGCGAGAAGGAGGACGGCAAGAACAAGTTCCCGAACGAGAACTATGCGCGCGAGGTGCTGCAGCTGTTCTCGGTTGGCTTGTATCAGCTCAACCCCGACGGTTCACGCAAGCTCGATGGCAATGGCGTACCGCTGGCGACCTACGACGAAGGCACGGTAAAAGGCTTCGCCCGCGCCTTCACCGGCTGGACCTTCTTCGGCAACGATCCGAACAACCCGAAGAAATTCGACCGGCCGGAAGAAAGCTGGACGCAACCGATGATTGCCTTCCCCAGCAAACACGAACCCGGCACCAAGAAGCTGCTGAATGGCGTGGTGCTGCCGGCCGGCCAGACACCGCAGAAAGATCTGAGCGACGCGCTGGACAATATCGCCAATCATCCCAATGTCGGCCCGTTCATTGGCCGCCAGCTGATCCAGCGCTTCGTCACCTCCAATCCGTCGCCTGCGTACATTGCTCGCATCTCGGCGGTGTTTGATAACAATGGCCGCGGCGTGCGTGGCGATCTGGGTGCGGTGATCAAAGCCGTGCTGACCGATCCCGATGCGCGTAACAGCGCGCTGATAGCCGACGCCAAGTTCGGCAAACAGCGCGAACCGGTAATCCGCTTCGCCAATATCCTGCGTGCGTTCAACGCCACGTCGGTCAACGGTCGCAACAACATCCACTATCTGGACAGCGCCGATGACGCGCTCGGCCAAAGTCCGCTCTTGTCACCGTCGGTGTTCAACTTCTTCTCGCCGTCGTACACGCGGCCGGGCAAGCTGGCACAGGCGGCGATGGTGGCGCCAGAATTCCAGATCACCAACGAGATCCAGACGGTCGGTACCGCCAACTTCTTCTACGAGTTGGTCAAAAACGAAGGCTACGGCTCGGGCGACTCGCGCCAGAAGCTGAATCTCACGGAAGTAAAGGCACTGGCCAACAATCCGGCTGCGCTGGTCGATCACCTTTCCGGCCTGCTCACCTACGGCAACCTGAGTGCAGGTACGCGGCAGGTGATGATCGACGCCGTTACTTCGGTGCCATTCAACAACCGCGACTCGGACCGCACCTGGCGCGTGCGCACCGCGCTCACGTTGTTCGCGCTGTCGTCTGACTTTGTGATCCAGAAATAAGGGGAATGAACATGACAAGCCGAAACCATTCGCGTCGCCAGTTCCTGAAAACATCTACCGGCCTGTTGTTGCCGGCCATCGTGCCGCTGTCGGCGCAGAACGCGCACGCCGCGCTGCAGAACGTGGTCAATCTCGCCGCCGGCGACGACTACCGCGCGCTGGTGTGCGTGTTCCTGTTTGGCGGCAACGACGCCAACAATATGATCATCCCGCGTGACCCTGCGGACCACACGCGTTACGCTGGTCCGCGCGGCGTGCTGGCAATCAATCGCGACCAGACGCTGTCGATCAAACCGACCAATGTGCAGGGTCGCGAATTCGGCTTGCATCCTTCGATGGCCGGACTGCAGGGCCTGTTCAACGCCGGCAAGGCTGCGGCAGTGGTCAATGTCGGTACGCTCGCTGCGCCAATCACCAAAGCGCAGTACAACAGCGGCAGCGTGCAACGCCCCGCCAATCTCTATTCGCACAGCGATCAACAATTCCTGTGGAACACCTCGATGGCCGACAACTCGGTGCGTTCCGGATGGGGCGGCCGTCTGGGCGATCGCGTCGCTGCGCTGAATCAATCCGGCAGCCTCACCACCTGTATGTCAGTGGCGGGTAATTCGACCTTTCTTTCCGGCGATACCATCCGCTCATTCCCGGTATCCCCCTCGGGTCAGTTCGGCCTCGACTTCTACGAGACCAGTACCGAGACGCAGCCGCTATCCACCGGCATACAGCGCATGCTGGGTCAATCGGCCACGCGCGTGAACGTGATGGACGGCGTGTGGCTGGACATTCTCTCCGGCGCTATCACCAACCAGAAACAGATCTCGACCGCGCTCAATGGTGCTTCGCCCTTCACTACCGCGTTCCCTAACACCGGCCTCGGCCAGGCGATGCGCATGATCGCGCGGCTGATCGTCGCGCGCACCGCGTTCGGCGCCAAGCGGCAGGTGTTCTTTGCCGCCATCGGCGGCTTCGACACCCACGGGGAAGATCAACTGCAGCGGCAGAATGAATTACTCGGCGATGTATCGGCATCGATGACGGCGTTCTACAACGCCACCGCCGAAATCAACATGGCCGAGAACGTCACCGCCTTCACCGCCAGCGACTTCAATCGAAACTTCGTCACCAACGGCAAGGGTTCCGATCACGCCTGGGGCAGCCATCACTTGGTCGTCGGCGGCGCGGTGAAGGGCAACGCCATGTACGGCACCTTTCCCACGCATGTGGTCGATGGCCCCGACGATGTCGGCAAAGGAACATGGATACCAACTACCTCGGTCGATCAATATGCGGCGACGATGGCGCAGTGGTTCGGCGTTGGTGGCGCGGATCTGAATGCGGTGTTTCCAAATCTGTCGCGGTTCCCGACGGCGAATTTGGGGTTTATGGTCTGAGGGTTTGTGGCGGGCGGATTCCAGCATAAACCAGCAAAACCCAAGTACTGGTGCGGATTTCCGGGCATTATTGGGTAATCATATAGATAGCTGGACAAGTTAAGCCCTCGTTTTAGGCATAACATGCCCGTTGGATAGGATTGGGAGCCAAGGCCCGCAGATGAGCGCCGACCTTGGCAATCCCCGGTAGTGGTTGGCCGCCACTATCGTAGGCAGCCAAGAATCGCCGCGCCCGCCATTTGGCCGCCGCGCTCTTCGTAACTGCCATAACCAATCAACCGTAACGCGATTGATTGGGGCCCCAGTTAGTCGCCTCTAATGACCCAAAATCATGAACAAGCGAATAACCGTGCAGGTGAAGATAGACGTAGCCGCATGTCTCAGAGTCGCTCTCTGTTTCGTGCTTTCAGTAATCTACCTTGTGACCTAGGAGCGGGGGCGCGAAAGCGCCTCCGCCACTG
>JAEUNB010000155.1 GCA_016790625.1 Betaproteobacteria bacterium | reverse complement strand
CCGGACAGGTTTTTTCTTTTTTGGAGCGATGATGTTGAAATCCATCACAACTCGAATTTTGGCGCCGTTGAGCGTGCTGCTTGTGTCGGCGCTGGCCTTGGCGCAAGCGCCCGCGACCACGGCAGCCAAGCAGACCGAAGGTGAAAAGCTGGCCGCCATTGCCGAGCGCTATTTCCAGGATGGCCTTGAGCTGAGCCCCTTGTTCGCGTCGCAAATCACCGGTGATCCGAAGTACGAGGGCGAACTCGAGATCGATATCGCGCCGGTCTATCGTGTCAAGGTTCGCAATATGCTGCAGCGCGTACAACGCGAGCAGGCGACGCTGAATTTGAAGCAGCTGTCGCCCGCCGACCAACTGACCTTTGCCTTGCTGGAGGAAGAGGTGAAGCGGCGCCTTGAAGGAATGCGTTTCCCCGGCGACCTGCTGCCGGTCAATCAATATGGCGGCATGCCGGTACAGATTGCGCAGTTCGGCTCCGGACAGGATATCCAGCCACTGAAGACGGTGCAGAACTTCCGCAACTATCTCAAGCGGCTGGAAAAGATCACTGAGTGGAATGAACAGGCCATCACCAATATGCGCGCCGGCATCGAGCGCGGCATCGTGCCACCGAAAGTGTTGATCGAGCGCGCGTTGCCGTCGCTGCAGGCACTGACCAACAAGGACCTCGACAAGAGTGCGTTCACGCTGGCGTTGCGCAATATGCCAGCAAGCTTTTCCGCCGCCGATCGTGATGCGATCACTGGTGAATTTCGTACCGCTGCCGAAACCCGGCTGATTCCTTCGATGGAAAAGCTGGTCGCATTCCTGGAGAAGGAATACCTGCCGAAATGCCGGACCTCGTCGGGCATCGACGCGCTGCCGAACGGCAAGGCATGGTACGAATTCAGCGTGCGCAACTACACCACCACGCGCATGAAGCCGGAAGAAATTCATGCGTTGGGGCTGAAGGAGGTTGCGCGCATTCGGGCTGAAATGGAAAAGGTGAAGGCGGCGTACAAGTTCAAGGGCACGCTGAACGAATTTTTCAAATGGCACGAAGCGCTGGCGGAAAACCGCCCGTTCAAGACCGAGAAAGATGTGCTGGACGCGTATGCCGCACTCAACAGGAAGATCATCGCCAAGCTGCCCGACCTGTTTGGCCGCTCACCCAAGGCGCCGCTGGAAATTCGCGCCGAACCGGAGCTGACGCGTTCCACTGCGTCGGATCATTACAGCAGCCCGGCAGTGGACGGCTCTCGTCCGGGCGTGTTCTTTGCTGTGATCGAAGATCCGACCAAGTATGCCACCACCGGCATGGCCACGCTCTACATTCACGAAGGCCAGCCCGGTCATCACTATCACATCGCCATGCAGCAGGAGCTGCCGCTGCCGAAATTCCGCCAGCACGGTTGGGTGACGGCTTACGGCGAAGGCTGGGCGCTTTACGCAGAGACACTGGGCCGCGAGATGGGCCTGTATGAGGATCCCAATTCGTACCTGGGTCACCTTTCGGATGAGCTGCTGCGTGCGGTTCGGCTGGTGACCGACACCGGCCTTCACAGCAAGGGCTGGACGCGCGAACAAAGCATCAAGTACATGATGGACATGCAGGGCTATTCAGAAAGCGAATCGCGCCGCGCTACCGAACGCTACATGGCGTGGCCGGGCCAGGCGCTGGCGTACAAGATCGGTTCGCTAAAAATCCAGGAGCTGCGCGAGCGGGCAAAGAAAAAACTCGGCGCCAAGTTCAGTCTCAAGGACTATCACGACCAGGTGTTGAGCGACGGCGCGCTGCCATTGGTGTTGCTGGAAGCCAAGATCGACACGTGGATTGCTGCGCAACTGAAAAGCTGAAACGAAGTTCGTCCCGGCATATCCGGTGACGAAAGAATTTACTGAAAAATGGATCACTTACTCTCCGACCGCCCGACCCGTACCGCCTCGCTTGAGCGCGCGCTGACCCAACGCATCCTCGTCCTCGACGGTGCGATGGGCACCATGATTCAACGCTACCGGCTGACCGAAGCCGAATATCGCGGCGATCGTTTTGCCTCGTGGAAAACGGATCTGCGCGGCAACAATGACCTGCTGACACTGACCCGGCCGCAGGTGATCCGCGATATTCACACGCAATATCTCGAAGCCGGTGCCGATATCCTCGAGACCAACACCTTCAATTCCACCGCGATTTCCATGGCCGATTACCACATGGAATCACTGGCGTATGAGCTGAACTATGAAGGCGCGAAGCTCGCGCGCGAAGTGGCCGATGCTTTCTCGCTGAAAAACCCCGCAAAACCGCGCTTTGTTGCGGGCGTGCTCGGGCCGATGAATCGCACGCTGTCCCTGTCACCAGATGTGAACGATCCCGGTTTTCGCGCGGTGAACTTCGATGAGGTGAAGAACGCTTATCGCGATGCGACCCGCGGGCTGATCGATGGCGGGGCAGACATTATCCTGATCGAAACCATCTTCGACACGCTTAATGCCAAGGCGGCGATCTTCGCGGTCGAGGAAGAATACGAAGCGCGTGGATTGACCAAGGAAACGCGTTTGCCTGTGATGATCTCCGGTACCATCACCGATGCTTCCGGCCGTACCTTGTCGGGTCAGGTGGTGGAGGCGTTCTACAACTCGGTGCGCCACGCCAACCCGCTCTCCATCGGCTTCAATTGCGCGCTGGGTGCGAAAGAGCTGCGGCCGCACGTCGAAGAGCTGGCGGAGAAAGCGGATTGCTATGTGTCGGCACATCCGAATGCCGGCCTGCCAAACGCGATGGCCGAGTACGACGAATTGCCTGAGCAGACCGCTGCGTTCATCCGTGAGTGGGCCGAGGCAGGCTGGCTCAATATCACCGGCGGCTGCTGCGGCACCACACCGCCACACATCAAGGCGATTGCCGAGATCGTCGCGCCGTTCAAGCCGCGCAAGACGCCTGAAATTGAAAAGCGTTTGCGCCTGTCTGGCCTGGAGGCAGTCAATGTGGGCGACGATTCGCTGTTCGTCAACGTGGGCGAGCGCACCAATGTCACCGGCTCTCGCGCATTCGCGAAGCTGATCCTGAACGGCGATTACAACGAGGCACTGTCGGTCGCGCGCCAACAGGTGGAAAACGGCGCGCAGGTGATCGACATCAATATGGACGAGGCGATGCTGGATTCGCAGGCGGCCATGACCAAGTTCCTCAATCTGATTGCCAGCGAGCCGGACATTTCGCGCGTGCCGATCATGATCGACAGCTCGAAGTGGAGCGTGATCGAGGCTGGTCTCAAGTGCGTGCAGGGCAAGGCGATCGTCAACTCGATTTCGATGAAGGAAGGGATTCCGCAATTCATTGAGCACGCCAAGCTGGCGCGGCGTTACGGCGCGGCTGTGATCGTCATGGCCTTCGATGAGAAAGGCCAGGCCGACACCTATGAGCGCAAGATCGAAATCTGCGAACGTTCATACAAGATATTGACCGAGGAAGTCGGCTTTCCCGCCGAGGACATCATCTTCGACCCGAATATTTTCGCTGTCGCTACCGGCATAGAAGAACACGCGACCTACGGCATCGACTTCATTCGCGCCACCGAATGGGTCCGCAAGAACCTGCCGTATGCGAAGGTGAGCGGCGGTGTCTCCAACGTCTCGTTCTCGTTCCGCGGCAACGACCCAGTGCGCGAAGCGATTCACACCGCGTTCCTGTATCACGCCGGCAAGGTCGGCATGACGATGGGGATCGTCAATGCCGGGCAGTTAGGCGTGTATGACGATATCCCGAAAGATTTGCTTGAGCGTGTCGAGGATGTTCTGTTCAATCGCCGCGCCGATGCCACCGAGCGGCTGGTTGATTTCGCGGAGCAGTTCAAAGGCCAGAAAAAGGAGCAGGTTGAAGACCTCGCATGGCGAAACCAACCGCCCGAGGCACGCCTCTCGCACGCGCTGGTGCGCGGCATCACGCAATACATCATCGAAGACACTGAAGAAGTTCGCCTCAAGGTCGCCGCTGCCGGTGGCCGTCCGATCAACGTGATTGAAGGCCCGTTGATGGACGGCATGAACGTGGTCGGCGATCTGTTTGGTGCCGGCAAGATGTTCCTGCCACAGGTGGTGAAGTCTGCTCGCGTGATGAAGCAGGCGGTGGCGCACCTGGTGCCGTTCATCGAGGAAGAAAAACGCCTGATGGGCAGCGAGAATGCCAAGGCCAAGGGCAAGATCGTCATGGCCACCGTGAAGGGCGACGTGCATGACATCGGCAAGAACATTGTCGGCGTGGTCATGCAATGCAACAACTTCGAGGTCGTCGATCTCGGCGTGATGGTCGCCTGCGACAAGATTCTCGATACGGCGATTGCCGAGAAAGCCGATATCGTCGGGCTGTCGGGCCTGATCACGCCGTCGCTGGAAGAAATGGCGCATGTGGCCAAGGAAATGGATAGACGCGGGTTCACCATTCCGCTGCTAATCGGTGGCGCGACAACATCGCGCACGCACACGGCGGTCAAGGTCGAGCCGAACTACAAACACCCGGTGGTGTGGGTGCCCGATGCCTCGCGCGCGGTCGGCGTGTGCAGCAACCTCTTGTCCGATGAGTTGAAGGACGGCTACGTTCAATCTGTGCGTGACGACTACGTCAAAGTGCGCGAACAGCACGCCAACAAGAAGGGCGTGAAGCTGATCACGCTGGAAGCCGCGCGCGCCAATCGCACAAAGGTCGAATGGAACGGTTACGCACCGGTGAAGCCGACCTTCACTGGCGTGAAAGCGCTGAAAAATTATCCGCTCGAAGAGTTGGTGCCGTATATCGACTGGAGCCCGTTCTTCCAGACTTGGGATCTATGGGGCAAGTATCCGCAGATCCTTGACGATGCCACCGTCGGTGCCGCCGCGCGAGAAGTGTTTGCCAATGCGCAGAAGATGCTCGACCAGATCATCAAGGGTCGCTGGCTTTCCGCCAATGCGGTATTCGGTTTCTGGCCGGCCAACAGTGTCGGCGACGATATCGAAATTTATGCCGATGAATCGCGCGGCCAATTGCTGCAGACGTTCCGACAATTGCGCCAGCAGAATGAGAAACCCGCTGGCAATCCGAATCAATCGCTGGCGGACTTCATCGCACCCAAAGGCTCAGGCGTTGCTGATTACTTGGGCGCATTCGCAGTTACCGCAGGGCTGGGCTGCGACGAGCGTGCCAAAGCCTACGAAGCCAAGAACGACGACTACAGCGCCATCATGATCAAAGCGCTGGCGGATCGCTTGGCCGAAGCCTTTGCCGAGCACCTGCATGCGCGCGTGCGTCGGGAGTACTGGGGCTATGCGAAAGATGAAGCCTTGGACAACGAAGCCCTGATCGCCGAAAAATATGTCGGCATACGCCCGGCGCCGGGTTATCCCGCGTGCCCGGAGCACAGTGAAAAAGGCCCCTTGTTTGCATTGCTGGATGCGGAACAGAAAGCCGGTATCTCGCTGACCGACAGTTACGCCATGTGGCCGACCGCGGCGGTGTCGGGTTTCTATTTCTCGCATCCGCAGTCGCAGTATTTTGCCGTCGGCAAGATCGATCGCGATCAGGTCGAGGACTACGCCAAACGCAAAGCCTGGGATGTACCGAAGGCGGAGCGCTGGCTGGCACCAAATATCGGATAGCATTTACCCTGCGAGGGATGAAACGACGCGAACCGGAGGGGTCGCGCAGTCTCGTTTTTCAGTTATTCCAACAACCATAATTCATCGAGCGCACAATGGCCCATCACGCCGGTTCGTATACCCATTTTCGTTTTCCCATGAAATCCACCTTGATCAGCATTACCTTTATCGTCGCGTCCGCCGTTCCCGGCGTGACGCTGGCGTGGCTGTTGATGAGCTCACTCGGCTTGCAAGGCACGCTGCTGGCATTGGCCACAGTGTTCGCTGCCATGGTGTTCAGCGTGCTTATTTTTGCCGGCTGGATCGCTGTTGGTCGTGCGCTGGGCTTGGTCAAGGCTAAAGCGAAAGTCAAAACCTGAAACACCGCTCTGGATGCGGCGTTCCGGGCATTTTTGGCCCGGAGGGTGCGCCAATGCTGGGGTTTTACTTCTTGGTGCGGGCTTAGTCCATGAGAATCCTGATTCTCGGTGGCACCCAATTCATTGGCCGCCATATCGCCGAAACTTTGCTGGCGGCAGGACATGCGGTCAGCATTTTCAATCGCGGCCGGTCGGCCGATTCACTGTCAAACGAAATCGAGCGCCTGCGTGGTGATCGCGATCAGGGCGACTCCGGCCTGTCGGCCTTGTCGGATTGATCTTGGGATGCCTGCATCGATGTCAGTGGCTATACGCCCAAGCAGGTGAGGGCCAGTGCCGAATTTCTGCGCGGCCGTGTCGAACGTTATGTGTATGTCAGTGCGGTCATGGCGTATGGTGATCCGGTACGACGACCAGTGACCGAGGAGCACCCATTGGTGCCGCCTGCTGCCGAAGATGTCACCGAAATCAATGGCGAAACTTACGGCCCGCTCAAGGCTGCCTGTGACAACATCGTCCGCGATATCTGGCAGGACCGTTGCACGGTACTGCGGCCGCAGGTGGTGTTCGGCCCGCATGACTGCAGCGGGCGCGTCGAGCACTGGCTACAGCGTGCGATGCTAGGCGGAGAGATGCTTGCACCGGGTGATGGCAACGATCACCTGCAGATGATCGATGTGCGAGATGTCGCGCGTTTCGTGCAAACCGTGTTGGAACAACGCATGAACGGCGTTTTCAATCTCGCCGGGCCGAGAATGACGTGGCGCGAATTCATCGCGCTGATCGGTGCGAGCAATCTCGTCTGGGTGTCGGCGGACATCATCAACGCTGCCGGGCTCACATTCAACGAGCTGCCGTTGTACCGGCATGAGCATGGGCCACGTGCGAGCCTGATGGATGTGAGCAGCGAGAAGGCGCAAGGCGCCGGTCTTACACTGACCGATCCAGCGATTTCCTTGAGCGATATGCGTGAGTGGATAGCGGGGCGCAATCAACCTTTGGCATTATCACGCGAGCGTGAACGGGAGTTGATTGCTGTGGCACGCTGCAGCCAAGTAAACTCCTGAGATGGAAAAAAGTACTGCAGATATTCTGTCGCATGTCCCAAACTCGGGCATTGTTCAAATGCCAGGGCGCCGTTTTCCCGGCATCGTTATGCAGGGTGACTCGCTCTCGACAGTGTTTGATGCGCTCTCAGTTTGTCTCAATGATGCCAAGCGCCGCAAAGATGAGGACGTTTACTTCGAACTTCTCGGATTCGCGGAAATGCTTCAAGGCCAGCTTTTGCATTACGAGAAGACGTTACTGGAAATTGGACTCCCACTACCTTATTCAGAATCGATTGCGCGTCGCCTTGTTCGTGATGAGTTCGATACTTAGCCCGTCGTTTAAGTAGCAAAAATGATAGTCCGCTCTCTTTCCTCCGACAACGCCGCAGAGTACCAAGCTCTTCGTTTGCGTGGTTTGCTCGAATGGCCGTCCGCGTTCGCGTCAAGCCATGAAGAAGAGGTGGACACACCTATCACGGCGATCGCGGCGCGGCTGCAACCCAAAGATGACGGTGCTATTTTCGGTGCCTTCATGGATGACAGGTTGGTGGGTATTGTCGGTCTGCAGCGAGAGACGATGCAGAAGCTCGCGCACAAAGCCTACATCTGGGGCATGTACGTCGCGCCGGAAGCACGCAAGCTCGGCGTCGGGAAAGCACTGCTTCAGCACGCGCTGGATCACGCACGCGATGCAATGCAAGTCCGCCAGGTCAATCTCGGCGTCAACGCCAGTAACGACGCGGCGATTGCGCTCTACAAGAGCCTGGGCTTCGAGCCGTTCGGCATCGAGCGTGGCTTTATGCTGCTGGACGGTGAATTGCACGATGAAATTCACATGGTTCGTGTGCTGTAGACGACAGATTAATAGCAGGCAAACCCATGCCGACAAAAGAGACGCTCGAAAAATTCATTGCCCGCGTTGAATCGAATGCGCACGCCGAGGCGATCGAAGAGTTCTACACCGAGAACGCCACCATGCAGGAAAACAATGCTGCGCCGCGTGTTGGGCGTGATGCGCTGGTCGCTGGCGAACGCAAGGTGCTGGCCCGGGCGAAGACGGTCACCTCGACCTGCGTGCGGCCGGTGTTTGTCGATGGCGATAACGTCGTGGTGCGCTGGGTGTTTCGTTTTGAGTGGCAGGATGGAACCGTAACGCAGATCGAAGAGCTGGCGTATCAGCGCTGGCAAGGCGAGCGCATTGCCGAGGAGAAATTCTTCTACGATCCGGTGCAGCTGGCACCAAAGCAGTTGGCGGACGGGAGTGCGACATGACCATCGATATTTTGCCATTGCGTGCAACTGATCGCGAAGACTGGGAGAAACTAGCGCGCGGCTACAAAGCCTTCTACCAAACGCCGACCACGGACGCCGAGTACCAAACCGCGTGGACGCGATTGCTGGCAGGTAAGGAGGTTTTCGGCTTGGCTGCGCATGTCGATGGCCGTCTGGTCGGTATCGCGCACTATCTTTTTCATACTGTCGTGTGGGCGCCCAAGGTCTGCTATCTGCAGGATCTGTTTACGCTGCCCGAAGCGCGCGGCAAAGGCGTGGCGCGGGCATTGATCGAGGCTGTGGCCGATCAAGCGCGGAAGGAGGGCGCGGTTCGCTACTACTGGATGACGCAGGAACACAATTCGACGGCGCGCACGTTGTACGACAAGGTGGCGAAGTACCACGGGTTTATCCGCTACGAGTTTCCGCTGCTGAATAGCAACTGAGGGAAAACTCAAGCACTGGTGCGGTGTTCATGGCAAAAGTGCCTGGGAAGCCGCGCCAGTGCTTGAGTTTGATTGCTATGCGCGGGCTACAGGGTCCGAATTTTCTCAATCAGAGCGGGACTCTCACACAGCGCACGAAACTCCTCCGCCAGCCGCTCGCTCTCATCCATCGCAAAGCGCCAGTATTTGAGACGCGCATCGTAGTCATCGACGTAACGCTTGAAGTCGTTGCGGTCGGGCAGCTTCTTCATCGGCAGCCGGTCGAGGTAGTCGCGCGAGGGAGAAACCAGGATCACGTTGTCCAGCCACGCGCCGCTGGCTTTTCGCCACGGCAGCGCCTTGTCCAGCCAGCCGGGAACGATGCAGTCGGTGAAGTGCGGATACAGCACCAGCCCGCTGGAGCGCGGATAGGGCAGGTGCAGGTGATAGTCGATGATGCCGCCGTCCCAGTAGGTGCCGCCGGGCGCGCCGGCAATCTGCGTCACGCCGCGCAGCACCAGCGGGATGGAGCCTGACGCGATCAGCGCGTCGCCGAAATTGTCCGGTGAGAGCGCAATGTGATCGGTGTGGAAACGATCCCAGTTGCCCTGAGATGCAATGCCGCCGGCCGGTCCCGCATGGAACCAGGTGCGATCAAGGAAGTGCCGTAGGTGTGGACGGCCAACCGCATTGGCGAATGCCGCCATCATAAATCCGGCGTGCGAGCGTCCGCGTGCCTCGTGCCGCAGAATGCCCTTGCCGCGTACCACCAGCACATTGAGCCGGTAGTTCGGATGCGACAACAGTTCGGTCTCGAAACCCTTGAACAGGTTGTCGATCAGGTCGCGGGCGTAGGCGGTGATGAAGTCGGCATCGACCTTGCGCGGATAGTTTTGTTCGCTGTAGGCCTTGGCAAAGGCACGCAATGTGCTGCGGGTTTCTTCCGGCGTATGACCACGGCAGACTGCGGCAAAGCGCCATGCGCCGATGGAGGACCCGATCAGGTCGATGGGTTGAGTGCGCTGGGCAAAGCCCTTGGGCAGCCAGTCGGCAAAGATGTGCTCGTCCAGCCGCGCCAGTCCCAAGCCTTTCGGCCCGCCGGCGGCACCCGGAACGATGTCGATGTCCTGCGGGCGCAGGCCATGCTCGCGCAGATGTTTTAGCGCCCTTGGACCGGCCTGGACGATGAGGGATTTCAGTGTCGCCGTCATGATGACTTTTCTTCAGGATGCGATATTGTTACCGATTTGCGGGCCTAAACTCTGGCTGGTTAATTTCTTGCGCCATCGCTGGTTTTCCCAACTTTTCTTCAGGTTCCCATGTCCCAACTCTTTTCTCCGCTTACCTTGCGTGAGCTCACGTTCAGCAATCGCGTTTTCGTTTCGCCCATGTGCCAGTACAGTTGTGCCGATGGCATGCCCACTGATTGGCACCTGGTGCATTTGGGCTCGCGCGCCATCGGCGGCGCAGCGCTGGTGATGACCGAGGCTGCGTCAGTAACGCCAGAGGGACGCATCTCGCCGGAGGATGCCGGCATCTGGAACGATGCGCAGATGAACGCGTGGAAACCGATTGTGGCCTTCATCAAGGCGCACGGCGCAGTGCCGTCGATCCAGCTTGCGCATGCGGGCCGCAAAGCCTCCACCTTTGCGCCATGGCGTGGCCAGGGCAAGGTTGACGAAGGCAAAGGTGGGTGGCCGGTGGTGGGACCCAGCGACACGGCATTCTCGCCAACCTATCCGCAGCCGCGCGAAATGAGCAAAGCAGAAATTAAGGCGATGGTGGATGCGTTCGTCGCCGCGGCCAAGCGTTCACTGGAAGCCGGGTTTGTAGTGCCGGAAATTCATGGCGCACATGGTTACCTGATTCATGAGTTCCTGTCGCCGCTGTCCAATCTGCGTACCGATGAATACGGCGGATCGCTGGAAAACCGCATGCGTTTTCCGCTGGAGGTGTGTGCGGCGGTGCGTGAATTCTGGCCGAAGCATCTGCCAGTATTCCTGCGAATCTCCGCCAGTGATTGGAAGGAAGGGGGCTGGGATGTAGAACAATCGATTGAGTTCTGCAAGCGCGCCAAAACGGTTGGCATCGACCTCGTCGACGTTTCGTCTGGGGGCAATGCGGTTGACGCGAAGATGACAATTCGCCCGGGTTATCAGGTGCCATTCGCACGCGCGATCCGTGCTGGTGCCAATGTGCCGACCGGCGCAGTAGGGTTGATCACCGAGCCAGTGCAGGCCGAGCAGATCGTGGCCGATGGTGACGCTGATTGTGTGTTCCTCGCCCGTGCGCTGTTGCGCGACCCATACTGGCCGCGTCATGCAGCACAGGCGTTGGGGGCGCCGCTGGAATGGCCCGATCAATACAAACGTGCCGGTGTCGGCGCGTTCGGAAAATAGTGAGGTGGTAAATGATTGATCTCTACTGCTGGCCGACGCCAAATGGCCACAAGATCACGCTATTTCTTGAAGAGGCCAAGCTGCCATACAAACTGATCGGTGTGAACATTGGCAAGGGTGATCAGTTCCAACCCGATTTCCTGAAGATTTCGCCCAACAACCGCATGCCGGCCATTGTCGATCACGATCCCACCGATGGCAGGAAACCGATCAGCGTTTTCGAATCGGGCGCAATACTCCTGTATCTCGCCGGCAAGACCGGAAAATTCCTGCCGAAGGATTTGCGCGGGCAGGTGGAAGTGCTCGAGTGGTTGATGTGGCAGATGGGCGGGCTGGGGCCGATGCTGGGGCAGAACCACCATTTCGGCCAGTACGCGCCGGAAAAAATACCTTATGCCATCGATCGCTATGTGAAAGAAACCTCGCGTCTGTACGGCGTGCTGAATAAGCGGCTGGCGGGTCGCGATTTCATTCTGGGCAAGCAGTACACCATCGCCGACATGGCGGCGTATCCGTGGCTGATTCCCGAGCGGCAGGGCCAGGACATGAACGATTTCCCGCATCTGGCGCGCTGGCATGCGGCGATCAAGGCGCGGCCTGCCACCGTGCGCGCTTACGCAAGGGCGAAGGAAGTGCGGCCGGAGACGCCGCCTGTGATGGGTGAGGCCGAGCGTAAGGTGCTGTTCGGCCAGGACAAGAGCGTGGTGAAGTAGACTTCTGTAATGAAAATTCCAGCCGGCCTGCGCGAATTGATGTCCACCTTCCCTTTCGAGGGCAGGGTGGTGTGGATCGGTGTGCGGCCCGCCACGCGCGAGCCGATGCGGGTGATGGAGCGCGTCGAGGCCATCGCCGGTCGCGGTCTGGCCGGTGATCGCACGGCGATGAAATCGCGGCCCGGCAATGCGCGCCAAGTGACGTTGATCCAGGCCGAGCATCTCGACGCGGTGGCGCGCCTGCTGCGGCGTGGCGTTGTCGATCCTTCGCTCGCCCGCCGCAATATCGTCATTGGCGGCGTCAATCTTTTGTCGCTAAAAGGGCACCGGTTTCAGCTTGGTGGTGCACTGCTGGAAATGACCGGCGAATGTCACCCCTGTTCGCTGATGGAGCTTCAGATGGGAGAGGGTGGCTATAACGCCATGCGCGGTCACGGCGGTATCAATGCGCGCGTGATCGAGGGTGGGCCGATTGCCGTGGGCGATATCCTCACTGCGGTACCGGACATGGAAGCAGAAGTGACGCATGACGCTTGAGGAGCTGCGGCGTTACGCGGTTGCACGGACGTTCGGCAAACCAACCGACCTGATGACCGCAATTCGTCGCCTTGGGTATCTTCAGGCCGATCCAATTCGTGCACCGGCGCGCGCGCAGGACCTGATCCTGCGACATCGTGTGAAGAACTACCGCATTGATGATCTGGAGAAAAAATATCCGCGGCTGCCGGTGGTCGAGGACATGCTGCACAACTACGGATTTTTTCCGCGCGAGCACTTGAACATGCTCTATCCGCGCGCACTGTCACCGCGCTGGAGAGCATTCATTGATGAGCACGCGCCAATGCGGCGGAAACTGCTGCGATATCTGAACGAAAATGCCGAGGCGCACCCGCGCGAAGTCGAGCGTGCACTGGGCAGCGGTGCGCGTATCAACGGCTGGGGTGGCACTTCCTCCGCAACGACGCTGATGCTGGAAGCGCTGCACCGCGAAGGCCGTGCGGAGGTGGCGCGTCGCGATGCGGGCATTCGCGTGTACCGGCTTGCCGCGCCGCGCGAACGCGCGCAAGCGCCCAGTCGCCGCGCGGACGAGATGATCCGCATGATGGTGAGGCTCTATGCACCCGTCACGCAACGCGGCCTAGGCCGGCTGCTTTATCTGATGGGGTCCTACAAGCCCGAAGCCGACTACGAAAAACGGATTGACGCCATGGTCCGGCGCGGCGAATTTATTCGCCGGCTGGTCGATGGTCGAATGTACATCTGGCCGGCTGATGAAGTCGCGCCAACAATGGTCGAAGACCGTGTGAGATTTCTTGCGCCCTTCGATCCGCTGGTATGGGATCGAGATCGATTCGAGCACCTTTGGGGATGGGCCTATCGTTTCGAGGCCTATACGCCGCCTGCCAAGCGGAAGATGGGTTACTACGCGTTGCCGCTGCTATGGCGCGACCAAGTGATCGGTTGGGCAAATGTCACCGTCGTTAACGGCGACATGAAGGTGGAAACAGGCTTCGCAGTTGGCAAACCCGCCGCCGGAAAATTTACCGGCGGCGACAAACTTGCGTTCAATAGCTCTTTGAAGGACGAGCTGCAGGCGCTTCGTTGGTTCCTGTTTTCTTAGCGTCGTCTTTCTGGACGATTTTTGTTGCCGCTTGCGAGAACTGGTTGTAATCGTCCACGGCGCCATCAACCGCAGCCTTGCTGGCCAGGATGGCCGCATTGGCGGTCTTGACTTGCACCGCTAGTGCCTCGGCTTCCTTTTGCTTCGCCAGCATTTGTTTTTGCTGCTCATCGGAAAATTTGAAAACGCAATTGCGGAATACTTCCATTGACGCAATGATCGCGTTTTTTTCCTGGGCGGTCAGCTTCTTGGCCGCGTCGGGCAGCGGCGGCTTGGTGCAGCTGTGTTTGGCGACTTCGGCAGCGGGAGCCTGGGCAAATGCGACGGCGGGCGCGACGGTCAGGGCGAGAATTGCGAAGATATAGCGATAGTTCATATTGATTTCCGATCGTGGTTACTTGTTGTCATTGCCTGCGGACTTGTTGTCGGCCGAGTTGGTTGATTTGCTGGCGGCCTCAACGAAGGCGTTGTATTCGATGATTGCTGCGTTACCGGCAGCAACTGCGGCCTCTGCCAGTTTCTGCTGGCTGGCGGCATAGGCTTGCAGACAGGCCTTGTATTTGTTCAGCTCATCGACGAAACGCTTCATCTGCAATTCGGTGGTGGTTCTGGCGGGGCCAGGCATGTCCGGCTTGGTGCAGGTGTGTTTGGGCACGGCGGGGGCGGTGGCAGGTGCGGCAGCGGGCGGCGTTGCTGCTGCCGGTGTTTGCGCGCCCGCGGAAATGACTGCTGACAATGCGGCGCACGCGGCGATAGCGGAAAAACGGAAACTCATGGTGTTGATCCTTGCAGGTTCAGGTGAAAACGGGAGTGCAGCGATGCCGCTTAGCTGGCGGCTTTTTGCTGGCCGGCTTGCCGAGCTGAATTCGCTGAAAGCCACTCGCGAACAGACTTGGCAATGCCTTCGCGATTGAGCCCGCAATCAGCCAGCAATACCGCAGGGTCGCCGTGCTCGACAAACTGATCGGGCAATCCCAGTTGTAGTAACGGTACGGTTAGGTTTTGCGCTGACAATGATTCGGCAACTGCACTGCCGGCACCGCCCATGACAACGTTTTCCTCGACCGTGACCAGATAGTCATGCGTGGTCGCGAGTTTGAAAATCAGCTCATCATCGATCGGTTTGACGAAGCGCATGTTCGCTACCGTCATGTTCATATCCTCACCTGCATCAGTCGCCGGCTTGACCATGGCACCGAAAGCGAGAACAGCCACGCGTTGGCCTTCATAACCCTTGGCCTTGGCTTCGCGCACTACTACGCCCTTACCCACTGGCAACGCGGTCATTTCGCTTTGCAACGCGACACCGGGGCCGGTGCCGCGCGGATAGCGGATCGCGCTGGGGTTGTCGAGCGTGAAACCCGTGTAGAGCATTTGCCGGCATTCGTTTTCATCCGCAGGCGTCATCACTGTCATGTTCGGGATGCAGCGCAGGAATGAGAGATCGAACGCGCCATGATGCGTGGGGCCATCAGCGCCAACCAGGCCGCCGCGGTCCAGCGCAAAAACTACCGGCAGGTTCTGCAGCGCCACGTCGTGAATCAATTGGTCGTAGCCGCGTTGCAGGAATGTCGAGTAAATCGCCAGCACCGGCTTCATGCCATCGGCGGCAAGGCCGGCGGCGAAAGTCACTGCGTGCTGCTCGGCAATCGCGACGTCGAAATAGCGGTCCGGAAACTGTTGTGAAAACTTGACCAGGCCGGAACCTTCACGCATTGCCGGCGTGATGCCGATCAATCGCTTGTCTGCACGCGCCATGTCGCACAGCCAATCGCCGAAAATCTGTGTGTAGCTCGGCTTAGGTTTCGCGTCCGGCGCGGGTGCGGGCTTGACGATGCCGATCTTCGGATCGAATTTCGACGGGCCGTGATAATTGATCGGATCGTCCTCAGCGAGTTTGTAACCCTGGCCTTTGCGGGTAACAACATGCAGGAACTGCGGACCATCGAGCTTCTTCAGATTGTTCAGCGTATCGACCAGCACATCGACATTGTGACCATCGATCGGGCCGACGTAATTGAAGCCGAACTCCTCGAACATGGTCGAGGGCGTAATCATGCCCTTGGCATGCTCTTCCACGCGCTTGGCGATTTCCTTGAAGGTGGGCGTGTGCTGCAAGACTTTTTCGGCGGTTTTCTTGGTGTTGGCGTAGAAGCGGCCGGAGAGCAACTTGGCCAGGTAATTGTTCAGAGCGCCGATCGATTCGGAAATCGACATGTCGTTATCGTTCAGGATCACGATCACGTTTTCGCGACCAACGTTGTTCATCGCTTCAAATGCCATGCCGGCGGTGATGGCACCATCGCCGATGATGGCGATGGCTTTGCGATCAATACCTGCGGTACGTGCCGCGACGGCCATTCCTAGTGCAGCCGAGATCGAGGTCGAGGAGTGCGCGGTACCGAATGTGTCGTAAGGGCTTTCTTCGCGACGCGGGAAGCCGGCGATGCCGCCTTTCTGGCGCAGCCGTCCCATGCCACCTTTCCGGCCCGTGAGAATCTTGTGGCCGTAGGTTTGATGGCCCACGTCCCATACCAGCCGGTCATCCGGCGTATTGAAGACGTAGTGCAGCGCAATGGTCAGTTCGACCGTGCCCAGATTGGAAGAGAAGTGGCCACCGGTGGTGGAAACCGAATCAACGATGAATTCGCGCAGCTCCGTTGCCAGCGGGGAAAGGTCGCGGCGATCCAGCTTGCGCAGATCGGCGGGGTCGTTGATGGTGTCGAGCAACGGGTATTTAGACGTCATGGGTGCAAGTTCTTCCTAATGCTGCCGGCGGACGATGAATTCGGCCAGTTGCCGCAGGCGATCAGCGCGGTTGTCAAAACCGCTTAGTGCCTTTTGTGCGTCATCCAGCAATTCATCGGCAAACCGTTTTGCGGGCGCCAGACCCATCAAACTGACATAAGTGGGCTTGTTGGCGTCCTGGTCCTTACCTGCGGTCTTGCCCAACTGCTCAGTATTAGACTCGCAATCAAGAATGTCGTCCACTACCTGAAAGGCCAGTCCTACGCACTTGGCATAGTGGTCCAGATGCTGCATGTCGGTTTCGGCCAGCGGCTTGCCGCACAAGGCGCCCAAGAGCACCGAAGCGCGTATCAACGCCCCGGTCTTGAGGATGTGCATGAATTCGAGTTCGGGCAGAGTGATTTGCCGGCCGACATTGGCCAGATCAATGGCCTGACCACCCGCCATGCCATGCGAGCCACAGGCACGGGAAAATATCTGCAGCATTTCGACTTGCTGTTGCGGTGAGTCAGCCAGCTTGTGTGAGGAAATCAGCTCGAAGGCCAGGGCTTGCAGGGCGTCGCCGGCCAGCAAAGCAGTGGCTTCGTCGAATTCGACATGACAGGTTGGCTTGCCCCGCCGCAGCACGTCGTCATCCATGCACGGCAAGTCGTCGTGCGCCAGCGAATAGGCGTGAATTGCCTCGACCGCGGCAGAAACGATTTTTACCCGGTCATCCGGGGCGTCGGTGATGAGGCCCGCGCCGTGCGCCAGCATCGGCCGCACCCGCTTGCCGCCGCCCAGCGTCGCGTAACGCATGGCGTCGTGCAGGCGTTTGGGCTCGGTCGACGACGGCGGCAGCAGGCTTTCCAGCGTACGTTCCATCTCGCCCGCCACAGTGCGGGACCATTCCTGAAAATCAGACATTATTGCGGGGGCAGATCTTTGAGTTCACCGGCATCGAGCACCTTGATCTTTTGCTCGGCATCCTTCAACACCCGGTCGCAGAATTTCAATAGCTCGGTGCCACGTTGATAAGCGGACAGCGACTCTTCCAGCGGTAGTTGGCCGCTTTCCATTTTCTCGACCAGCTGGTCCAGTTCGGCCAATGCGGCTTCGAAAGACTTGGGTTCTGCGGCAGGGGATTTGGGCATGTGAGGCCGGGATGCGGTGACCGAGAAAAACGGCCACGAAAAATAATCCGAAATCATAGCGTAATCATGGGGTTCCAGTCCACGTCGACGCTCGCCCCGATAACGGTTACGGGAAGGCCAAAAAGCGCAAAATTCCTTGCCCTTTCAAGGCCTTTGGGGCAAAATCGTCGTTCCTTTTCGTGGGTCCCCGCCAGGGGATTCGTTCTACGGGACGGAGTCTGTAGAGTTAAAAGCTAACAAACTCAATCGCCCGGGTGTTGTTTTTACTTTGGTTATTCGCGGCAGTTTGAAGCTACGCGCGGAAAATTGGAGGTAAGGACTATGTCCAAACTACTCGGTGCGCGAGAGCTTTCTCCCGTTGCCACCCAGCTGCCGGTCAGCTGGTATTTTGATCCCGCCATTCATGCGCGGGAACTTGAGGTATTTTTCAAGCAAGGTCCCGGTTATGTCGGCCATGAGTTGATGGTCCCGCAGACGCACGACTTCCGCGCGCTGGAAATGATGAATGGCGCCTGGGCGCTGGTGAACAATGGCAATAGCATCGAGATGGTGTCGAATATCTGCCGCCATCGCCAGGCGGTGATGCTGAAGGGGTCCGGCCGTTTGCAAAGCGGCAATATCGTTTGCCCGATCCATCGCTGGACTTACGATGGCGCCGGCAAATTGCTGGGTGCGCCGCACTTTGCCGAGCAGCCTTGTCTCGACCTGCCACGCAAACCGCTGCAGAAATGGAACGGCATGTTGTTCCAGGGGCCGCGCGATATCGCCGGTGATCTGGGTCGTCTCGGTTGTGTGAAGGACCTGGATTTTTCAGGGCATGTGCTGAACAAGGTCGAAGTCACCGAGTACAACTTCAACTGGAAGACCTTTATCGAGGTCTACTTGGAGGATTACCACGTCGAGCCGTTTCATCCCGGTTTGGGCAAGTTTGTCGATTGCGAGCAACTCGACTGGGAGTTCGGCAGCTGGTACAGCGTGCAGACCGTGGGCGTGAACAAGGCATTGTCGCGTCCGGGCAGCGAGGTCTACAAACGCTGGCACGAGATGGTGCTCAACTATCGCGGCGGGGAAGCGCCCAAGTTCGGCGCAATCTGGCTGACCTATTACCCGAACATCATGGTCGAGTGGTATCCGCATGTGCTGGTGATCTCCACCATCCTGCCGCGCGGGCCGGAGAAATGCACCAATGTGGTCGAGTTCTACTATCCGGAAGAAATTGCCTTGTTCGAACCTGACTTCATCGCGGCTGAACAAAAGGCTTACGACGAGACAGCGGTGGAAGACGAGGAAATCTGTCAGCGAATGAATGACGGGCGAAAGTTGCTGTGGCAAGAGGGGCGCGACGAACAAGGGCCGTATCAGAGTCCGATGGAAGATGGGATGGTTCACTTCCATGAATTCCTCAGGCGGGAACTTGGGTCCGTTTCAAACTAGCTGTGTGGTAACCGCGCCGATATCCGATGGCGCATCTTGAGAGCGGTAGTCAAAAAATGAAAAGCGAGCGAGCGGGATGCAGGAGGGGTGTGTTCCGCGCGCAGGAATCGGAATGTACTTGCCGGTACATGAGGATTCCGAGCACGGAACACGCCACTCCTGCGCCCGCGCAGCTGCGCTCTTCAGGTACCTGCCTGTGACATCTTCCTGGATGCTGGTGGCAGGTGCCCTGTTTGCGACGATGGGTGTATTCGCCAAACTGCTGGGTAACCAGTTCACCGGCGCCGAGTTGTCTCTCTATCGTTCACTGATCGGCCTCGCCGCGATGGGCGGGTTTGTCTGGTGGAAGCGCGAATCGCTGGCCACACCTTTCTGGAAGGGCCATTTCTGGCGCGGGTTGACCGGGACGATTTCGCTGATCGCGTATTTCTACGCGATGACCAAGCTGCCGCTGGCGACGGCGATCACGCTCAATTACACCTCGCCACTGTGGCTGACGATGCTGTCGACGATTCTGCTCGGCGAGCGTTTCCGGCCACGGTTGGTGCTGGCTATAATCGTCGGCTTTATCGGCGTGGCGCTGTTGTTGAGGCCGACTTTTTCCGGCGACAACGCACACGCCGGGTTGATCGGTCTGGCGTCAGGTTTCTTTGCTGCCTGCGCGTATGTCAATGTGAAAAAGCTGGGTGATGCCGGCGAGCCGGAATGGCGCGTGGTGTTTTTCTTTGCGTTGGCCGGCACCATCGGTTCGGCG
>JAEUNB010000133.1 GCA_016790625.1 Betaproteobacteria bacterium | reverse complement strand
TTGATGCCCTTGAGGAGCACTGAGGTATCAAGGGCATCACGCATCAATGCCGTACCAATCGAAGGCCCTCTCACCTGGAAGTTGTCAATTGCGTCTCGAGTAAGCTGAGCAAACGCAGAGTACTCGCGAGCAAACCCTGACGACATCAGCGTACGCATCGCCGCGCTCGGTGTCTGCGCAGCGTGGATGAGTTCATTTAGTTGAGCAGCTTCGCGCTCATGTTTCAGCAAGAGTTGCTGAGTAATAGAGAAAGTACCAATTTGCGGTTTCAGTGCGCGAAGTTGATCGCGCATGCTGTCCATGAAATCTAGTTGCTGGGTAAACGCTGAGTTGCGATGTAGCGCGTCAACTGCGTTGGCCAATGTAGTCATTGGACCTAACGCAGCTTTGAGCGCGTTATGCTGTTCTACTGCCTCACGAATCGGTGCGTAGAGACGTTCCGCTTCTCGAGCTTGCTTTATCAACCTGTCAAAGTGGCCGGAGCTATCAAAAATACTCATTCTCCCCTCGCGCAATCTATACAGCATAAATGGCCTGTATAGAAATATAGCGCGATCTAGCTGGTACCGTGTGGTTACAACATGCAGTCTGCGAGTCTTAGCGAGTGTGGGCGGGCATTTAATTAAATAAAACAATGAGTTAACTAAACTCTTAATCCGTAGGTCGAAGGTTCGAATCCTTCACGGCCCACCAAAATTAGAAAGGCCCAGGTAATCGCTTGGGCCTTTTTGTTTTCGCTAAATGGCACGGTGGAGAGAGTCAGACCCGCTCCAATATCACTGCCAAACCCTGTCCAATACCGATACACAGGCTGACCGCCGCATAACGCTGTTCGCGAGCATGCAGCGCGCGCGCTGCGGTGAGCGCCAGCCTGGCGCCCGATGCACCCAATGGATGGCCGATGGCAATCGCACCACCATGCGTGTTGACTCGTTGATCATCGAAGGCGATGTTCAATATCTTCAGGCAGCCGAGAGCCTGTGAGGCAAACGCCTCGTTGATTTCGATGATTCCAAGTTCCGAAAGCTTCAGTCCCGCGCGTTCAAGCGCCTTTGGAATCGCATAGGCGGGTCCGACGCCCATGATGCGCGGTTCGACACCGACGGCGGCGCCAGATAGCACGCGGGCAAGCGGTTTCATGCCGAATTGTTCGCCTATCGCCTTGCTGCCGATGAACAGGGCGGCGGCACCATCGTTGATGCCGGATGCATTGCCCGCGGTGACCACGCCGCCTTCGAACAGGGGCTTCAGTTTTGCCAGAGCGGCCAGGTCGGTTTCAGGCCGCGGATGTTCGTCCTGATCGACCATTACCGGCGGCGTTTTTCGACCCGTAGCCACCGGTACCGGCAATATTTCTGCCGCGAAAAATCCCTGAGCTTTGGCTTGCGCATAGTTTGCCTGCGATGCCGCGGCAAAACGATCGGCGTCATCGCGTGTGACGCCAAATTCGCGCGCCACGTTGTCGCCGGTCTCCGGCATGGTGTCCGCACCGTAACGTTCGATCACGCGTGGGTTGGGAAATCTTGCTCCCATGGTGGTGTCAAAGCTTTTCATCTCGCGCTGATAGGCGTTCTCCGCTTTGGCAACTACAAACGGCGCGCGGCTCATGCTTTCCACGCCACCGGCGAGGTATAGCTCACCTTCACCCGCAGTGATCGCGCGCGCAGCATCCAGCACTGCGCCGAGACCGCTTGCACACAGCCGGTTTACGGTCTGGCCGGGAATCGACGCAGGCAGTCCGGCGGCGAGCAGCGCATTGCGCGCCACATTGCGACTGTCTTCGCCGGCCTGGTTGGTGCAGCCGATCAGCACATCCTCGATCCGCTCCACGGGAAACCTGCTTCGCGCGACCAACTCCTTCATTACCCCAGCCAGCAGGTCATCCGGACGCACCGGCGCCAGCTTGCCGGCATGACGGCCAAACGGCGTGCGCAGTCCGTCGTAGATATAGGCATCGAGCATGGCAGTCCTTAGATTTGATCCGGTGAAAGCAGCGAGATACCCAGCAGGGCGCGGCGTTTGAGCCACGGGCTGGGGCGATAGCGAGGGTCGCGATAGAACGCATGCAGCGATTCGAGAGTGCCGAGCACTTGCGCTGCGCCGATATCGTCCCCCATTGCCAATGGACCCTTGCGGTAGCCCAATCCCAAAGTCACCGCGCGATCGATGTCTTCAGGTGTGGCAATGTGTTGCTGCGCGATGTCGCAGGCGATATTGACGATGTGTGCAATGACGCGCTGTGCCAGCAAGCCGGCGCTGTCGCAGATGATCGATGCGGCAACGCCATCGGCCTGAAACAGGCCCAGCGCCGCTTCGCGCATGTCGGGCGCGGTCAACGGGTTTGCCATCAGCGTGCGGTGGGTCTTGAGGCCGAACAGCGCGTCGATGGCGATGGTGCGCGCCGGGTCCAGTTTTTCCTCCACTGCCGCGCTGGTGCAATCGCCGCCCAGTGGCGTCACCACGCATAGCGCGTTGTCGGTTGGCCGCTCGGCAGTTTCAACATTGGCGCCGAGCGCCGTGGCCAAGCCGGCTACGACGTGCCGCAGCTCCGCGTGCCGGCGGCTCACCCAGACGCTGGCCGGCCTTGCCGCCGGAACTTGGGCAGGGGCAACGGCCTGTTGCACGCCATCGAGGTAGCGATAAAAGCCCTCGCCGCTCTTGCGTCCCAGCAGTCCCGCCAGCTTGCGTTGCAGCAAAAGTGGGGTCGGCCGGAAGCGGGGCTCTTCGTGATACTGGTGATAGATCGATTCCATCACCGGTTGCGAAACATCCAGTCCGGTCAAGTCCATCAGTTCGAACGGCCCCATGCGGAATCCAGCGCCATCGCGCAGCACGCGATCGACAACATGAAAGTCGGCAACTCCTTCGCCAACGATGCGCAGTGCCTCGGTACCATAGCCACGGCCGGCATGATTGACGATGAATCCTGGGGTGTCCTGTGCACGCACTGGTGCATGGCCCATGCGATGGGCCAGCGCAGTCAGCAATTCGCCCACTCCCGGCCCGGTGCGCACACCATTTATGACCTCGACAATCTTCATCAAGGGGACCGGGGAGAAAAAGTGAAAGCCACCGACGCGTTCAGGATGTTTGCAGGCGGATGCAATCGCCGTAACCGACAGCGACGATGTATTGGTGGCCAGCACACAAGCTGGCGTGACCACGCTTTCGAGTTGCCTGAACACCTCCTGCTTGACCGGGAGATTCTCGACAATCGCTTCGATCACCACGTGACAGCCGCGAAATGCTTCCAGTGAGTCGGCCGGCCGCAAATGCTCAAGTGCGCGCGCCATATCCGGCTCGGAGATTTTGCCTTTGGCCGTCAGTTTGCCGAGGGTGGCTTGAATGTTCTGCCGCGCGCGCGCTGCTGCGCCAATTTGCGCATCGAACAGCAGCGTGCGAATGCCTGCCTGTGCGGCCACCTGCGCAATGCCGCCGCCCATCAGGCCGGCGCCAACGACGCCGAGAGTGAATTCGCTCGATGCCACATCGATCATTGCGCGCTCACTTGCCGGCATATTGCGGCTTTCGCTTGTCGAGGAAGGCGCGCATACCTTCTTTCTGATCTTCTGTGTCGAACAGCAGTTGAAACGCCTTGCGTTCCAGCATCAGCGCCGTCTCCAGCGGCACGTCCTGTCCGGCGCGAACCACTTCCTTGATCTGCATGACAGCAATCGGCGGCATCGCTGCAATGCCGATCGCCATGTCGAGTGCCGCCTGCTGTACGTCATCATCGGCCACCACTTCGCTCACCAGTCCAAGCGTCCAGGCCTCTTTTCCGGTGATCGATTTGCCGGTGAGCAGCATGCGCATGGCCTGAAAGCTGCCGATTGCGCGCGTCAGGCGCTGCGTGCCGCCGGCGCCAGGCATGATGCCGACGCGAATTTCCGGCTGGCCGAAGCTGGCATTCTCGCCGGCGACGATGATGTCGCAGTGCATCGCCAATTCGCAACCGCCGCCCAAAGCGTAGCCATTGACGGCGGCAATGATCGGCTTGGGACATTGCGTGATCGCCTGCCAGTGCTTGTGTGTTTGCCGCAGCAGCATTTCCGCCGCGCCACGATCGACCATGTCGCGAATATCGGCACCGGCGGCAAATACCTGCGATCCGCCGGTCAGCACAATGCAGCGTATTGCTGCGTCATCGCCCAGTGCCGAAAACAACTGACCCACTCGTTCTCGCACGCTCATCGACAGCGCGTTGCGTATCTCGGGTCGATTCAGCGTAATCCGCGCCACGCCATCAGCCGGGTGGTCCAGCAGCACTTCTTCCATGATTTCTCCGATGATTTCTTCGGTTCCGCACAGCGAAATATTGTCGCGTCTTTTCAATTGACGATACCTGTTCACCCCTTACGTGTAAACAGCGTCGATCGATCATGCTGTTGCTTGCAGACGAAGGCACGACAATGGCGCGGTGCAGCATGCGGATTGGCAGAAATAGCTATAAATTTGATGTTCCGCTTAGCGAAACCAAATTCCGGGAAACGTTGACACGCTGTTTTTGGTTGTGAAACGATGAAATGGATTGTGACAGCCGCACTCGACATCAATGATCTCCCACTCTTCCAATGAATGACCGCATTCCAGACTTGGCACTATTCACCGGCGCCGCCAGCGAGAAGGACCGGCAATTCGTTACAGCACTCGCGCGCGGTCTGGAAATTCTGCGCTGCTTCAAGGCCGGCGATCGCTATCTCGGCAATCAGGAGT
>JAEUNB010000103.1 GCA_016790625.1 Betaproteobacteria bacterium | reverse complement strand
GCATTGCGTTAAGGCCTTTCAACGCATGATCGTACAGCGTCGCCTTGCCTTTGGCGATGCGCGCGGCCCAACCGGCCTTGTCGCCGGTCTTGGGCGCACCGGCAACGCCAGCGGCATGACATGCAGCGCATGCGGAGTTGTAGACGCCCTCGCCACCGGCAGCGGGCTTTGCACCAGCAGGCGCAGATGCCGGGATTACCATGGCCACGATTGGGCCTTCAGCCGCCTTGGGAGCGGTCGCTGCAGTAGTCAATGCCGGTACTGGCCCTTTGGAGGGGTCAACGGCCAGTTTCACGACCGGGGCTATGTTTCGCGCGATGGCTTCGGGGCTGCTGGACTTCGGTTCCGATCCACCAACCTTGTGGGTGCCGATGGCG
The DNA here is from genome assembly GCA_016790625.1 of Betaproteobacteria bacterium. Taxonomy (GTDB): domain Bacteria; phylum Pseudomonadota; class Gammaproteobacteria; order Burkholderiales; family Usitatibacteraceae; genus UKL13-2. Next base: position 28,572 of record JAEUNB010000103.1, on the reverse strand, counting down.
AAATAGGCCAGCATGACAATGCCGACGATCAAGCCAACCGCTCCAACGGTCACGGCAATGGCCAGTTTGACCGGGTGAGTCTCGATGTTTTCTTCTACGGGGTCGGCGTGATGCTGGGACATGGCTGCTTCCTGAAGGGCAAAATGCGAAAGAGCAATTATACCGGCGAGGGGAAATCCGCTCAATTCCCATGTGTGGCGTGGCAAACCGGCTGGGAACGGGCTGCCGGATGGTAAACTAAGGCCTGATATTGCAACACTGCGCCCGTAGCTCAGCTGGATAGAGTACTGCCCTCCGAAGGCAGGAGTCGGACGTTCGAATCGTCTCGGGCGCGCCAAATTCAAACGCCACCTTAAGGGTGGCGTTTATGTTTTCGCCCGAGCGAGCCAACAGTTTGGCTCGCGGAGACGATTCGAAAGGCGTCGCCGATGCTCGGAGCGCAGCGAGGAGCCGGTGCGCCGGGGTCGCGGGACGTGACCGAATCGTCTCGGGCGCGCCAAATTCAAATGCCACCTTAAGGGTGGCGTTTCTTTTTGCCGTCACAGCTTGCGGCAGACCAGATAAATGCTTGCGGTAAGCTCTGGATATTGCATGCCCAGGGCATAGCAACCATCAAGGTAGCCTTGATCGATGATGCCGGCCTGCAGCGCCTTGTCGAACTGGAAGTTGGCCAAGGGCTTGAAAAGGACGCCTCCGCGGAATTCGATGTCGAGTCCGGCCAGACGTACTTCCTGCTCCAGCGTATCGAAGCTATAGGTACGCCGGTGGCCGTGAGCGTGCTCGCCTGGCGTCACCGCGTTATTGGTTTTGATAAGGCCCATCTTTACGGCGATTTGCCGTGAGGCGGCATCCGCGTTGGGAACCACCACAAATAGGCGGCCACCAGGGCTCAGCCAGTTCGAGATGCGGGACAGCGCGGCAACCGAGTCATCCAGATGCTCCAGCGTATGCACCAGAAATATCGAGTCGTAAACCGGCTTGAGATCTGCCGTTTCGATCGTGGCGTGGATGAATTTCACGCTTTCCGGCACCTTTTTTCGCGCCACGGCGATGAGGTCATCAACCGCCTCGATAACGGTCAGGTCGTCGAACACTTCTGCATACAACCGGGTTGTTTCCCCTTCGAAGCAACCCAGTTCCAGCGCCTTCCCGCCGGATAGGAAGGGTGCCAGCGCGCGCATCATATAGCGCCGAACGACGTAATCGAAATCGTAGGCGTACTGCCGGTCGGCATTGTCCTGATATTCGTTGTTGTGATCTCTGGCGGTATTGCTCATTAGCCTTGCCCCGGTTTGTACATGCGTTTCTCCGGTGGCTGATACCACTCGTCGTAATTGGCTGGAACACGGGCGTTGTAGCCCAGCAACTGACGCATTCTCTCGTTCTTCGGAAAATCCTCGCCTAACATGCGCGGGTAATCCATCTGCTGCTTGAAAAAGGGGCGGGAAAAAGTTGGCGTAATCGCCATGCGCGTCTTCGTGGTGGTGTTGGGCGCTGCCGAGTGCCACAGGTTGGAATCGAATAGTACGATGCTGCCAGCAGGGCCGGTGGCCCTGACCGCGGTCTTCAAAAGATACTCGTCACTGGGTTTTTCGCGAAGACGGTGACTACCCGGTACTATTCTCGTCGCCCCGTTTTCCTCGGTGAAGTCATCCACCATGACCAGCATATTCAGCATAAGGCGGAAATCGCGCGAGTAGGTCCGGATGTCGCGGTGAAAATTATGTCCATGCTTGTAGGCGTCTGCCGTGTGGGGGAGATTGTTCAGCGCGCCGAACGAGTTCAGGATGTAGTTGCCTTCGAAGTAGGCTTGGATATACTCATCCAGGTAAAACTCGTAGAGAAATTCGTCGAGGCTGTCGCCACCGCCGACAATGTGATGTGCCGCACCCTCCATGCCGCTACCCAGGCCGTTCTTCATCTGCCACCGGCGGCAAACCTCCTGTCGCTTGACGATATCAACGCGGAGTTTTTCCAGCAGAGTTTTTGGCACCACGGCTTCAAAGATCCAAAAGCCCTGAGCGTGCATCAGGTGTTCGAAATCGGTGATGGATAGAGTCACGGCGGCAGCACTTTTTCGGGCTATTTATTTGAGCTTGAATTCGCTGGACAGAATGGCCATTTCCACTACGTCCACATACTTCCCGTTCTTGAATAGGGCTTGCCGGCGCACGCCTTCCTGGACGAAGCCGATCTTGCGATAAAGCGCAGCAGCAGCTTTGTTGCCGGCGATGACTGCCAAATGTACGCGATGCAGGTTGAGGTCATGAAAAGCGTGCCGAAGCATAGCTCTTGTTGCGGTCTCTCCTGCCCCCTTGCCCCGGGCAGTGGCTTCGCCAATCCAGATTGCAAATTCCGCGCTGCGACTTATCCAGTCAATTTCCAACAGATACGCGGCACCGATCACTTTGCGGGACTTTTCGTCGCAAATCGCCAGCCTCACATTGTGAGATCGAGAGGCGAGATAGCCCTCGAACCATTTTTCGTCGACTTCGGTGCCGACGAAACGAAACGCGCTGCCCAGCTGGTCAATGGTGGCGTGATCGTTGCGCCAGGAGTTGAGAATGGCAAGGTCGGATCGTTCCAATTCCCTCAAGATGACTTTCATCTGATCGCTCGCATTGGTTATGGGCACAGCAAGTCGGCAATACGCGCCATGTCGTGCTGGTCATAGCGTTGATCGCAGGGAAGCGGCAGGCATCGGCTGGTCAGGGCCACTTCGATCGAACCCGATGCGGAGCGTGCTGTCACTTCCGGCCAGTAGGTTGGCACAAAGACGCGTGCCGCCTGCAGGCGAGCGCGCAGGACAGCACCGTCTGCGAGCAGCGGATAGCATAGCGGACCGTCAATCGCGTTGACATCGATGGGCAACTCGTTCAACGGCTTCAAGCGCTCGTGCAGGGAGCGGAAATTCTCGTTGCGGCGCCGTCTCGCGTCGTCGTGATCCTGGGACCGCAACAGGCTTTTCGTCAGGTTCGACATTTGTTTCGGAGAGGTATCGGCAAGTGTTTGCTCGGCGTGTTGGAAGTCGGCGTAGCCGTCCTCAGGCGTCGAGTCTAGCCGTTTCAGCAGATGAGTGCACCTTGCGATCGAGCCGGCGTCCATTTCTGCCGGGCTGGGTAGTGACAGTGAGGACTTGAGCATGCCGCCATCCGGCAGGCCAAAAAATTTTCGTGGCGAATAGATTTCGGCCAGACAATTGATCGGCTTTGCGAACAGGGCTTGCGAGCGGTCGAAGACGATCTGCGATGGGTCGAATCTCGTGCTCAATGCAGCTTCTTGCACGGTACATATGCCGAAGTAGTTGACGTAGAGAAGCCAATCCGCCTTGCCAATAGTCAATGAGGAGGCGACGCCGAGGTTGTCATCCAGCTCGTAGAACTCGTGAGTGATGCCTGCCTGCGTCAGTGGCGAGATCATGGCGTCACAAATGTACCTGGGCATCCAGACCCGACGAGGTTTACCATCTGCCAACAGCGCGTGAAAAGCCGCGCGCGCGGATTGAAACAACCTTGCATCTGCGTGAAGCGGCAGGCGGCTGGCTGTCAGCGTTAATTCGAAATAGCCACCGATCGCCTTCTGTCTGGACTCAGCCATCGGCGTTCTCATGCTGCGGGGACGCCAGCTCGTTCGTGGACAGACGGAAGTTATCCAACTGGCGCCTTACGCCACTGACACCCAGTTCCATTAGTGCATCGATGATGGAGAGATTGGGGGAAAATCCCGGCGCACGCTGCGCGTAAGACTCAACGTTCGGGACGATGAAACGCAAGTCGATACCGTTGTCATTGAATATCGTGCGGTTGTACAAGGACTGTCCACCGGGCAGGTTGATATATTTTTGCGCGCACTCTTTCTTGCAAATGTCCAGCACACGCTCTTGTCCCGACAGTTCGTGGTTTGAATACTTGCGACTGGTGCTGATGATCTCCGTTTGAATCCCCATGAAATCCGCCATGGTGCGCAATTGATGCAGCAGGTATTCCGATAAATTGTCCGCCTGATGCCGGATTGATCTGAAAACGACGGGGGACACTTCCGAAAAACAAGGCGCGCGTCCATATGCCAACCCTACAGCCTTAATCAACTTTTCCCGCCACACGGGGCCGGATTGCAAGGAAATGTCGCAGATACGTTTGTAAGCCGAAAGTCCCTGCAACGGCGCGGTGAACATCGTGGGTTGGCCGTTGACGAGAATGCGATTGCGATTTATCCAGCCGCCTTTTCGATAATTCACGTCGTCATACACGACGAATCGATCCGCTGCGTGCATCAGCTGCCAATAGCCGATGTACGGAAACAGGTAGGGCTGCATGATGGCCAGCCGCGTCGTCATTAGCCCCTCTGTACTTCGGTAATTTGCGCGACGACGAAATCGACTTGGTCCAGCGAAAGATCGGGGTAGATGGGGAGACAGATAACTTGTGCAGCCGCGGTTGTCGCGCAAGGCAGATTCTCAGGCGTCGCTGATGACAGTCCGCAGTACATCGGAAAATCGCTGATCAGTGGATAAAAATAGCGCCTGGCAATAACGCCACTCGCGCGCAGTTTCCGGAACAGCGTGTCCCTGTCAACGGGATAGGTTGGCTTCACCATGATCGGGAAATAGCCGTAGTTGGCGGATTGGATATCGGCTAGGGGAAGGATGCCGATGCCCGTCACGCTCGCAAGGCGATCGCGATAGTACGCGTCGATGGCCCTGCGTTTCTCGATCGCGCCGGCGATTCCCTTCAGCTGCGCCAGTCCGAGAGCAGCGTTGAATTCGCTCATCTTGCCGTTGATTCCCGGAGCAACTACGGTCACTTCATCGACGAAACCAAAGTTTTTCAACTGGTCAATGCGCAGCTTCGTCGCTTCGTCGGGTGACACGACTGCCCCGCCCTCGAATGTGTTGAAGACCTTGGTGGCGTGAAAACTCAGCACGGATAGATCGCCGCGACTCAATACGCTACTACCCCCGTGGCGAACACCGAAGGCGTGCGCCGCATCGTAGATCACCTTCAATCGATGACGGTCGGCAATCTCCTGGATTTTGTCTACGTCGCACGGCCGGCCATAGCAATGCACGGGCATGATTGCGGTAGTGTATGGCGTAATCGCGGACTCGATTTTTTCCGGATCGAGGTTGAGCGTTTCTGGGTTGACATCCACAAATACCGGCTTGATTCCATTCCACAATAGGGAATGTGCCGTGGCGACGAAAGAGTAGGGGGTGGTTATGACCTCTCCAGTGATCCTCAAGGCTTGCAGGCTTGTCACCAGCGCGATCGTTGCATTGGTAAACAGCGAAATGTGCTTGACGCCAAGATGGTCACATAGCGCCTCTTCAAGTTGTTGATGAAACGGGCCGCCATTGGTCAGTATTTTGTTGTCCCATATTTGCCGCAGATAGGGGATAAATTCGTCCAACGGCGGCAGCGCCGGGCGGGTTACGTACAGCGGATCATCAGGAGATGGCATGTTTTTTTGCTCCGCTATGATCAGACAGACTGGGCTGCCGGTGACATGACAATCTCGAACGATTCGGGTGCGAGGCCGGCACACCAGCGCCGCCACATGGTTCGGAAGGCGCGCTCTATGCCGGTTGAGACAACCTCAGGGTGGCCCAAAGCGGATTCACTGAGCTTTTGCCTCAGTTTAGGCCTCAGCGCTTCGAGTTCGGCAATCTGTGTTGACCAGTGAATTCCCTTTGCGACCAAGTCGTCAAAATCATGTGCGATAAACGCTTCGAGTCCCGTATGCGAGAGAACTGACGCGCCAGGGCGCCCCGGTGGCGTAGCGCCCGCTACGGTCAATGTGGGAACCCCCATCCATAGGGCATGCAGAGTGGTCGTGCCGCCGGCATACGGAAAGGTATCCAGACATAGATCGACTTGATGATGGAGACTCAGGTAGCCGGGCATGTCGCAACGCTCGTGAAAGTCCAGGCGATCCGTCGTCACCCCCTGATCCGCAAAACCGTGTACGAGAAAATCGTATTCGCCTGCCTTGGGCATGGCTCCAAGAATCATGCGCGATTCCGGCAGTGCACGCAGAAGTCGAGACCAGACCTCTACTGCCTTTGGACCTATTTTGCTTGCACGATTGAAGCTGCCGAAGGTGATGTAGCCGTTCCTTCGCGCCGGCAGCGGACCGATGGGTGGCGCGGCTTCGTATGGTTGGAACGGAGCCCCGGCGGGCAAGCGGATGATTTTTTCCGTGAACTGGGTATCGAATGGAATCGTAGGGAGCAGGAAGCGATCAGAAATGTAGTAGTCGATTGATGTTAGCCCGGTGGTACCAGGATATCCCATCCAGCTAACCTGAATCGGCGAGGGTTTGCGTGCCAGCGCCAGCAAACGATTGTGGGAGGTGTGCCCCGAGAGATCGACCAGGATATCCATGCCATCAGCTCGCATCTTTTCTGCAGCCTGTGCATCGGATAGATTGAGTATGGGGTGCCAGCCGGCAAAATATCGCTTCAGACGTTCGGAAATATCATCATCGGTTTGACTGACATAAGCGTGCATTGTCAGCTCCGCGCTCTGCGCCAAATGCGCAAGCACCGGCTCAATAAAACTTGCAATGGGATGACTTCTCAAGTCACCGGAAACAAACCCTACACGAAGGCGGCGCTCGGGATCCCGATTATTGGTATGAACGGGCCAGTTGGGTGTTAGTGGGGCCTCAAACTGTTCGGCAAAACGTCGGTGCTCGGCAAAGAGCGCCTCGGGTGGCACTTGCTCGTTATGGGTCAGGCAAAAAAGCAAATTGCTGAAGGCCACCGGGAAATCCGGCTTGAGCCTTAAGGCTTCACGAAAGTGTTTTTCAGCTTCTACGAAATTGCTCTGGCCAAACAGGCAATTCCCTATGTTGTAGTGAGCCTCCGCGTAGTCCGGCTTTAGCGTTTGCGCGCGGCGATAGCTGGCCTCGGCTTCGACCATTCGTCCCTGGCATTCGAAGCACAGGCCGATATTGTTATGCGCTTCCGCATAGTCTGCCTGAAGGCCCAGGGCACGCAAATAAGAGTATTCGGCTTCGAGAAACTTGTTCTGCGCGCTCAACACCAGGCCCAAGTTATTGTGAGTTACCGCCAGAGCTGGGTCGAGCGAGAGCGCGTTGCGAAAACTCGCTTCTGCTTCTGCATACTTGTGCTGTTCGTGAAGGGTTACACCAAGATTGTTATGCGCTTCTGCCCAATCGCGCCGCGTTTCCACAGCGGATCGATAGCTGCTTTCGGCCTCTCGCAATCTTTCCTGCCGTTTAAAAATATTGCCAAGGTTGTTGTGTGCATCCGCATATTGCGGCTTGAGGGCGGTCGCGCGGCGGAAGCTGATTTCTGCCTCCGCCAACATTCCGGACGTACCCTGGCAAATTCCGAGATTGTTGTGAACTTCGGCATCTCGGTCGAGCAATTTCGCTGCATTCTTGAGTGGCAACATCGCTGCGGTGTGCTGTGATTGCAGCAGCAGCGCCGTCCCCAACGCCTTCCAGGCATTTCCGCAATCCGGGAATCGCTGCGTCAGCGCACGTGCCTGCTGCTCCATGTCGATGTAACGATGCTGTGAAAAAAGGGCTGCCAGATTCGCGAGTTCGTCATTGGTGGGTTGTTGTGGATTGGTCGCGATCTGGATTCTTCTGTGCAACGCTTCCAGCGGAGCGCCACCAAGCCCCCGTGCTTGAGCCTCGCGCGGAACGGCTTGCGCAATCTCCAATTGACCTGACTGAAGCAGCGCATCAACGTAACTAAACCAATACTGGCCGACGAGGGGAGCAGATGTCAGCGCTGCGCGTAAATAGGGAAGACCTGCCGCAGGCTGGCCGATTTGCGCGGCGAGGACGCCGAGATTGTGGTTGGCACCCGCATGCGAAGGTTGGCGCAGCAAAATAGAGCGGTAAAGTTGCTCGGCCTGGGGCAAACGCCCTTTTTGATGATGCTCTACCGCTTGCTGAAGCGCTTGATCCAGCATCGCTGCGCCAGAGGGCGCCAATGCCGCGGAAATGTGGTTCATAGCAATCCGGGCGCACTCGAAAAATAACCCATACGCCTATTATGCCGCATCACGTCGCGCGCATTTCTGGCGGATGATGCGGCACTTGTTCCGAACTGTATCCAGTTGGACCGACGAAACTCTCGAAATGCAGACGCGCAGAAACGTCGGGTCAGGCGCTTCGTTTTTCCCCGCCGCTGACCGCTTTCAAGCGCGGGCGGACCTGCGCCACGTACTCCGGTACCCAGCGCTTGAGATCACGCCGGACATCAGAGTCATCAGGAATGCGTTCCTGATAAAGCCAGGTCGAAACGCTATCGACGAACGTGGCATCGACTTCTCTAGCCTTGGCGATGCGCAGCTTCGGGTGCGGGGTCGGGCGCGTGTGCTCGTCATCCGCAAGCAACTCTTCAAAAAGTTTTTCGCCAGGACGCAGTCCGGTATAGACGATCTTGATCTCATCGTCGGTCGGTTCGGACAAACGTATCATGTCGTATGCCAAGTCGACAATCTTGACCGGTTCGCCCATATCCAATACGAACACTTCGCCCCCTAATCCCATCGTGCCCGCTTGAAGCACCAGTTGCGCGGCTTCGGGAATGGACATGAAATAGCGCACCATGTCCGGATGAGTGACCGTGACCGGCCCCCCATGTTCGATCTGCTCCTGAAAACGGGGGATGACGCTGCCGGCGCTACCGAGCACATTGCCGAACCGGACCATCTCAAAGCGCGTGTTGCTGGTTTGCTGCAGCGCCTGACAGAGCATTTCAGATAGGCGTTTGGTGGCGCCCATGACGTTGGTTGGGTTGACCGCCTTGTCGGTGGAGATCAGTACGAATTTCTTGACGCCATATTCGATTGCGGCACGTGCGACCACTAGTGTGCCGAGCACATTGTTCTGCACCGCCTCCCATGCATTGCTCTCTTCCATCATCGGCACATGCTTGTAGGCGGCTGCGTGAAATACCAGCGAGGGCGAGTATTGATGCATCGCCTGATTCACTCTCTTTGCGTTCTTGATGTCACCAATCACGCTTGCAATAGGCAGATTTTCGAACGCATCGCGCAACGACTGCTCGATACGGTACATGGCAAATTCGTTCTGCTCGAATAAAACCAGCATTGACGGCTGGTAGGTGGCGATCTGGCGACACAATTCGGAGCCAATCGACCCCCCAGCACCGGTGACCATGATGACCTTGTCGGTAATCAGGTCATGCAAACCAGCGTCGTCGAGAATGATGGGCTCTCGCTTCATCAAGTCCTCAACCGCCACGCGCCGAATCTTGGGCGGGACTGCCTTGTCGGGCGTGGAAGGACTCATGCTGATGCCATTGAACTTCGGCACCGTGAGCACAATAACGCGTGCCTTGTTGCAGACCTCAATGATCCGACGGCGCACCGGATAGGTCACGGACGGCATGGCGATAATCGCGTGCTTGACCTTAAGCGAACGGGCAATGCGTGGCAATTCCTCAATGCTGCCCATCACGCGGGCGCCGTGCAGCAAGCGGTGGCGCTTGTTTGGGTCGTCATCCAGCAGACCCATTACCCGCCAGTCCGCGCTGCGGGAAAGCTCCTTGATCAATCCTACTGCGGCATCTCCCGCGCCCAATACCAGCACGGGTGTACCGTTTTCGTTGGTGTTGCCGTAAAGACGCCATTCCTTCCACGAGCGATAGCTGATGCGACTGCCCGCCATCAGGGTGATCAACAGCAATGCCTGAACGAAGAAATGCGCAAACTCGAGCGACTGCATCCACCCGCCCACGCTCAGCGTCAGCGCCACGGCGACTGAGCCTGCGATCACGCTCGCGACAATACGCTGCACGTCGGGCAGGCTGGCATAGCGCCATAGCCCCTGATACATGCCAAACAGCGTCGAAATAGCGGCTTGAACGGGGAGAGAAACAGCGAGGACTAAGCTAAGCTCGGCCGACCAGCCGACGGGGAATGTACCCCGCACGCTTAGCAGCAGCAGAAATGTGATTGCCCACGATAGAACCAGCATTACAGCGTCGTGACAGAACGCCAGCACTGCGCGTTCGTTAAATGCAAACCTTTTCATTTGGCTCCAGGGATTGTTCTAGTTTTGTCTTTTTTTTCTTGGTGGAAGCGCCATTCCAAGCTGAAAATCAGCAACACGTATGTTATCACCCAGAATATCGCGATTGGACACACTAGTTCACTGTTTAGCGAAAACAGCGCAGAAAGTGCGCTCCCAAGCATCAATAAATAATACGAGGCGACCGTTTTTTGATGGCTCCAGCCGGACAGGATTAGTCGCTGGTAATAGTGTTCGCGATGGGCTTGCCAGACCCTCTTGCCCTGAAATAATCGGCGCACAAGTGTAGTCGTGGCATCGACAATGAACGGTGAAAACACCAGCACGCCGAACCACCATGACCACGTTGATGCAAGATAGCCCTGTATGCCAATTGCAGCAGCAAGAAAGCCCAAGGGGATTGAGCCGGCATCCCCCATGAATATTCTCGCGTTGGGGAAATTGAACGGCAAAAAACCGCATGCCGCCCCTGCGATCGATGCGCCAATCAGCACGATTTCGCTGTTGGGAACCGGGGAAACGGTTGCTGCCACTGCGTAGGTGGCGAAACCTGTTGCCGCCATGCCGCCCGCCATGCCATTGGCGCCGTCCATGAAGTTGAACAGATTGGTCATCCAGCCGAGCGCAAGCAGCAGCAAAACAATGCATGCCATTGAAAGCAACTGGCCTGATCCGCGCACGGGACTTCCGGCGATGACGTTCCCAGGTGCCGCGCTATCGCTTGCCCACAGGTAGACAAGCAATCCTGCGGTAACAATGTGTGCAGCCAGTCTGGAGATAACTGGCAAATTGATCCTGTCGTCTACAATTGAAACTGCGGCGAGCGCGGCAGCAAGAAAAAGAGCGGCCAGCATTTTCCCCGCGGGCAGCCATATGAGCATGGTTGGTATCAAAGCCAACAGCATTGCCAGGCCGCCAATGCGAGCGGTTGGGAGAGCATGCAGGGAGCGATGATTGGGCGTGTCTATCGAGGCAGCTGCCAGCCCACTCCTGTTCAGCAGAATGATGGCACCCGCCGTTAGTAAGCCGGCCAGCAGAAATGCGGTCGTTGCTGATGTCAGGCTATTCGTCATCGTACGCGCCAAAACAAACGGGCACCCGAAGGTGCCCGTTTGTCCGTGACTAAAGACTTATGGACACGTCGTCTTGCGGGTTACGTTGATTGTTGCTGTGGAGCCACCATCGCTAACCGTCAACGTTACAGCTTGACCCACGCCTCCACCGGCACCCAGCGCATTGATCGTCGTGGTGAAGTTGCCGGTACCGGTTGTGGGTACTGCCGAAGCGAGTCCTGGATTGCTGGAGTTAATCACCTTGTTGTTGTTGCCACCCGAAATGCTGATTACACCGGTTCCACTATCGGGAATACAGATCGAATTGGGGGCGGCGGTCAGCGGCAGCACAGGGGCCGCAGTGCCGGCCGTAGTGGTGATGTCCACAGTCACAAACGAACCCCTTCCGTCGGTGATTACCACCGTTCCTGGGGACAGGCAGAAATTCTGATTGAACATTGAAATCGTGAAAGCATCGCCACTGTTTTGCACTATCGGCGGCGAAATCCCAATTGCGCCCGGGAAAGTTGTGGACGCCGTATATGGCGGCTGGCCGCCTCGCACAAACAGGTTGACTTGCCCAGTCCCGCATTGTGCAGTGGTTGCGCCGGCCAGATTGATGCTTGATGGAACGGTGGAAAGAGCCACCTGCGTCCCGTTTGAATTAAGAATGACAAAGGTAACATCCCGGTATGCGCCAGTGGCGACCTCGAACAAGCGGAACTGCGCGTATTGCGTTGCCGCGTTTTGCTGAACGCGAATTCTTGCCGTGACCACCCCTGCGCTATCGGCATTGGTGGTGTAGGTGCCCCCGGTGACACCGGTGCTGTCCAGGATGAACGCAAACGGACCGAAGGTCGATGTCAGGCGCATCTGTTTGCCTGCGTAGCGCAAACCGTTGGTAATGGGTACCAGTGTAACCAGTGAGTCCGCGCCCGCGCAGGCGTCGGTCGGGGTGGTTGTTGTTGCACCGCCTGCCTGGCAGTTGGCCAGCGTGGTGATCGACAAACCGTAGCCTGTCAGGAAGTTCTGCAGCACGTTGTAGGTGCCGTTGATTTGTGTACCGGCTGAATCGCGCACGGTGATAGTGACCGAGCGTGAGGGGACGACATTGGGATCGGTTTGTGGATCGACCACGCCGGGTTGATTGGGCACCACCGTAAATGTATTGCCGGTGATTGTCGTATTGATCGGGACGACGGTCTGCTCGTTGGAAACAACCAGATAGGGCGCCCGTCCGCCGGCGATATTGAACAATTGCGGCACGTTTGCGTACATCGATCCCGTGTTTGGAATGATCGCCAACGCTCCGGTATCTCTGGGATCGCCGCCTGTTGTTCCGCCGCCGCCACACGAGACCAGCAGGGTGGTCATCGAAGCGAGCAGCGCGGCCATCGCGCCCCGCTTCGCCAAGGAACTGATGCTGCGGAAGTATCTGTTTATCGCCACGATGGTGTCCTCATGTCTTCTGCGTTTGTCGGGGGATTTGTCACCCCGGATTTCGCCAGTTTACTTAAAAATTATGGCTTTACCTCACTTTATTAAAGCGCAACTTGCAGTTCGTTGCAAGTGTTTTTCAAAATTGGCGAACTTGTCGTTGTGGTGCGCGAGCTAGATAACATGAGGGTGAATGTCGCGCTATGTGCAAAAGACGATAATTCATTGATTAAATGAGAAAAATATCAGGGTTGACTACGGGCAGCTTCCGGCGATGATTCCTGTTACCGTGATCGTAACTGGCTGAAGAGTCGTGCCTGCGATGAAGTTAACCGTAATTGGCGATGAGATCACGCCAGATGCCGCAGCTAGCGTGACCGTGTTTGGGATGGCGCCACTCGCTGGGGTGACTGAGAATCCTGCCCCCCCACCGGTCGCGATTGTAGTGGTGTAGGTACCGCTACCCACCACCGAGACGCTTGCTGAGCTCCCGCAAGCAATAGTAAGTGATGTGGGCGAAACGCCCAACGAGTTCGATGTAGTGGGTAAAGCGTCACCCTTGTCTCCCTGCTGGGAGTCGATCGCCGAAGTCTCGATTGTTCGTCCCGTTGCGTCGGTCACGATAAATGAGACCTTGCCGCAGCCGTTGATCTGAGCTGTGAATCTCCCCCCACTTGACGTAACAACGCTTGGAATCGGAGAGGCAAGGGTGGGCAGTGGAGACGCTACAACATACGGCGGTGTCCCGCCGAAAATATAGTAGTCAACCACCGCAAACGGACCGCTTGGACAAAACCCATCTTGGCCAGCGCCACCTTTGGCGCCCTTCAAAGTGACACCGCCGCTTGGCAATGTCGACAGAACGCCTGCCCCAGATATTTGCTGAATGATATTGAAGTTGTAGCGCCGCGAAAGTCCAGTCGCTACATCAGTGGATTGAATAGTGGCAACTTGAGTCGGCGCGCCCGGGGTCGCAGTAATTCGTACCACCGCGTCGCCTTGCTCATCGGTATTTATGGTGAGCGAGTTAACAAGCTGACCAGTACCCGGCGTGACAATCTTAAATGAGCCTTGATAGAGTTCAAATCGAATCGGGCGCGACTTCAGAACGATCCCGTTCAATGCCGCCCTTACGACAACCTGAGCGTCACCACCGCTACAGATGCCAGTGCCACAACCGTTGCCAGTAGGGGCTATCGGCGTGAAAGTGACTTGGTTAATTAGGGTCGAGGGTTTTATATTCGCTTTTGCGACAATCGATTTGTTTGTTGCATCTCGTACCGTGATGTCGACAGGGGTATCTGCGGAAACCGCTGCGGGAACGATCGTGAAAGTTGTTCCGCTGACAGCAGGCGTGACTGGTAGCGCAACGCTGTTGCTGGAGAAGATGGTATAGGCCGGCGTTCCGCCGCTTACCGTAAACGTCGTAGGTACATCGGGGAATACATCCGCCGCGCCTGGGAACACGGATAGTGGCGTTCCTGCCGCAGGGTCTGGAGCGGATACCGCCCCGCTGCCGCAGGAATTCAGAATGCCCGTGAAAACGAGTGTGACGACTAGGGTTATGCCTCGTCCGATTGCACATTTGTTGATCACGACGAAATTCCTTTTTTGGTGTTGAGGCATTACCGCAACAATATCGCAAAAGTGCTTGCCAGCATTGGGATTCTATCAAAGTGATTCGTGGGAATCACTATGAACAAGAAAGCCTTGCCAGCGTGTCTTGCCATGTAATTCGTTCGGTGAGACAAATTTGTTGCACCGCGCAAATTGAGGCGCTATTATCAAATCATTCCGGATTAGTCTTTCTGCATCAGCGTGTTGGGTGGCTTTATCGAGCGTCCCGTCCGTCGAAAACTGCGGGGCCATAAGCCTCTGAATCCCGGTAACAATATTTGAGTGCATGATGATGGTTCTGCTTCGGCAGTACGCGGTCATTCACCTTGTTACCCTGTTTTTCTCGGAGAAATACGCATGACCCAAGACGTTGCCGCCTCGCAGCAGGTGCCACTGACGCCCGCAGCTTCGCCCTCGCGGCCCGATGCCCATGGCCCCCAAGGTCTTTACGATCCTCGCAATGAGCACGATGCTTGCGGCGTAGGATTCGTTGCGCACGTAAAAGGCAAGCGCTCGCATTCGCTGGTCGAGCAAGGGCTGAAAATCCTTGAGAATCTTTCTCACCGTGGTGCCACCGGATATGACCCGCTCTTGGGCGACGGCGCCGGTATTCTGATTCAGGTTCCGGATCAACATCTGCGTCGCGTCTGCGGCAAGCAGGGGCTGACGCTTCCCGCGATTGGGCAATACGGCGTTGGCATGGTGTTCCTGCCGCGTGAACCCGCTTCGCGCATGGCGTGCGAACAGGAGATCGTGCGTGCGATTCACGCCGAAGGTCAGATCCTGCTGGGGTGGCGTGATGTGCCCACTGACAACAACGGACTTTCTGCAGCGACCATTGCGGTGGAGCCGCTGATTCGTCAGGTCTTCGTCGCCCGCGGATCGAGCGAGATGAATCAGGATGACCTGGAACGCAAGCTGTACATCATTCGCAAGCGTTCCGGCCACGCCATTCAGGCACTGAATCTGCGACACGGCAAGGAGTTCTACGTACCGTCATTTTCGACGCGCACCATCGTTTACAAGGGCATGTTGCTGGCCGATCAGGTGGGCAAGTATTTCGTCGATCTGCAGGACCCGGCGATGGTTACCGCGTTGGCCCTGGTGCACCAGCGTTTTTCTACCAATACCTTCCCGACTTGGGATCTGTCGCACCCGTTTCGCATGATTGCGCACAACGGTGAGATCAACACTCTCCGCGGCAACGTCAACTGGATTCGCGCGCGCCAGCAGGCGATTGCCTCGCCGGTGTTGAAAGAGGATCTGAAGAAGATCTGGCCGCTTATTTATGATGGCCAGTCGGACTCGGCCAGCTTCGACAACTGTCTTGAAATGCTGGTGATGGGCGGCTATTCGCTGGCACACGCGATGATGATGATGATTCCGGAAGCATGGAGCGGTCACAAGCTGATGGATGAAGATCGCCGCGCGTTCTACGAATATCACGCCACCCTGATGGAAGCGTGGGATGGCCCGGCGGCAATGGCTTTCACCGACGGTCGCCAGATCGGCGCGACGCTTGATCGCAATGGCCTGCGACCTGCGCGTTATGTCCTCACCGACGACGATGTTGTGGTGCTGGCGTCCGAAGCTGGCGTGCTGGATATCCCGGAATCGAAGATCGTCAAAAAATGGCGCCTGCAGCCGGGCAAAATGTTCTTGGTCGATATCGAGAAGGGCTGCCTGGTCGATGACGAACAGCTCAAGCGCGAATTGGCGACCGCCAAACCGTATCGCGACTGGGTTGAACAGGCCCGCATTCGTCTCGACGATTTGCCCGAGCCGGCGCCCGCTGAAGTGTCGCCGGTTCCACTGCTGGATCGGCAGCAAGCGTTTGGCTATACGCAGGAAGACCTGAAAGTCATTCTGTCGAACATGGCGAAAGCGGGTGTCGAAGCCACCGGCTCCATGGGCAACGATTCGCCGCTGGCCGTGTTGTCGAACAAGACGCGCAATCTTTATCACTACTTCAAGCAGTTGTTTGCGCAGGTGACCAACCCGCCGATCGACCCTATTCGGGAAGAGCTGGTGATGTCGACGGCAATTACGATTGGTCCGCGCCCGAATCTGCTCGATATTCATCACACCGATCCGGGCAAATGGCTGGAAGTGCCGCAACCGGTGTTGACCGCCGACGATATGGAAAAAATCCGCCATATCGACATGTTCACCGGCAATTATTTCCGCAGTCATGAGCTCGATATCACTTATCCCGCATCGTGGGGTACCGAGGGTATTGAGGCAGCGGTTGCATCGCTTTGTGCTCATGCTGAGGACGCTCTTCGACTGGGATACAACCTGCTGATTGTCACCGACCGGAATGTTAATGCGGACCGCGTGCCGATTCCTGCGTTACTCGCGGTGGGCGCGATTCATCAACACTTGGTACGCAAAGGTTTGCGCACCTCAACCGGCCTTGTGGTCGAGACCGGCAGTGCGCGCGAAGTTCATCATTTCGCGTTGCTCGGCGGCTACGGCGCTGCAGCGGTGCATCCTTACCTCGCGCTGGAAACACTGCATAACATGCGCGATTACCTGCCGGAAATGGATCCGAAGGAAGCCGAGAAGAAATACATCAAGGCGATTTCGAAAGGCCTGCTCAAGGTGATGTCGAAGATGGGTATTTCGACCTACCAGAGTTATTGCGGCGCGCAGATTTTCGAAGCCGTTGGCCTTTCCAGCGAGTTCATCAAGAAATACTTCACCGGCACCGCCAGCAATGTCGAGGGCATTGGTATTTTTGAAATTGCCGAAGAAGCCATGCAGCAGCATCGCAAGGCATTTGGCGATGATCCGGTGCTGCGTACGCAACTGGATGCCGGCGGTGAGTACGCCTATCGAGTGCGCGGCGAAGAGCACATGTGGACGCCGGATGCGATTGCGAAATTGCAGCATTCGACCAAGGCCAATTCGTACGCGACGTACAAGGAATACGCCAGGATCATCAATGACCAGACGCGCCGGCACATGACCTTGCGTGGGCTGTTTGAAATCAAGTCGGCTGCGGTCGCCGTGCCGATTGATGAAGTTGAGCCTGCCAAGGAAATCGTCAAGCGCTTTGCAACGGGAGCCATGTCGTTGGGTTCGATCTCCACTGAGGCTCATGCGACGCTGGCAGTGGCGATGAATCGCATCGGCGGCAAATCCAATACCGGCGAAGGCGGTGAAGATCCGAAGCGCTATATCCCGGTCAAGAAGGGCGAAACGCTGAAGAGCAAGCTGGGCGATGCCGTCGAGACCGACATTGCGTTGCAAGCCGGGGATTCATTGCGTTCGCGTATTAAACAGGTCGCCTCCGCACGCTTCGGTGTTACTGCGGAGTATTTGAATTCCGCCGACCAGATTCAGATCAAGATGGCGCAAGGCGCAAAGCCGGGAGAGGGTGGTCAGCTTCCGGGGCACAAGGTTTCGGAATACATCGGTCAATTGAGGTACGCCACGCCAGGTGTGGAGTTGATTTCGCCGCCGCCGCATCACGATATCTATTCGATTGAAGATTTGGCGCAGTTGATTCATGACCTGAAGAACTGCAATTCAAGCGCATCGATTTCGGTCAAACTGGTGTCGGAGGTGGGCGTCGGCACGGTGGCCGCAGGTGTCGCCAAAGCCAAGGCCGATCACGTCACCATTGCCGGCCATGACGGCGGCACCGGCGCATCGCCGGTTTCATCGATCAAGCACGCCGGCACGCCTTGGGAACTCGGCTTGGCCGAAACGCAGCAGACGCTGGTGCTGAATCGCTTGCGCGGTCGCATCGCGGTGCAAGTCGACGGGCAGATCAAGACTGGCCGCGATGTCGTCATTGGTGCGTTGCTGGGGGCTGACGAATTCGGCTTTGCGACCGCGCCGCTGGTGGTTGAAGGCTGCATCATGATGCGCAAGTGCCACCTCAACACCTGTCCGGTTGGTGTGGCTACGCAGGATCCTGTGCTGCGCAAGAAATTCTCCGGTCAGCCGGAGCATGTTGTGAACTTCTTTTTCTTCGTCGCCGAAGAGGTTCGCGAACTCATGGCCGCGATGGGTGTTCGCAAGTTTGATGACCTGATTGGTCGCGCCGACCTGCTCGACACAAGCAAGGGCATCGAGCACTGGAAGGCCAAGGGCCTCAACTTTTCGCGCATCTTCCATCAGGTGAATATGCCTGCCGAAGTGGCTCGTCATCACACCGAGTCGCAGGACCATGGCCTGGAGGGCGCACTGGATAATCTGCTGATCAAGAAATCTGCGCCGGCACTTGAGAAGCGCGAGCGCGTTGTGATCGAGACGGCAATCCGCAACCTGAATCGCACTGCAGGTGCAATGCTGTCGGGCGAAGTGGCGAAACGATACGGCAGCGAAGGCCTGCCGGCAGACACGATACATATTTCGCTCACTGGTACGGCCGGACAAAGCTTCGCCGCGTTTCTTGCGCGCGGCGTCACCATGGAGCTTTCAGGGCAGGCCAATGACTACGTCGGCAAGGGTTTGAGCGGTGGCCGTGTGATCGTCAAACCGCAAAGCGATTTCAAAGGCGATCCGCTGCAGAACATTATTGTCGGCAACACGGTGATGTACGGCGCGACGGCGGGCGAGTCCTATTTCCGCGGCGTTGCCGGGGAGCGATTCTGTGTTCGCAATTCGGGCGCAACCGCCGTGGTTGAAGGTACCGGCGATCATGGGTGCGAATACATGACCGGTGGCACTGTGGTGGTGCTGGGTGCGACCGGACGAAATTTCGCCGCCGGCATGTCAGGTGGCGTGGCTTATGTATTGGATGAAGCCGGTCAATTCAAGGACCGCTGCAATCTGTCCATGGTTGAACTGGAAGCGCTCTCGGATACCGTTTCGCCTTCGTCGCATCTTGGTCAGTCCGACACGGCATTGTTGAAGTCGCTGATCGAGAACCATGCCAAGTACACCGGCAGCCAGCGCGCCATGGACATATTGGCCAACTGGCCGAAGTGGTCGCGTCTGTTCGTCAAAGTCATGCCGACTGAGTATCGTCGTGCGCTGACTGAAATTGCCGCGAAAAATACAGCCGCCCTCAAGCAAAAAGCCGCTTGATTGCCACTACTACGATAAATTGACGAACAGGTAATTGCATGGGAAAGCCCACCGGATTTCTGGAGTACCAACGTTTGGCGGAGGCCTCGATTCCGCCGGCCGAGCGGCTGAAGAATTACAAGGAGTTCGTGCTCCACCTGAGTGACGACGAAGCAAAAGTTCAGGGTGCGCGCTGCATGGATTGCGGTATTCCGTTTTGCCAGAATGGCTGTCCGGTAAACAACATCATTCCGGATTTCAACGATCTGGTATTCCGCCAGAACTGGCAGGAGGCGTTGGATACACTTCACTCGACCAACAATTTCCCGGAGTTCACCGGTCGCGTTTGCCCCGCACCCTGCGAAGCGGCGTGCACGCTCAATATCAATGATGATGCGGTCGGTATCAAGTCGATCGAACACGCGATCATCGACAAGGGTTGGGAGTTGGGTTTGGTGGCGCCGATGCCGCCGAAGCGCAAGACAGGCAAGCGCGTGGCGGTAGTTGGCTCAGGGCCGGCAGGCTTGGCTGTTGCGCAGCAGTTGGCGCGCGCCGGGCACGACGTGATCGTGTTTGAAAAATCGGATCGAATCGGCGGTTTGTTGCGCTACGGCATTCCAGATTTCAAAATGGAAAAGTCGCATATCGACCGCCGCGTTGCGCAGATGGAAGCCGAGGGCGTGCAATTTCGCGTGAGTCAGCATATCGGCGTCGATACACCGGCGAACGTGTTGATGCAGGATTTTGATGCGGTAGTGCTCTCAGGCGGCGCGGAGCTGCCGCGCGATTTGCCGGTTCCCGGCCGCGAACTGGCGGGTGTGCACTATGCGATGGAATTCCTGCCGCAGCAAAACAAGGTGGTCGCTGGCGACAAGATTGCGGGCCAGATTATGGCCACCGGCAAGCACGTGGTGGTTATCGGTGGCGGTGATACGGGCAGCGACTGTGTTGGCACGTCCAATCGCCACGGTGCGAAATCGGTAACGCAGTTCGAGCTTCTTCCCCAGCCGCCTGAGCAGGAGAACAAGCCGATGGTTTGGCCCTACTGGCCGATCAAATTGCGCACATCGTCTTCGCATGAAGAGGGCTGCGAACGCGACTGGTCGATTGCGACCAAGGAGTTCATCGGCAAGAACGGCAAGGTTGAGGCACTGAAAGCGGTTCGCGTCGAGTGGAAAGATCAGGGAGGCCAAATGCGGATGCAGGAAGTCGCCGGATCGGAATTCGAAATTAAAGCGGATCTGGTGCTGCTGGCGATGGGCTTTCTCGGGCCGGTGCAAAGCGGATTGGTTGAACAGTTTGCAGCGCTGGGCGTGGAAAAAGATGCTCGCAGCAATGTGAAGGCGACCACAGAAGGCGTCGGCGCCTATCAGACGGCCAATCCGAAAGTGTTTGCCGCAGGTGATATGCGCCGCGGGCAATCGCTGGTGGTGTGGGCGATTCGTGAGGGGCGGCAATGCGCCCGCGCTGTCGATGAATTCCTGATGGGAAGTTCTGAGCTGCCGCGCTGAAGGCTGAAACAGTCCGCGTCGTGCTGTTGAGATATCAGGCTCAATCTTCAAACTCAAGCACTGGCGCGCGTCTCCGGGCAAAAATGCCCTGAAATGCGCGCCAGTGCTGGAGTTTTGATTTCACGTCAGTTTCGAATGGCGCACCATGCGAATGAGATAATCCACGGGCGTGATCGATCGATCGCGCTTTTTCTTTTCCGCGATGATGACCCTGCAAAACGACACTTTCCTGCGCGCGCTGATGCGCGAACCAACGCCCTACACGCCAATCTGGATCATGCGCCAGGCTGGCCGCTATCTGCCCGAATACAATGCGACGCGTAAACGCGCCGGCAGCTTTCTGGGGCTGGCCAAGAATCCCGGCTACTGTACTGAAGTCACTTTGCAGCCGCTTGATCGGTTTCCGCTCGATGCCGCGATTCTTTTCTCCGACATCCTGACTATTCCCGATGCAATGGGCTTGGGCCTGTACTTTGCCGAAGGCGAAGGCCCCAAGTTTGAGCGCACCGTTCGCACGGAAGAGGATGTGAAGCGCCTGCCATTGGCCGATATGCAGCAGCTGCAATACGTGACCGACGCGGTGTCGCAGATTCGCAAAGCATTGAATGGACGCGTGCCGCTGATCGGTTTTTCCGGCAGTCCGTTTACGCTCGCTTGCTACATGGTCGAAGGTGGCGGCTCGGATGACTTTCGGCGCATCAAGACCATGCTTTATCAGCGGCCCGACCTGCTTCACACCATTCTGGAAAAAAATGCCGAGAGCGTTATCGCCTACCTCAACGCGCAGATCGATGCCGGCGCGCAGGCGGTGATGTTGTTCGATACCTGGGGCGGGACATTGGCGCACAACGCCTATCGCGAGTTTTCACTGGCCTATGCCAAGCGCGTGATGGCTGGTCTCAAACGCAATAACGAAGGCCGCATCGTGCCGAGGATATTTTTCACCAAGGGTGGCGGCTTGTGGCTCGAATCGATGGCGGAAATCGGTGCTGATGCACTGGGTGTGGACTGGACCATCAATCTCGCGGATGCCAAGCGCAGGGTTGGCAACAAGGTTGCCCTGCAGGGCAACCTCGACCCAAACACGCTATTCGGCGAGCCGGCCACCATTGAGCGGGAAGCCAAGCGCGTTTTGGCGGAATTTGCTGCCGACGGAACGGCTGATGGACATGTATTCAATCTCGGCCACGGTATTTCGCAATTTACCGATCCCGCCCATGTCGAAGCGCTCGTTAACGTGGTTCACCGCGCCAGTGCTCGCGTTTAGGCGAGGCGCCTTGTCAAGAAAAATATTTCTGCAAAAAGCGCGGCACGGGCTTGCTTATGCACAGAAAGCCTGTTCTATGCAGATAGCGACGGCTGTTGGTAATTGGTGGCAGGAAAGCCTCGCAATACCATGTTTTTTAAAGAATTTAAATTTATTTTGCGGCGCACAAAATAATCCTGACAGGAATTTTGTCTGGCAAAACAGACGCGCAAGCGGACCTATGCACAAAGTTATCCACAGGTCGGCAGGCCAAGCCAGACGCGGAGTTTGGCGATTTTCCCTAGCGGCGGCCGTGGCGTGATCAGCGAACCGATTATTCGCGTGGCGCTCGACGTTCCGCTGGAGAAAACCTTCGATTTCCTGGCGCCCGGAGCCTCAACGGCTGATATCGGGCGTCTGGTTGTGGTGCCTTTCGGTACGCGCAAGATGACGGGGGTCATCATCGATCTGCCCGAAGCCAGCGAGGTCGATGCCGGGAAGCTGAAAGCCATCCTGCACGTGCAACGCGCGCTGCCGGCTTTCTCGGCGGAAGAGCTTGAGCTGTTCCTGTTTTGTCAGCGTTATTACCACCATCCGTTCGGCCCGATTGCGCTGAATGCGATTCCGCCGGCAATGCGCGCGTCCAAGCCGGTTCAGCCGAAACGCGCACAGATTCTGACGATTACTCCATCAGGGATCGCTGCATTGCCGACGCTTCCCGCGCGGGCCGTGGCGCAGCGCGCGATGTTGAATGCATTGATGCAAGGGCCAGCCACTGCAGCGGCATTGAAATCGCGACACGAGCGCGCGGCAAATACGCTCGCGCTGCTGCGTGGCAAAGGGTGGGTGATCGAGGCGGACGCTGCCCAGCAATCTGTTCCTTCCTCTGGCAGTTCTCCATCGTTTATCGCCGGCCCGGCGCTAAATGCCGATCAGGCAAACGCAGTTGATTCGATTACCTCGGCGCTGGGTAAATTTGCGCCGCTGCTGATGTCCGGTATCACTGGCAGCGGGAAGACCGAGGTCTATCTGAATGCCGTTGCCGCGACGCTGCGTGCGGGCAGGCAGGCGCTGATCCTGATTCCGGAGATCAATCTCACGCCGCAATTTGTCAGGCAGCTGGCGTTGCGTTTTCCGGATGCGGAAATCGTCGAACAACACAGTGGCATGGCCGAGATTTCGCGCATGAATGCTTACCTGCACGCGCAATCCGGAATGGCGGACATTGTGGTCGGCACGCGGTTGGCGGTTTTCACGCCGCTGCCGCGGCTCGGCCTGATTGTGGTCGACGAGGAACACGATGCCTCATTCAAACAACAGGAAGGCTTCCGTTATTCGGCACGCGACGTTGCCGTGTTTCGTGCACGACAAGCCGAATGCCCCGTGGTGCTGGGCTCGGCCACGCCGTCGCTGGAAAGCATCCACAACGTCGCACGTGGGCGCTTTGCCGAGCTTAAGCTCACTGAGCGGGCAACACCCGGTGCATTGTTGCCGCGCGTTGAATTCATCGATCTCAATGCCGCGCGAACCGAGGATGGCTTGTCGCTCGCGCTAATTGCGGCCATCGACGAGACCGTCAAGCGCGGCGAGCAGGCGCTGGTGTTTATCAATCGCCGCGGCTATGCCCCGGCGCTGGTATGCGGCCAGTGTGGATGGATACCTGCATGTTCGCGCTGCAGCGCGCGGCTGGTATTCCATCAGAAGGAACGCCGGCTCAAATGTCATCACTGCGGCTATCAGACTAAAGTTGCGGCCAAATGTGTCGAATGCGGCAGTCATGAGCTGATCCCGGCCGGGCAGGGAACGGAGCGGGTGGAGTCCGCGCTGCGCGCGAGATTGCCAGCAGTGCGGATTGCTCGCGTCGATCGCGATTCGACGCGGCGGCGCGGTGCCGCGGAAAAGATTTTCGACGCCGCAGCCAGCGGCGAAATCGATGTGCTGGTCGGCACGCAGATGTTGTCCAAGGGGCATGACTTTTCGCGCATAACGCTGGTCGGCGTGGTAAACGCCGACGGCGCCATGTTCTCTGCCGACTTTCGTGCCGCCGAGCGAATGGTCGCGCAGCTGATGCAGGTGTCGGGCCGCGCGGGCCGGGCGGGTTTGCCGGGCCGGGTGTTGATTCAGACCCGCTTTGCGAGTCACCCGCTGTATGCGGCTGTCGCGGTGCAGGATCATGCGCGCTTTGCCGTCATGGCCTTGAATGAGCGCCAGCAGGCGCACCTGCCGCCGTTTACGTTCCTGGCGCTGCTGCGTGCCGAGGCGAAATCGCTGCCGGTGCTGGAGCAATTCATGACGGCGGCGGCGGATGAGGCCAGGGCACTTCATCCGGAAGCGGGAATTCAGGTTTGGGATCCGATTCCGGCAACGCTGGCGCGCAAGGCAGGATTCGAGCGTCAGCAGCTGATGGTGCAGGCGGATTCACGGCCCGCGATGCAACAGTTTCTTGCGGCATGGTTGCCTGTCGTTCGCCGCCACGAGACGCGCGCGGTGAAATGGAGTATCGACGTTGATCCGCAGGACGTTTGACCCGCTGTCCTTGCGGATGAATCTCTATATCTGGCGCGGCTTTCCGGGCAATTTTGGCTGAAAATCCGCGCCAGATATAGGGTTTTTCCTGTTTGTGCTATGTGGCACTCACTCGAATCCGCGTGCCGCCATCGCGTTGCCATAGTCGTCCGGCTATAATCCCAGTCTTATTCAAGAGCCTTTTCCGCATGCCTTCTGCCGCATTTATCGACAACAAGCGCGCCGTTGCCGCGCTGTTCCAGCAAGCCCTGTTTTCCGCTTACCCGGCGCTTCAGCAAGACGAAGCTCCGTTTGCGATTGAGGTCGAGAAACCGAAAAACCCCGACCACGGCCATTTCGCTGTCAACAGCGCCTTGCAGCTCGCCAGGAAATTGGGTGCCAAGCCACGTGATATCGCCGAGGCGATAGTGGCGGCGCTGCCGGCTTCCGATCTGATAACCGGCAAGCCCGATATCGCCGGCCCTGGCTTCATCAATATTCGTCTGGCAGCGTCGGCAGAAACGCGCGTGGTTCCTGCCATCTTCGCAGCTGCGGATGAGTTCGGCAAAAGTACCGACGGTGCCGGCAAGAAAGTAATGGTCGAATTCGTTTCCGCCAATCCCACCGGTCCGCTGCATGTGGGCCACGGTCGAGGAGCCGCCACTGGCGACACGCTGGCGCGCCTCCTGGAGACGCAGGGCTGGAATGTCAGTCGCGAGTTCTATTACAACGACGCCGGCGCGCAGATCAACAATCTAGGTTTGTCGGTGCAGGCGCGTTTGCGCGAGAAAGCCGGCATTGACGCTGCTTTCCCCGAAGACGGTTATCGCGGCCAGTACATCGTCGAAATCGCCGAGCGTTACGCGGCGGAAAATCCCGCCGATGCGAAGGGTGAAAACTTCGATGCGGTGTGCAAGTTCGCGGTCGCGGCGCTACGTCACGAACAAGACCTCGATCTCAAGGCATTCGACGTGCAGTTCGATGTGCATTATCTGGAGTCATCGCTGTATACCGACGGCCTGGTGGAAAAGACCGTTGAGCATCTGGTGCGCATGGGCCATACCTACGAGAAAGATGGCGCGCTGTGGCTGAAGACGACCGACTATGGTGACGACAAGGATCGCGTGATGCGCAAGTCCGACGGCACCTTCACCTATTTTGTGCCGGACATCGCCTATCACGTCACCAAATGGGAGCGCGGCTTTGGTCGTGCCATCACAGAGCTGGGCGCCGATCATCACGGCTCGCTGGCACGTGTGCGCGCTGGTTTGCAGGCGATGCAGATGGGCGTGCCGCAGGGCTATCCGGACTACGTGCTGCACCAGATGATCACGGTGATGCGCGGCGGCGAGGAGGTAAAAATTTCCAAGCGCGCCGGTAGCTATGTGACGCTGCGCGATCTGATCGATGAGGTGGGTCGCGATGCGACGCGTTATTTCTTCGTCATGCGCAAATCCGATTCGCAGCTCACCTTTGATATCGATCTGGCCAAGAGTCGATCGGAAGATAATCCGGTTTACTACGTGCAGTACGCGCATGCGCGCATCTGCAGCGTACTGGCGCAGTGGGGGGGTGATGTCGCTTCGTTACGGGGCGCTGACCTTTCACCGCTGACGAGCAAATATGAATCCGACCTGCTGCGCGCGATGGCGGATTTCCCCGAGCTACTTGCGGCAGCGGCAAGAGAGCTGGCACCGCACTTGGTTTGTGTGTATCTGTCCGATCTCGCTGCCAAGCTGCATAGCTACTACAATGCCGAGAAGTTTCTGGTTGAGGACGAAAAATTGAAGCTGGCCCGATTGGCATTGATTCTGGCAACCCGGCAGGTGTTGAAGAACGGCCTGGCCGTGGTGGGCGTTTCCGCGCCGGAGAAGATGTAAGTCATGGCACGCGACGACGCATCGGGTGGATTGAAGCCGGCCGGACCGCCAAGAAGCGCAGGTAAGAAGCGGGGCCTGAACCCGATGTTTATCGGCATCATCATCGGTCTGCTGCTGGGTATCGGCCTGGCGCTGGGGCTCGCCATCTGGCTCAATCGGGCGAACAACCCGTTTGTCGAAAAATCGCGTCCGGTAGAAGCTTTGCAGACGTTGCCAGCCAAATCGCTGAATCCGCCATCAAGTCCGCCTGCCACAACGGCCAAAGCGGATCCGGAAAAACCGCGTTTCGACTTCTATCAAATTCTGCCCGGCGAAAAGACCGGCAAAAGCGAGACGAGTGCCCCCCCCAAAGTTGCGGCAGAGCCTCCGGCAAAACCTGTCCCGGAGGCCAAGCCAGCGGTCAGGGTGGAGAGCAAGCCCGAACCCAAAGCCGAGCCCAAGCTAGACGTAAAGCCAGCCAGCAACGAAACGTTCTTTTTGCAGGCAGGCGCATTCCAGAACCAGTCCGATGCCGAAAACATGAAGGCCAAGGTCGCCTTTGCCGGCTTCGAGGCCAATGTGCGCGCGGTCAACTTGCCGGACAAGGGAACGTTGTACCGGGTAAGGCTGGGGCCTTACAAAAGCCAGGACGAAGTGAACAGAATCAAGTCAGCCTTGTCACAAGGCGGTATCGGCGCCGTGGTGGTCAAGGGTTCCGACTGAGCCATCTCTTCAACATTAACGGGAAATGAAAATGAGTCTGAAAACCTCCTTCCAGCGTGCTGCGCTGGCCATGTTTGCGGCATTGGCCATGGGTGTGGCGCTGGCGCAGGCGCCGCGTGAAATCACGCCGCTCAATCCGCCGCAACCGGTCGAAAACGACGGCAAGATCGAAGTGCTGGAGTTCTTCGCCTATGGTTGTATCCACTGTGCCAACCTTGAACCGAAGCTTGAGATCTGGGCCAAGCGCCAGCCGGCCGACGTCAAGCTGAAGCGTGTGCCGGCACCTTTTGCAGTTCGCGGCGTGGACAGCATCCCGATCTTCTATACGCTGGAAGCGATGGGGCTGGTTGAAAAGTTGCACCAGAAAATCTTCGATGCGGTTAATGTAGAGAACGTTAATCTGGGAGCTCCCGCATTGCTGAATAAGTGGCTGGAAAAGCAGGGTGTGGATCCGAAGAAGTACGAGGAAGTGCAAAAATCGTTCTCGGTCGACAACAAGATCAAGCGTGCGCGCAACATGGCGCAGGACTACAAGATTG
The DNA here is from genome assembly GCA_016790625.1 of Betaproteobacteria bacterium. Lineage (GTDB taxonomy): Bacteria > Pseudomonadota > Gammaproteobacteria > Burkholderiales > Usitatibacteraceae > UKL13-2. Next base: position 1,023 of record JAEUNB010000103.1, on the reverse strand, counting down.
CCGCGACACCGACCCTGGTCGTGAACGGCCGCTTCCTTCTCGAGCAGGCCGGTAGCTCTGAACGCATGTTCGAGAACACGGATCGCCTGATCGCAGAGGCTCGTGCAGCGATGAAGCCCGCAGTTGCGGCCAAGCCAGCGCCGGCTGCCGCACCGGCAAAGAAGTAACGCATCAAGTTTTGACGGATTTCGGGCGGCCAGTGGCCGCCCGTTTCATTTGTGGCATGGCATCGTCTGTGGGTGTCTCGGCGCGTAAAATGTACTTATGACAACAAGAACCGTTTTTCTCACCGGCGCATCCTCTGGAATTGGTGAATCGCTTGCACGCCTCTATGCTTCGCGCGGCTACCAGTTGGGGCTGGTTGCTCGCCGCAAGGATCATCTTGAACGGCTAGCCGCAGAAGTCACCCCCCGCCCTGTGATTTACGCAATCGATGTGCGCGACATTGACGGCTTGAAAGACGCCGCCGCCGATTTCATTTCGCGGCACGGTGTTCCCGACATCGTGATTGCCAATGCCGGCGTATCGCGTGGCACGCTGACCGGAATGACAGATGACCTGAAAACCTTTCAGGAAATATTCGATATCAATGTGATCGGCATGGCGAATACCTTCCACCCCTTTGTGGAACCGATGAGCAAAGCGGGCAAGGGGACGCTGGTCGGGATTGCCAGCGTGGCCGGGTTTCGCGGCATTCCCGGTGGCGGCGCCTATTCGGCTTCAAAAGCCGCGGCGATCCGCTACTGCGAATCGTTGCGAGTCGAGCTGCGCAGCGCCGGCGTGTCGGTGGTGACGATTTGTCCGGGCTACATCCGCACACCAATGACGGCGGTGAACAAGTTCAAGATGCCGTTCCTGATCGATGTTGATCAGGCGGTAATCCGCTTTGCCCGCGCCATTGATGCAAAAACCAGCTTTACCGTCATTCCCTGGAGCATGGGTATCGCTGCGCGCATATTGCGGCTGGTGCCGAACTGGTTGTATGACCGCGTTTTTTCGCATATGCCGCGAAAGCCGCGATGA
>JAEUNB010000072.1 GCA_016790625.1 Betaproteobacteria bacterium | reverse complement strand
TATGTTGCTGCCTATGGGCCTAACGATTGCGCCGTCGCCAGGCTTGACCCTGCCGACGGCCATGAAATCTGGCGCCAGACCTTTTCCAACTCCAATGGAGTCCACAGCGCAAAAATCGCGCTCGCTAGCGATGGCACGGTCCTTGTGACATGTTCTGAAACTGTGCAAATGAACCAAGGGCAGCTTCGGACTGTAAAAATTAATACTGCTACCGGCACGATAGTGTGGAACGTGACCACCACTTCTCAGGGCTTCGGCCTGAGGGGCGTTGCTGCAGGGACAGCGGGAGAAGCATTCGTGCTGGCGGGAACTATCAATTCGTCGCTGTACATTGCGACTTTATTCAAACTTGGTAGCGCGACGGGCGAGTTGGTGTGGCAATCGCCAGTGCCGGGCGGGGGCGAGGGTTCACTTGCCGTTGATTCAGAAAATAGTGCTTTTGCGTTCACGACGCAGAACTATCATCAATTGACAAAGTTTTCTGGCGACACGGGAGCACAGATTTGGACAACGCCCTTTGCCGGCTCTTCCTTCGTGGGCGCGGGCGCGCTGCAATTGAATGCCGCCGGCGACATTTTTCTCGCTACCGTTGGCAATCACAGTGATGGGAGCGTTCCCGCAACGCTCTACAAATTCCGCAGCAGCGATGGCCAGCCGATCTGGCAGAGTGCAAGCCCGGCGCCGTACAAAGCCAGCTCACAATCAGTGGTGCTTGGCCCGGGCGGCTCAGTTTATTCTGCTGGTATGGGGCAAGAGGTAGGGCGTTCTCCGGCAGGCTATGTGCGCAGAATTGTTGACACCACGCCTTCGGGTCCGCCGATTAATCCGGTGTTGGCCATCAACTTTACCGGTGCGGGCAAAGGCAGTGTCTCCGTTGCCGGGCAGGCTTTGAATTGCACAAGCCCGTGCGGCAAAGCTGTCGCTGCCGGCACGACGGTAGTGCTGAAGGCGGTGGCAAACGGAAATTCGCAATTCGCCGGTTGGACCGGTGGCGGATGCAGCGGTGTTGGGGATTGCACGACGACGATAAATGTCTCCACTACCGTGACCGCCAATTTTCTGCCTCGCGTATTTACGCTGAACGTGATCAAAACAGGAAATGGAGGCGGCAGAGTCGTCTCGAATCCGCCCGCAATTGACTGCGGCGCCGTTTGCAGTAGCGAGTTTGTTGGGACGGCGGCTGTTCCTGGTCTCACAGCAACGCCTGATGCAGATTCTCTACTGAGTAGCAACACCACATCCTGTTTACCGCTTACACAAAAGACAATCGCAGATTGCATTCAAGCGGGCGCATCGTCGGTCACCGTGACCTATGTATTTACCCGGGGCGATTTCTCGATTGTCATTGATGGCCTCAACGGCGGGCGTATTGTTTCCACCCCTCCCGGCATAGATTGCATTTCCCAATGCAGTGCCAGGTTCCCCGCGGGCACACAGGTTACTTTGAAGGCGATGCCAAGCGAGCTTCAGATTTTTGTCGGCTGGGGTTTTGTGTATGGCTTGGGGCAGTGCATACAGCAAACGGCAGACACCTGTACGGTGAACGACACGGCATTTGTGCGCAGCCAATTTGACTTGAAACCGGCTGTCGTTACCGTCGTGAAGACCGGAGGTGGCAGCGGCACAGTCACCTCCTCGTCTCCGGGTATCGATTGTGGACCTACTTGTACGGCGTCGCTGCCGGGAGCGTCTAGCCAGGTGTTGACGGCGACCCCGGCACCCGGATCGGTGTTTGGTGGTTTCAGCGGCTGCCAGTATTTGTCGTCGACCTGCGAACCCTATCGATTTGTCGCCTCGACGGTCGAGGCCCGCTTCGAACTGGCCAGCGAGGCACTTCCGTCCGCGCCGCGGCAGGTACAGGCATTCCCCGGTGATCGACAGGCGACCATCCATTTCCTGCCGCCGCTGTCGACAGGATTGGCGCCGGTCACCTACTACCAGGTGCAATGCCAGCCAGGCAATATCGGCCCGCAATCACAGGTCAGCCCGGTCCGGCTCAACGGGCTGGTAAACGGAACGCAGTACGCCTGTACGTTGTTTGCCGTGAACAAGTTTGGTCAAAGTCCGGCCGTGAGCTTTGACGTGACACCCAGCGCCAGCGCCGCATTCAGTTTCGTCGCCGCGAAGTCGCAGAAAACACATGTTCCGGACTACACGCTCTTGACCGGCGACATCGATATCGATCTTACGAAATCCGTTACCGATAGCGTGACCGTTGAGCCAAGAGTGGCGTTGCCACACCACACCGTCATTTTCCAGTTCAGCGATCGTGTCAATGCAACCGGCTCGGTGTCAGTGAAGGATGCTTCAGGCATGGACGTCGGCGTGCCTTTGGTTTCCATCGTCAACAATGATGTCCTGGTATCACTGGCAAACATGCCAAATGGCAAGCGCGTTACAGTTTCCTTGACGGGCGTGAACGAAGCGGTTAACGCGACCGCGTCAATCGGCTTTCTGGTCGGCGATGTCGATGGTAATGGCAGGATCGATGCGGCAGATCTGGCGGCGATTCGTACGCGTGCTGGACAGCGCGTGTTCAATCCGTCGAACCTGCGTTACGACCTCAATTTGTCCGGCTACGTGACGGCGTCGGATGTGCTCGTGGTCAAGCGGCGACAGGGATCGACCCTTCAGTAATTCAGGGCGGTCGACGGATACACGAGAACCTAGATGAACCGGGCACACAAGGAAGACAACGCAAAAATGCAACTGAGATGGAGCCATTCGCTGGCAGCGATCTTCCATTCCTTTTGTGTACTCGTTGGGATGAGCGGCGCGGTGTTCGCGCAGGCACCGAGTGAAGCGAGATCGGCTGCGCAGCCACCGGCGACAAAGATCCTCTTCATCGGCAATGGCGTCACCTTCCTGCATGGCATGCCCGCCTTGCTGACCGAGATTGCCGCGACAGCCAGCGAGCCGCGCACACTGGTTACCAAAACAGTGGGCTTCGACGCGGCAACATTGCAAAGCCAGTGGGAAAAAGGCGATGCGCTGGCGGCCATCCGCGAAGGTGGTTGGGACATGGTGGTGTTGCAGGAGCACAGCCACGGTGCCGCTGATCGGCCGGAGCCGATGTTCCGCTTTGCGCGCCTGTTCGATGCCGAAATCAAAAAGATCGGCGCGCGCACCATGATATTTCAGCCGTGGGCGTGGAACGATCGCTATCACACCATCGTTCAGATTGAAGCCAACACCCGGAAGATATCCGCCGAACTGGGTGCGCAATTAGTGCCAGTCGGTGCCGCGTGGAAGATCGCGATGAAGGATTTTCCGCGTCTGCCGCTGCTGGACAATCGTGCGGTGCCGACACCGGCCTCCGTCTATCTGACCGCCACCGTTTTCCACGCCGTGATCACAGGCAGGAAGCCGGAACCGCAACGCGAGCTGATGCCGGGGCTATACGCGATTGATGCCGCCTCGCTGCGCAGCGTGGCGTGGGAAGTGGCGCAGGCGGTCAAGTAGCCGCATTACCCATCGCCGGTCGCCATGGAGTGACCGTTCGTCCAACTGGCGATTGCATGGCCGTTAAACGCAGCTACGATGCGTCATCTTTTTCTGACACATCGCCATGTCGACCACCTGTCCCAAATGTAACTTCGTCCGTCCTGCAGATACCACCGCGCCGGAATGGCAATGCCCGTCGTGCGGCGTGGCCTATGCCAAGGCGCGGGCTGCGATGCTCGATCCCGAGGCTGTGGAAATCCCGCGCCGGGTGGTGGCGGAGCCGGATGGCCTGCCGTGGGGCAGGATCATGATGGGGTTGCTGCTGCTGGTGACGGTCCTGATCGCCTACAAGGCACTTTCGCCCAAGCCGGGAGCGGTGGTGAGTAGTGCCACTGCGCGCGTATCTGCCGGCGGCGGTGGTGGCGAGGGGCAACTGGCCCGGCTCGCTTCTTCGGTGCAGACCGGCGATGTGGTGGTCTACAGCGCCGTCTGGTGCGGCACGTGCACGGAGGCCAAAGCATGGATGAAGAGCAACGGCTTCAAGTACACCGAGTGCGACGTGGAACGAAATGCCGATTGCGCCAACCGCTTCCGTGAACTCGGCGGCAACGCCATTCCGCTGGTGATCGTGCGTGGCGAAGCCATGCGGGCGGGATTCGATAGCAACGAGTTCGTTGACGCGGTCAAACGCAGCGCCAGCTGACATTGCATCGGAAAGATAAACTCCATCACTGGTGCGGCTTTCGGAGCGAAAATCGCCTGAAAGCCGCTCCAGTGCTGGAGTTTTCATTTTCTTCGCTAACAAAAAATCCTCCATAGGGGTGTATACGCTGGCGGCGCCGTGGCATACCTGCGACAATCGCCCGTCCAAAAAATAACTCGGGGATGTCATGGCGCTGAATTTGCGCAGGGCGGTGATTCGCAATAGTTTGGTGACGGGCGCGGTGTGTCTCGGCCTCGGGCTGGCGGTATCGCTGTTCATCGGCAATATGCGGCTGACCACCGGCAATCTGCTCTGGCCGATATTGCTGGCGGTGGTGATGGCCGGCCTGGTGGCGTGGATGATCATGTCGATGATCAAGAAGGGCGTGCTGAAATCGCTGCCGGAGGATTTCTCCTATCAGACCGTTGAGCATGGCAAGCCACTCGGCGGTACGCGCATCGATTGGGAATCGATCGACGACTACGCCATCCAGCTGGAAATGCGCGGCTACAAGCGGCTGGGCGATTTCACCACCTATCCGCTGTCGCCGCACTTTGTCGGCGTGGCCACCTGCTTTATCGACCGCAACGCGGTGACGCTGGTGGAAGTGCAGCATATCCACATGAAGAACGCGCCGGCGAATGTGCCCAACCCCGGTGGTGTGCATTTTTCCATCATGTCGTTGCTGGCAGGCCGTATCACTGTCACCACCACCGACCACGAAGTCACCGCCAATCACTATTTGATCCGCGGCAAGTACGTGGCCGTCGCCAGCCACCCCGGCGAAGGCTTGATGCCCTTGCTGGAAAAACATACGCGGCTGGTGGCCGAGATGGTGCAGCGCACCGGCAAGCGCCCTAGCACCGGTCTCAATATGAACCGATACCTGCTGCTGCAGCGCGAGCGTTTCGAACAGGCCCGCCGGCGCGTTTCGCGCATGAGCGGTTTCGATATCGCCGGATTGATCGACGACTTCGAGGCCAAACCCAAGCGCAAGTGGGCCACCAGTTCCTCAGTGCTTAGCGAGCTGCCGGAGCGTACGTTTGAAGCCCTGGAGTCGGGCCGCTACATCGGTGGGCGTGCCACCATCCTCACTCAGGCGGGCAAGCCGACCTAACTACAACAACGAGTCATGTCCGCCACGCTAGAGCCTCGCCCCGATCTCACCGCGTCACACGCGTCAAACACGCCGCCGCCCGCGGTCGGCACCGACAGCAAGCTGGCTCACGGCGCATTCTGGGTGATGACCCGCCGCGTCACGCTGGTCGCCGCTGGTGTGGATCTCGCCTTGCTGGGGCTGTTCCTGCTGCTCGATTCGCCGTTCCTGGCGTGGCTCAACGTCGCCAGCGTTGTCATCTACGGCCTCGCTTACTGGCTGCTGCTAAAGCGCATCAATACGCCGGCGCTGGTGTTGATCTGGTTCGAAGTGCTCGGACACGCTGCAGTCGGCACCATGCTGGTCGGCTGGGATTCGGGCTTTCACTATTACCTG
>JAEUNB010000273.1 GCA_016790625.1 Betaproteobacteria bacterium | reverse complement strand
CATCAAGGGTTTCAGCTTCTCCGGCTGGCAGATCAATCACATGTTGCGCGAAGTGCATTCGCCGGCTGGGGTGCTGGTGGCGCTTAGCAGTGGCGAATACAAATTGCTGCATATCTTTCTGGGCCGGCCCAACCGCGTGCTGACGCGCGACTACCTGCTGGATGTAACGCAGGGACGCGAAGCCGGTCCGCTGGATCGCAGTATCGACGTGCTGGTCAGCCGCCTGCGCGTCAGACTGGAAGACGACGCGCGCAATCCGCAGTTCCTCAAGACCGTGCGCGGCGAGGGCTACCTGTTCGCCGCCAACGTGGAGGTGTTGCGGTGACCTTGTTGCGCTGGCTGGTGCCGCGCACGCTGTTCGGCCAGATCGCACTCATCATCATTTTGGGGATCGCCGGCTCGCAGGCTGTCAGCGTCATTCTCTCGCTGCGCGAGTATCAACGTGGCGGCAATGAATTTTTTGTCTCGATTCACGGCGATCGCATTGTCTCGTTCACCAGCTTGTTCGAGTCATTGCGGCCACAGGATCGTGAATCGATTGCCAGCGCGCTGTCGCGCATGCCGTTCCTGATCGATGTCGCGGCAGACAAGGCTGAGGTGCGTCCGATTACATTACCTCAGGAAGGCGGCGCAGAAGGTTTGAAGGTTGATCTGTCGCGTCGCTTGGGACCGCAGCACGAAGTTCTTATCGGTGCAGCAGTCGAGTCGGTCACCGAAGAAATGATCCGCAAAAGTGATCGCAGCCGTTTCCGCCGGGATATGAGTCGCGAAGGTCGCGAGTCGATGTCCGGCATGGGCTTTGGCGGCCCGCCGATGAAATTCGGCGGCGAGCAAAAGCGGGAGCCCGGTTCGGGTCCTGGCGCGCCGCCATCACGTTTCGATCGCGATGGACCGCGTCGCGAGCCCGGCTCGCCGCCGGAAATGGTCGAAGGCCTCAGGATGAAAGGCGAGTTCAAAGGGGAGTTCAGTGACAAGCCGCGGCCCATGCCCAAGGGAGAGGTTGCGCCCGGCAGCGGCTGGTGGTCCAGCATGACCAAGCCGCGGCCTTCGGATATGGATGCCACTTCACGCCGCGTAATGCGCGCAGAAGGCGCCACCACGCCGCTGATTCAGGTGCGGCTCACCGACGGCACCTGGCTGCGTTTCCAGTCGCTGATGCCGACGCGCGTGTTCTCGATTTCGCCGCTGCTGATGTTCAACTGGGGGCTGCTGTTGATTGCGGCGTTGGTGGTGTCGGTGATTGCCGCGCAACTGGTGACACGGCCCTTGAGGCGCCTGTCCAACGCCGCCGATACGCTGGCGCGCGATTTGAATGCACAGCCGTTGGAGGACAAAGGCACCACCGAAGTGCGGGCCGCCGCCGCTGCATTCAACCGCATGCATGAGCGCCTTGCGACTTATCTCAATAGCCGCACACGCATGCTGATGGCGATGTCGCACGACCTGAAAACGCCGCTGACGCGGCTGAGGCTGCGCAGCGAACTGCTGGATGAAGGCGAGGTCAGCGATCGCATCAAGTCGGACCTGGCGGAAATGGAAAGCCTGATCATGTCCACGCTGGAGTACATGCGCGGCAGCGAAAATCGCGAGCCTCCCGTTCCAGTTGAAGTGCGTGCCCTGGTATCGGCGATTTGCCACGATCATCCGATATGGGCCGACAAGGTGACGGTGGAACAGGGCACCGCGCTGATCGTCAAGACCCGGCCAGCGTTGTTGCGGCGCGCGATTAGCAACCTGATCGATAACGCGGTTCGCTATGGCGAACGCGCCGAAATTTCATTCGCTGCGGCAAATAATGAGCTCGCCATCCGCATCCGCGATCATGGCCCCGGTGTACCGGCACAACATCTGGAGGATGTGTTCAAACCGTTCTTCCGCGTGGAGGATTCGCGCAATCGCGCCACCGGCGGAACTGGCTTGGGACTCGCCATCGTCAAGGAGATCGTCGAAGCACAAGGTGGCCGCGTAACGCTCGCCAATCTGGGCGATGGCCTGGAAGCGACTGTGACGCTACCCGTGCAGTCGGCAACCGTGTAAAGCCAGCCTAAGGCAGGATTTCGTCGAGGCGTTGTATCAACGTCGCGATTTCGTCGCTGGTGTTGTAGTGGGCCATGGATACACGCACCACGCCGCCCGTGTTCTGCAGGCCAAGCGACTCAATCAAGCGCTTCGCGTAAAAGTCGCCGAAGCGGATGCCGATGTTGTAGCGATCAAGATGCCGGACTATTGCTTCCGGTTCCTTGCCGGCAGCGACAAAGCTGATGGTGGGCACGCGATCGCCAGCGGTGACGCGCGGCAGACCGATAATGCGCACGCCGCGCTTGTCGCGCAGATAGCCCAGCAGCTGTTCGGCGAGATTGTCCTCGTGCCGCGCGAAGTGATCGAAGGCTACTTGCATGGCCGCCCGGTCGTTGGCTACAGCCGGTGCGCCCAACGCACGGCCGGTGTCCGCAAGATATTCGCCGATGCCGATGCAGCCGTACGAAAGCTCGAAATTGACGTTGCCCGGCTGCAGCTTGTACGGCAGCACATCCTGACCGATGAAGTGATGATTGAGGCCGGGCAGGGACA
>JAEUNB010000042.1 GCA_016790625.1 Betaproteobacteria bacterium | reverse complement strand
AAGCAATGCGCCGAAATTTTGCGGGTTTCGTATATCACCGCCAACAATCTGGTCGCCCGCTTCGAGAGTGCCGGCCTGCTGAAGGAGCTGACCGGCTGGGATCGCAATCGTGTGTTCCGATTCGATGCTTATCTCACGTTGTTTTCAATTGAACAGCAATCGAACATTCCGCGCGATGAGAGCACAGGCAGCTAATTTATTCGCAGAGTTAGCTACTTTTGTGATGGCTATTCGACGGCAACTTCTGAGTTCGTGAAGCCCACCCGCGCACTCCCCACCCGAACCTTCATCTTCCCCTTCCCCTTCACCACCAGCGAAACACTGCGCTCATTCGCATTCCCCCGCGTCCACGGCGCGAAAATCTGAAATCCGCCATACGGTCCGCGCCCCCATCCTTCCAAGTGACCGATCTGCGTGACGGCATCGCCGGGCGCGGCGAGTGAAACACCTTCGCCTTCCACGGTAAGTCGCAGCGGTTCCACATGCGCGAGTTTTTTGGCGGAGTTGATGCCGTGGGTGCCGAGGTAGCCGGCATTTTTGATGATGAGATCGATGCGGGTGATGCCATCGCCTAGCGCTTCCTGCTTCACCACTTGCACATCCAGTTGCGGCAGCAGCGATGCCACGCGCAATGTGGTGGCGCTGTGTTGCTGGCAGACTTCGTTGAGCTGTTCGTAGGAAGGATTGGATACGCCAACGCGCAGGTCGATGCCGCCCAGTTCCACTTCGCCGATTTGCGGGTGGGTGAATTTGCGCCAGGGGCGGAATACGCGGGACTGGTTTTTCTCGGCATCCCATTTGGCGAGCTTGCGCAGATCCTCGCGCGTGAGCTGGGTGTACAGGTCGACGAACATCTTGCGCTTGGGTTCCTGCGCCATGCCGGCCTGGGTGAAGATATCCCACAGCTCCACACAGTACGAAAGCGCGCCGCGCTGGTGATACGCATAGCCTGTGATGACGCCGCGCGAGGGCACGCCCGGCTCGTACTGGAAGTCGTGATAGCCGCTCACCATCGGGTAGCCGGTGAATTCCTTGGCCCACACTTCCACCTGTTTGAATACCGCCAGGTCCTGCTGGTCCATCTTGCTGTCGGGCTCGTCGCCGCTGGGCCGCAGGAAGCAGCCGCCGAAGGTGTGGTAATTGATCCAGGCGTAGATGTTCGGATGCGCGGCGTGGAATTCGAGGATCGCGCGCGTTTCCGGCTCGCTGCCGGGGAATTCGCCGGCGCCCATTTGCTCGTGCTCCGCGCTCCACTGGTGCGGGAAGTTGCGGTTGTAGTCGGTCTGCGAATCGGCCATGTAGTTGTGCGCGGGAATGTGCCCACCGCTGAAATTCTCGATATGGCCTTCGGGGAAAACGCGAAAGAACGGGCCTTCATCTTCCGGCATGCGCGGCACCAGCACGCCATTGCCGAAACGCTTGCCGTTTTCGTCTTTCAGTTCCACCGCTTCGCCATCTTCGCATTGCTGCCGCATATAGCCGGCCTGGCCGTCGCCGTCGATATCGCCGTTCTGCCAGTAGCTGCGGCCCTTGTCGGCGCGGCTATCGGCCGGGTGGGATCGTACGTAGCGGCCGGTCTTCAGCACCGCTTCCGCGCCATCGGGCGAGATGCGCGGCACGATATAGAACAGATGCGATTTCACCGCCGCCGCCATGTGCGCGGGCAGCTTGCCGATGTCCTGTTTGCCGACGTGAATATTGATCACGTCTTCCGCAATCGCCAGCGAGACCGAGGAGCCGCAGAATTCGGAGGCGTGCATATTGCCGTCCACCCACACCGCCGGGCGGATTTCGTCCGGGCGCTCGCCCAGCGTCAGCATCCACAGCTCGCGGCCTTCGCGGCTTTTGCCGATGGAGGAAAGCTTGACGAAACCGGGATGGGCATCGGCCCAGGTTTTCAGTTGCGAAGTGAGCTGGGCGTAATCGAGATATTGGGTGCGGAACATGGAAATGTGGGAATGGCGAGGTAGGCAAAGGCGCCAGTATGTTGGATGCGGGGAGGGTGGTCAAAGTCTGAGATCAAGACCGCAGAATCGCCCCATCCTGGCGCGCGGCGGGAGTTTCGACCAGTTTTGGTGCGGAATGCGGCGGCGAATGCAGGGTTTTCCCTAGCTGAGTGTCAGAAAAGGACGGCACGCCGATTGCTATGAAGCCTCAAGCCCACGAGGCCCACAAGCGTTGAACAACAAATCTCGACGAGGAACCCATGGATCAGGCATTGCTGAAGGAGCTGGCGCATTTCAAGCTGCTGTTGAAGAAAACTGCAAATCATTCCACCGATATCGAAAAACTGCTCTCCGACAAGGCGTACGCCAAGCAGGTACTCTCGCTGGCCGAGGAGTCAGACAACGAAGAGCTGATCGTGATGGCGCTGGATTTGAAGGACAAGTTGGGGCTATTGCCGCAACCGGGTAAGGCGGTCGAAGCCAAGCCAGAAGAAGAGGCGAGCGAGGAAGACAAGAACAAGGGGAAGTATGTGTTTGGGGCGCGGGGGTGATTGGCGCATCGCTCACTGCAAATAGAGCGCTACCCGCGTAGGAAAATGAAACTCTAGTATTGGTGCGGGTTTCAGGCCGGAAATGGATGGAAAGCCGCGCCAGTGCTTGAGTTTAGAACTCGACTACGGTGGCGGCCCGCTAGTGCCGCTATTCATTGCGCATCTCTAAACCCGTCGTCCCCGCGCAGGCGGGGACCCAAGTTTCTTTGCATTGAGATAGCGATTGAACTTGGCCCCAACACAATGGGCCACACAGAATAAAAAAGCAGCCGATACCACACGGCTGCACAACGGGATTCTTTTCACGCCTTGCGTTACCTCGGATACGCGCAGCAATCGCATCCGGTTTTCACCACTTTGCCGATCGCGTTCGTTCGTGTCGCCGCAAAAGCGATGAAGCGCGGAAATCGCGGTCCAGGCCGCGCGCCCGCCGATGCCAGCGCCGCGCGCTAGAATGCCGCACCATGCGAACCCCCATCACCTGGCCGCCCAGTTTGAGCGGCAACTATCTGCGCGAAACTATTCCCGGTATCGCGGCAAAACTGGATGCGAACATGACAGCTGTCAGCAAATCTTCCGTCGTGACCTTGCGTGAAATCACGGCCGAGACCGTGCGCCGCGTGTCGCTGCTCGATGTCGGCCCCGGCCAGGACAATCTGGTGGCGCCAAATGCTTTCTCCATCGCGCAGGCACACTTCGCGCCGGAGGCCTGGTTCCGCGCCATCTATGCTGATGAAGAGCCGGTGGGTTTTGCCATGCTGGAAGATTGGTCGCAGGTGAAGGATCGCGAGCCGGAGCTTTATGAAGGCGCGCCGTATGTCGCGCTGTGGCGCTTCATGATCGATCACCGCTTTCAGAAATTCGGCTTCGGCGCGCAGGCGATCAAGCTGCTGATCGCCCACGCCCGCACGCGGCCGGGTGCCAAGACCATGCTGCTTTCCTTTGTGCCGAAGGAAAACAATCCGGAAGGCTTCTATTCGCGCTTCGGCTTCACCCGCACCGGCGAGGAGGATGAGGGCGAGCTGATCATGAAGCTTTCATTGGTGTAGTCGCTTCGCATTGGCCGCAGTCTCGCGGCCTTTCCCGCTGCGAGGTAACATAGCCGCACAACAACATTTGTGAGGCAAGAGATGAACCTCAGCACCGAACAATTGGCCGAACTGCTGGCCGGCATCGCCCGCGCACAGCAAGCCATCGTCGATGCCGTCGAAAGCGAAAACGGCGGCTGGAAAAACACCCACATGCTGCCCAAGGTCACCAGCGCGGCGAATATGCGCCTGGCCACACCGCGGCTGATCGATGTGCCCTCGCGCATCCTGCTGCGCTCGCAAAGCCGCGTGCCGATGGATGTGCCGACGATTGTGCGCATGTTGAATGAGGCGGTGGGGGCTGCTGCACCTGCTGCTGCAGCGCCAGCGGCGCCGGTTGCTGCTCCTGCTGCTGCAGCGCCAGCGGCGCCGGTTGCTGCACCCGTTGCGGCGGCTGCGGTGGTTGGCGCTGGAGTGGTTGCCGCGACTGCAGCCGAATCGACGCCCACTGCGGGCAACGACGACCTTTCCAATTTCTTCGATACCTGATTTAGCCTCCCAGGTTGCAAGCACGCACGTGTTTGGACTGTTCTCAAAAAAGCTACAAATGATGCAAAAATGAGAACATAATCCGAAACATGTCTAAGCTCGCCGAACAGTTGCTGGGAAACTCCCGCGCCGCCATCCTGGCGACACTGCTGTTGCGGCCAGACGAAGAGATCCATGGCCGGGAACTGGCTCGCATAACCAATATTTCGCCGGGTACGCTGCATCGGGAATTGCAGACGCTGGCAGAAATGGGCGTGCTTGCACGGCGTGAAGTGGGCCGCCAGGTTTTCTATGCCGCGAATCGCGCGTTTCCGTTGTTCGATGATTTGGCCTCGATCATGCGCAAGACAGCCGGCGTGGTTGACGTACTGCGCCCGTTGCTGGGCCCGCTGGGGTCGCGAATTCGCTGTGCCTTCGTCTATGGCTCCATCGCTTCGGGCGAATCGACCATCTCCAGCGATATCGACCTAATGATTATTGGCGACGCGGATTTTTCCGCGGTGGTGCGTGCGCTGTCGCCCGCGCAAGCGACGATGCGCCGGGAAATCAATCCGGTCATCATGAGTGTCACGGAATTCAACAGGAAGCGAACTGAGAAAAATGGCTTCGTGGCCAGCGTATTGCGCGGGCAAAGGCTATGGCTGATCGGCGGGGAAGATGACCTTCCAAAACCTGCTAAAAATCGATCAGCTTAAATCGCACGTGGCGGCTGCTGCGGATGTGCGGAAGTTGCTGGCCGCCGCGCACCGCAATCTGAAGGATGCAGGCCTTGCCGGCAACAGTGGCGAAACGCGCTTTGATTGTGCGTACAAGACCATCATGCAATGCGCGACGTTGGCCATGTGGGCAAGTGGCTATCGGCCATCAACCTCGAAGCCCGGTCACCACCAGACGCTTATCCAGACATTGCCACTGTCGCTTGGCCTCCCGGAAGAGCGCGTGGTGGTGCTCGATGCATTGCGCCGAAAACGAAATCTGAACGACTACACCGGCGATCCGCTGGAAGACGCTGCTGTTCGTCAATGCATTGACGAAGCAACGGCATTGTTAAAGGAGGTTGAGTCATGGCTCAAGAAAAATCATCCGGAACTGATGAAGAGCGACGCTTGAGATTCGTCGCCTTGCTATTGGCGGCCTTTCTCACTGCCTGCGCCGCACCTGGTGGCAACAACGCCAATCATCTCGATTCGTCACTCTCCGGTGCATGGTCCGTCAAGAAAGCCGAACTCTCCGGCAAGGACTTCTCCGTGCCGGCCAGCTTCGAATTCAGCGTCAGCGGGCACGAATACCGCGCTGGGACGCCGTTCAACAATGATCGCGGCTCGCTGGTATTTTTTGGCGATGCGGTGAGCGCGACCGGTGCGCGGCTTGATGTTATCGGCGATGTGTTCGGCAATCCTGTGCCGATCAAAGGGCGGCGCATTCAGGCGATCTATCGTTATGCAACGCCGGACAAGCGTGAAGTCGAAATCTGTTACGACCTGACCGAGCAATCGCGGCCCACGGCGTTTTCAACGCGTGCGGGGACGGAGTTGCTTTGTATGGTTTATGTGCGGAAGTAATCCAATGATGGTGTACTCCCTAGATTGGGGCTGTGCGGCAGCTCGACGAGCGGCCCTCTCCCCAACCCCTCTCTCCCACAGGGACTTCCGTTGGTCGCCGTGAACGGGAGAGGGGCTAGTTTGCTCCCGTCAATCCAGACAGAAGCCGTCATCGCAAATCGAATTGGCTGATCCGTGAAACCTCTGCGTGCTGAAAACCCCCTCTCCCGCGAGCGGGAGAGGGTCGGGGAGAGGGTAGCGCGGTGCGCGCGCCACATTTCCCCTAAACTGCATCCCAGTCCACCTTCAACAATAAAACTCAAAAATGAAACGCATCCTCACTATTTTCTTGTTCGCTTTCCTCACCGCCTGCGGCACCGATAGCGGCCTTCGCACTGTCGAGCCCGTGATCGACAGCGACCTCTCCGGCACCTGGCTGCTGCGCCGCGCCGAGCTGGGCGGCAAGGTCGTACCCATGCCCGGCTTTGAAGTGCAGATTGCCGGCGACCGATATCGCGCCGGCGCCGGGTCGCTGAATGATCGTGGCCGGCTGGTGCTGTTTGGAGATGAGCTCGCCGGCCAGCACAAGCGCATCGATGTTGTCGGCGAGGATGGTCCGAACAAAGGTAAGCGCTATCCGGCCATTTACCGCTTGACCGCCAATGGCCGCGAACTGGAAATCTGCTACGACCTTTCGCAGCAGGATAGACCGGCAAATTTCGTCAGCCCGGAAGGCTCGCAGGTGTTGCGCGTCAACTATTCCAAAAAATAGCGCTAACGCCGTCGCCTGTCATGCATATCCTGCTTTCCGTTACCGAGACCATTGGCTGGATGATGTTCATCTATCTTGGCGGTGCCGGCGTGTATGAGATGCTGGGCGGACGCCGGGTGCGTGCCTCGGCATTGCTGGCGGCAGCGGTGGGCTGGATCGTGGTCACCTTTGTGGTGATGTGGCTCGCGCGACAGGGCAACGTGGTGATGGTGATTTTGCTGCTGGCGTATTTCGCCGCACTCGGCTGGCTCGCACGCAAGGTACATTTCTCGCTCGGCAAGCCTGACATGGATATTCGCTAGGCGCAGCTGGCAAGATGAATGTCCACATCCTTCGTCTTCATCCGGGCGATGACCTTCGCGAATCGCTTACCGCATTACCGGATGCACTTGATGTCGATGCAGCCTTCATCCTTTCCGCCATCGGCAGCCTCAAGCCGGCGGTGCTGCGCTATGCCGGCGCCAAAGCCGGGACGATGATCGAGGGCGATACGGAAGTTCTTTCGCTCGCCGGCACGCTGGCGCGTCGCGCAGCCGGTGGGCCGCATGTACACATGGCGGTGTCCGATGCACAGGGAGCCGTATTCGGCGGGCATTTAATGGCCGGGTCCATTGTGCGCACTACAGCGGAGATCGTCATCGGTATTGCGCCGGATTGGAGACTGACGCGTGAGGCCGATGCGCAAACCGGTTTCCGCGAGTTGAGAGCGCGGCAAGGCCGGTAGCCATGAGTTGCCTTTCCATCCATCTGCCTGCAACATTGCATAGTCATGTCGAAAAATCCTGCTGATTCCGTTGTGCCACTGACCGATGCCGAGATCACGGCACTGGAAACGCTGCTCGCCACACCCGCATTCGCCAAGCAGGCAATGGGGCTGGACGAGATGCAGGGTTTCCTGTGCGCGGTAATCAGCGGTCCGGAGCAGGTTCCTTCCTCTCGCTGGTTACCGGCGGTGCTGGGCGATCCGGTATACGAAAGCGCCGCGCAGGCTGAGGAGGTGATGAGCCTGCTGATGCGCTTTTACGGCGAGATCGCGACCGGACTGGGTGCCGGCGAGGCCCCCGCGCTGGTGCTGAACTACGATGGCGACGGCAAGAGCGATGAATACGATTACGCGACCTGGTGCCTTGCCTATCTGGATGGCGTTGATTTCGCCACCACGCCGTGGGACGAAGTCGGCGATGCCGACGAGGTCAATGAGTTGCTGTTTCCGCTGAGCCTGCTGGCTGGCGAGATCGATCCCAAATCGCTGAAGCAGATCAAGCCGATTGAATTCGCCACGCTGGTGGCGGAGTGCGAAGACGACCTGCCGCTATTGCTGGTGGAGATTTACCAGTACTTCCGTTCGCGTCCTGCCGGCAGTGGCAAGACTAGACGCGATGCACCCGCTGTAGCGAAAGTGAAGCCGGGTACCAAAAAGCTGCACTGATTTTTTTCGCGCCACGTTGATCTTTTTGTTGCGGTGCTTTGACATCGCATCCCTCGATCACGGTATCCCTGCCGTGACGAATGCGCGCCCTGTGTGCGGTTGCTCATATTTTCCGGCCACGTGCGCGAAGTAAATTTCCGCCGGCGGTAATTTTTCGTTCGTGGCCTGCATCTGTTGCCAGGACTCGGGCGTAACTGCCGCAACAACAAAAAATAAAACGGTTTCATCGCGTACTGTCGGCAGCATGTGGTTGGGGCGTGGAGCAATAGGTTGCACGCCGGGATTTGGAGAGCATTGCCCCCGCATTTTTTGCGGGCCGGGCCGCAACGCCTTAGATGGAGCATTCGCGATGAAACGCAGCCGTACCCTTTGTGCCCTGTTGGCATCCTCTTTTCTCCTATTCTCCGCCGGTGCGCGCGCCGCGACCC
>JAEUNB010000022.1 GCA_016790625.1 Betaproteobacteria bacterium | reverse complement strand
CGGTGTTTCGGTGCAGGCTAGCAACACGGCGCTGACACCTTGGTTCAGCAAATGTTCTACATAAGGCGCCAGCAGTCGCCCACCGGCCTCGGCCTGCCCGCCCTTGACCCGCTCGATCGCGGGGGTGATGACGTCATGCATGGCCCCCTCATCCGGCAACAGGGGAACGTAGCCCAGCGCACGCAGGCGGTCTTCATAGAGTCTCGTCGCCAGCGTGGCGCGTGTGGCGATCACAGCCACGCGATCGCCGGATGCGGCGCGCGTTGCCAGCTCGCCGCAGGCCGACTCGATAATGCTGACGAACGGCACCGCACAGCCGGCCACCAGATCGGCGTACCAGAAGTGCGCGGTATTGCAGGGCATCGCCAGCATCGTCGCACCACTTTCCAGCAACCGGTCGCGTACCGCAAGCAGCGCGGGCAGCGGCGATTCACCTTTGCCCAGAATTGCCGGTGGCCGCGGCGGAATGCGCGGATCGGACAGGATCAGCGTCGGGATGTGTGCCTCGTCGGCATGCGCCGGCGTGGCCGCCACCAGCTTGGCAAAAAAATCCGCAGTGGCCAGCGGCCCCATTCCACCCAAGATACCCAACATGTCCATGTCCTCCTGTTGCTTGCATTTTCGCATCACATCGAATGACGCAAATGCAGGGCCATGACAATGCAAACGACGTTGTCCTACAGGCAACTCTGTGAATGTTTGTGAACTCCGCTGATAGCGAAACAATTCGTGAACAATCTCACACGGGATAAGTGAAACCCTGAGGCATCATTCGGCCAATCCAGTCAATCAATCTACATTTCCGCGCGACGCCAAGGCTTACGCCGGCTGTTTCGATCCCGCACAAAATAATCATGTACACGGACCACAGCCACGCCAGCCGGCAAAATTTTCCGCCAAGCAAAGCCCATCAGCGCAAGCGTGCGCCATTGAGAGCAACCCGCGTTGCACTGCTGGTCGCGGCACTGTGCAGCAGCGGATACAGCCTGGCCCAGACCGCGCATTCCCGCCTCGGCGCGCCTGAAGTCCAATCATCGCTCGGTAACCCACTGTGGGTCAGGATCCCGATCGAGCCCACGGTGCCGGGCGAGGATGTCAG
This sequence comes from Betaproteobacteria bacterium, assembly GCA_016790625.1. GTDB lineage: Bacteria > Pseudomonadota > Gammaproteobacteria > Burkholderiales > Usitatibacteraceae > UKL13-2. The sequence goes on along the minus strand of JAEUNB010000022.1, from coordinate 1,681 downwards.
CACCTCCCGTTTCATGTTGGGAACACGTCCGGTCAATTCCGCACTTCCATTCCTCGAATCGGGCGAAGTCGGTTTCGAGCGCGTGGGCGACAAATACTTCCTGGTCATCCGCTCGCGCCAGTCGATTGACGAGCCAGCAATCGGTCTCGTCATTCGCGAGCAGATTCCCAATGGCATTCGCAGCCGTGAGTTCACGCTGCTGATTGATCCGCCAACCATGGCGAATGTGCGTCTGCCGGAACGCGCAACAGCGGCTCCGCAAGGCGCTGAATCCGTTTTCATGGCGGCGCAGGCGGTTCAAACAATTGCGTCCTCGAAACCGGTCGCTGTTGCGCCGGCACCAGAACCCGCAACCGCACAAACAGTTCAGATCACGCCGCCGCCACAGTATCTCCGGCCACGCCGCTCACGTGCCGTGACAGCGCCGGTAGAACCCGCCGTGGTGGATACACCGGTCAAACCTGCCGTCGCATCATCAACCGCAAAGGCAGAGAATCGAGTCCGGCCAGCGACGCGAAGCTCCCGGGTTGCCAGTTCCGGCAACAGCGGCCCACGCCTGACACTGTCGCTGGGCGAAGGGCTGAACGAACGTGCCATTGCCAGCGAGGCAGAGCGCGCCGAATTGCGCATGCGCCGCATGATGCTGGATCTGGACGACCTGACCGCCTCATTGCTGGAGCGCCAGAATCGGATCACACAGTTGGAAAAGGAACTGGCCGGACTGGCGGCAAGAGTCGGCGCCGCGGAACGGTTGATTGCCGGTGGAGCAAATGCCGCTGGCAAACCCGGCGAAATAGCGCCGCTGGCCGTTGCTCAAAATCTGGAACAGGTACCGGCAACACCGGAAACCGCTGCACCCGCCGCCGTGCCGACACCGGCGAAAGCCACGCCGGCAAAGGAAATCGCAACACCTGCACGCTCAAGTTTGCCTTGGACATGGCTGGCGTTCGGTGTCGTCGCACTCGCACTATTGGCGTTGCTGATTGCCAAATTGCGCGCAGTGCTCGCCCGCCGCGACGAATCCTATCGACTTGTGCCGCAACAGGCCGACGACTACGTTGCCGAGGTCTTGTCACGTGAAGAAGCACCGATGCAAGCGGCGCCTGCCGTCTATACCAATACGGTAAAGATGATGGCTCCGACGGTCGCCCAGCCGTCGCCAGTGCCCGTTGCAACGGCACCCCAGCCCGCCACTCCCGCCGCCCCCGAAATCCATTTCGAGCTACCGGAAACACCGCCGCAAACGCATGAAGTCGGGCAGGCTGACGAGGTGCTGAGCACCACCATCGACTTCGACCTGAACGAAACCAGCGACAAGGCCTCTGCCGAAGATCTGCGCTCACGCCGCATGCGCTATTTGCAGAGCCGCTATCAGGACATCGCCATCCTGATGCCGCCGATCGATGCGCCGCAGCGCCTGCTGCGCCAGGCAGGGACAGTGTATGACGAAGGCGCAGCCGACTTCGCCAAGCGCTTGCTCAAGTACGCATCCTACAGCCGCCCCTATGCTGAGGAATTCTGGCTGGCACTGCTGGAAGTCCTGTATCGCGAAAAACTCGCTAGCGACTACATCGTCAACGCAAAGTGGTTCCGCCAGCACCTGCCGGCCTCAACGCACTGGAATGAGGTGATACGCGTCGGCTACCTGCTCGATCCCGCAGAGCCGCTGTTTGCCGAAGCC
>JAEUNB010000414.1 GCA_016790625.1 Betaproteobacteria bacterium | reverse complement strand
GTGCGCTCAACTCACGCGGCGTAAATGGTGTGATTGGCGAACGGATTTTCGACGGCGCCACGGAAAATGGGCTGTAGCCATAGCGGCCGGCGTGCAAAATCTGCAACGCGATCTTGCCGCCATCGGCATGCACGGCATCGGTGACAATGCGGTGTTTTTTCGCGGCACCCGACGAGGCGAGCCGCGAACCGAACGGCGACAGCCAGCCTTCCACATTGGGTGCGAACCCGCCGGTGACGATCAGGCCCACGCCACCGCGCGCACGCTCAGCGAAATAGGCGGCCAGCTTGGGAAAATCCTTCGCCTTGTCTTCCAGGCCGGTGTGCATTGAGCCCATCAGCACACGGTTTTTCAGGGTGGTGAAGCCGAGGTCCAGCGGGGCGAGGAGGTGCGGATAGGGGGATGACAAGAGTGTTCTCCGGCGGCAAGCAGTTTTGCGATTTGTTATGTGGAAACTATGCCACAGGCTGACGCCCGAAAACTCCGTCTGCTTGTTTCGGCGTAAACGATATGTAGCACTGCTTTACCCCCTCTCCCGCAAGCGGGAGAGTGCCGGGGAGAGGGGAAATGACGGCCGATTCAGCCCCGCGGGCCGCTCTACCTACTCACTTCACCGCAAAAGCCACCATTTCATGCGTCTCCTTGATGAACACGCGGCCTTCGCTGGTGGTATTGCTGCGCTCATAGCGCACCGGCGACTTGGCCTGCGATGTGTACCAGTAAGTCCAGCGCGAAGTACCGGTCTTGCCGCTCTTGCGAGCCTTCCATTCGACCACCCTTTCAACCTTGATGGTCTTGAAGCGACCCATGGGGGTATCGATTTCCTCCTCGGCAAGCGCCGAGATTTTCGAGTTCAGGTCGGCAACATAACCGTCTTCGGCTTCCTCAACCGCTACGCCGCTCCAGGTGAGCCCGGGCGTCACTGGGAATACGAAGAACAGGGTCGATGGCGTATAGGTACGCGCCACGCCGCCAACCTTTTCACGCAGCACGTTGCCGGAAAGATCGCGCACCACGCCGTTCTCGAACGTGATGGCATCGCCGCTGATGCTGGCAATTTTCGCCTTGTTGGTGCGTACATCGCCGGTAAGCTGATTGGTGATGCGCCATTCCCAACGATCGCCGACTTCAAAATGCGGTGCGGCGCCGGGTTGAGTCGATTTGGCCCGCATAAGTGAAGGCGTCGCGCTGGCACCAGGTGCCGGTGTGGCGGGCTTGGGCGGTGGCGGCACCCGCTTCAGCACCAGTTCAGTTTCCAGCGACGTACTTTCCCACGGCGTCTGCAATCCGTTTGACTCCTTGCGCACGGCAACACGCACCTGTTTGAACGCGTCCTCGATGCGCATGCCGGGCTTGCCGAGATGGGCCAGCAGGTGCTTGGTGTAGAGGCCGTTGCGCCCGGTACCATCAGCGGCGACCGAGCCGGGCGCAGTGGAAAAGGCGACCACGGTGCCCGGCGGCGCATCGATCTGCGCGAGACCGCTGTTGGTCAGCTTGAAGCGCGACGCAAACGGATTAT
>JAEUNB010000401.1 GCA_016790625.1 Betaproteobacteria bacterium | reverse complement strand
GGGACAAGGAGGCGTTGAATCGTACTGCCGAGCGTATCGTCAAGGGCAGCAAGGGCGTCTGGGGCGATGTAGCCATGCCTGCAAACAAGATATCCGACGAAGAGGCCAAGCGGATTGCGGCGTGGATTCTCGCGCGGTAGGCAAAACAGGACAGCGTCGCAGCGAGAAAACCCCCGTTTGACGGGGGTTTTTTTCTTGTACGTAAAAGCTGCGAAAATAGTGCATGCACGGCTTGTGTTTGCCAGCCTTAGACCAAACTAAAAGAATGCATTTCGCGCCATCCGCTTCGCATCATCCTCATCTACCACTGAAACTGGAGTTCCCCATGACCGTATTCGCCCAAGTAGCCCTGCCGTATGCCAAAGACGCACTGGTCCCGCACGTATCGGTTGAAACCATTGAATTTCACTATGGCAAGCATCACGCCACCTATGTGACTAACCTGAATAACCTGGCCAAGGGAACCGAGTTCGAAAATATGACGCTGGAGGAAGTGGTGAAGAAGGCACCGGCCGGCCCCATTTTCAACAACGCGGCGCAGATCTGGAACCACGATTTCTATTTCCTGGGGTTCAAGCCGGTATCGGCAGGTGGTGGCGGCAAGCCTTCCGGCGCGCTGGCTGCGGCAATCGACAAGCAGTTCGGCTCGTTCGAAGAGTTCCAGAAGCAGTTCGATGCCAAGGCCGCTGGCACGTTCGGCTCGGGTTGGGCATGGCTGTGCAAGAAAGCCGATGGCTCGCTGTCGCTGGAAAGCACCAGCAATGCTGCCACGCCGCTGACGCAGGGCATGACACCGCTCCTGACCTGCGACGTCTGGGAACACGCTTACTACATCGATTACCGCAACAGCCGCCCGAACTATCTCAAGGGCTTCTGGGCGATCGTGAACTGGGACTTCGTTGCGGCCAACTTCGCCAAGTAAAGCAATTCCCGTCATTGGCAAGGGCGTGGCCGCACTGGCTGCGCTCCTGCTGGCCGGCTGTGCGTCGCTGAATACGGACGAGGGCCGGCGTTACACCACCATTGCCCCGTTTTCCGCCGCTGAGCCGGGTGAAAAATTGCCCGGTGGCTGGCAACCTTGGGTGCTGTCGCGGTTCAAACGCAATACCGAATACCGATTGGTGAAGGATGCCGATGGCGTCACCGTGGTCGAAGCAACTTCGGATCACTCGGCGTCAGGCATGATCAAGCAGCTGGACGTTGATCCGATCGCAACGCCGTGGCTGTCGTGGCGCTGGCGGGTGCCCGCGCTGATCAAGGGAGCAGACAATACCGATCGCAATCTTGAGGATTCGCCGGCACGCGTGATCGTGACCTTCGACGGCGACCTCGACAAGCTGGACTTCGAGGAGCGCGCCATTGCGGCCCGGGTGAGGGCGCTCACCGGAAAGAAAATGCCCTATGCCACGCTGATGTACATCTGGGAAAACACCCAGCCGGTGGATGAGGTCATTCCCAGCGCGCATACCAGCCGCATCAACATGGTGGTGGTGGAAAGCGGCATGTCGCGCTCGGGGACCTGGCTCAGTTTTACTCGCAATGTCGCCGACGACTTCCGCCGTGTGTATGGCGAGGCGCCGGGACGTATCCGCAGCATCGGCATCATGACCGACACCGACAACACCGGCGAAAAAACCAGCGCGTTTTACGGCGACATTAAGTTTTCCGCTCGTGCGCCGACTAAGCCGCTTCAATAGTTGAACAAGGAATCGATATGAAATCTCTGGAAACCATCACCCTGGGCGGCGGCTGCTTCTGGTGCGTGGAAGCGGTATTCGACGATCTGCAGGGTGTCGAAGACGTGGTCTCGGGCTATATGGGCGGCAATACCATCAACCCGAGCTACGAAGATATTTGCCGCGGTAATACTGGTCACGCCGAAGTCATCCAGGTCAAGTTCGACCCGGCGGTGATTTCGTTTCGGGACATCCTGGAGGTGTTCTTTGCCGTGCATAACCCGACCACGCTGAATCGCCAGGGCAACGACGTCGGCACGCAGTACCGCTCGGCAATCTTCTATCACACTCCGGAGCAGAAGCAGATCGCCGAACAGGTAATTGCGTCGGTGGGTGGCGGCAAGGTTTGGGACGATCCTATCGTCACCGAGGTGGTGCCGGCAGTCACGTTCTATCCTGCCGAGGATTACCATCAGGAATTCTTCAAGCGCAATCCCCACCAGGGCTATTGCATGGCCGTGGTTTCGCCCAAGGTGAGCAAGTTCCGGCAGAAGTTCAGCGCCAGATTGAAAAGCTGATATTGAATTGAAACTCCAGCATTGGCGCGGGTTTCAGGGTATTTTCGGCCTGAAAGGCGCGCCGGTGCTGGAGTTTGATATTCCGCTTCAATGGCAATTTGAGCTGAAATGAAAAGAGCGGCCAAGGCCGCTCTTTTTGCCGCTATTACCTTTCCTCAAGCACCGGGTGCAGCGCCCAATCGCTTCACGCTACCCGAACCTGCCACCGACTTGCTGATCTTGGCGTCGCCAAAATACTTGACGTCGCCCGAACCGGCCACACTGATGGTCAGCGACTCTTTGGCCCACACCGTCGCATCGCCGGAGCCGGCAATCGAAATTTTGACCGAGTTGGCTTCCAGCTTGCCGATCTTCATATCGCCCGAGCCGGCAATCTTGCTGGAAATGCTCTTTGCCTTGCCGCCGGCGGCAAAGTTGCCGCTGCCTGCGATCGAGATGGTGATCGCTTCGGCGTCCAGCTGGCCGATTTGAACGTCTCCCGAGCCGGCGATCGAGGCCTTGAAGTCGCCTGTCTGCAGCTTGGCCGCGCGCACATCGCCCGAGCCCGCAACGGATAAGGCTTCGATCGTTTTGGCATTGATAGCCAGCTTCAGCGTTTTGGTGCTGACGGAGGTGCCCTTGTCGATAAAGCGAATCTTGAGCGTATCGCTCTCCACCACCGTTTCGATCAGCGGCAGGATGTTGTCATCGGTCTCGATGGTGATGCCTTCGCTGCTGCCCTGCACCAGTTCGGCATTGCCCGGAACGGCGAGCGAAATCTTGCTGAAGCCGGAAACGTTGCGCGATTCGGTCTTGAGTACACCCGAACCCTTGACCGATTTGCCGAAGCCCCAATTCCAGTCCCAAGCCTGTGCCTGAGGTGCCGCCGCCAGCGAACCCGCCAGCAGGCAAGCAGCTGCCAGTGCCGGAATTAGCCGTTGAAAACTCGTGAATTTGCCCATGATGCGTCTCCTTTTCGTTTAACTTGACGATAGGACGCGGCAAACTCGCGTTTTGGATTTGGCGATCAGCGAAGATCGTCTTTGATTTGTAGCGCAATGGCCAAGGCGCGGTCCAGATCGCTGTCGCAAACTGTCACATGTCCCATTTTTCGGCCCGCACGAGCTGATCGCTTGCCATACAGGTGCAGATGGGCGCCGGGATGTTTCAACACCGCCTGCCAATGGGGGGGCTCCTGCAATTGCTCACCGCGCCAGATATCGCCGAGCAAATTCAGCATCACAGCGGGCGTATGTTGTGATGGATCGCCCAACGGCAGGTCGCACAACACACGTACCTGCTGTTCGAACTGCGAGGTGCGGCAGGCATCAATCGTGTAATGGCCACTGTTGTGGGGGCGCGGAGCAATCTCGTTGATCAATAGCTGCTGTTCGCCGTCCTTGCCCGCGACGACAAAAAATTCCACTGCCATGACGCCCACGTATTGCAATTTGCCCGCAAGGCGCACGGCGATGTCGCGCGCCTCGCGAGACAACGACTCGGGAATTCGCGCCGGCGCAATCGTGACGTCGAGAATGCCGTTGACGTGCTGGTTCTCGGCTACCGGAAATAGTGAGGTCGTGCCATCGGCTGCGCGTGCCAGCACCACCGAGATTTCCAACCTCAGTGGCAGGAATTGTTCGAGGATCGAGGGAGCATGATTCCACGCAGCCAGGGTCGATTCCAGCTCGACGCGAGTGGCGATGCGCGCCTGGCCCTTGCCGTCGTAACCGAAACGGATGGTCTTCAACACTGCCGGCAGCGACACCTCGCGCAATGCAGCGTCGATATCTGCCGATGAGCGGATCACGGCGAACGGGCCAACCGGAAAGCCGTTGGATTTGAAGAATCCCTTTTCGGCGCTGCGGTCCTGTGCAATCGCCACCGCTTCGCCACCAGGGCGAACGGTTGTATGGCGGGCCAGCTCGATTAGCGTTTCGGCCGGTGCGTTCTCGAATTCGGTGGTGATGGCGGCACAGGTTCTGGCCATTTCATCCAGTGAAATCGGATGCGTGTAGGCGGTGTTCAAGTGGCCGGTGGCGAATTCGGCAGCGGGCGAGAGCGGATCGGGATCGAGCACCGTCACGCGATAGTCGAGGTTGCGAGCAGCAGACGTGAACATGCGGCCCAATTGGCCGCCTCCTACCAGTCCCAGCGTGGCGCCCGGCAGGATCACAGGATTTCCGGCAACTGCATGGCGGCGACCATTTCCTTCAGGCTATCGCGATACTGCGCCAGCTTTTCCGCCAGTGCGGCATCCTGATTGGCCAGCAGGCTGACGGCAAACAGTCCTGCATTGGCGGCACCGGCTTCACCAATGGCGAAGGTGGCCACCGGAATGCCTTTCGGCATTTGCACGATGGAGTAAAGAGAGTCCTGTCCGGCCAGATGGCGTGAAGGCACCGGCACGCCCAGCACCGGTAGCGTGGTCTTGCTGGCAATCATCCCCGGCAGGTGCGCCGCGCCACCGGCGCCGGCAATGATGCATTTCAGGCCGCGCGCACGGGCCGTGTCGGCATAGTCGAACATCGCGTCGGGCGTGCGGTGCGCCGAAATCACCTTATGCTCAAAGGCGACACCAAAATCTTTCAGCACCTTGGCGGCGTGCTGCATCACATCCCAGTCGGATTGGGAGCCCATCACAACACCGACGATTGGCGTTTCCATTTTTGTGTCTCAATCTACTAGTTGTTTGGCTTGGTCCAGTTCCTTGCGGTAGGCATCAAAGATACCTTTGAGCGCGTCCTGCATCGTGACCTTGGGAGACCAGTCTAGGTCCTTCATCGTGTTATCGATTTTCGGCACGCGGTTCTGCACATCCTGATAGCCCTTGCCGTAGTACTCGCCCGACGTGGTTTCGATCAGTTTGACACGCGAGGCGGGCTCCCGGTATTCCGGATAGCTTTTCGCCAGGTCCAGCATCATGGTCGCCAGTTCGCGCACCGAGAAATTATTAGCTGGGTTGCCGATGTTGTAAATCTGGCCGGAGGCAACGTTGTTCTTGTTGGCGATGATGCGCACCAGCGCATCGATGCCGTCGGTGACATAGGTGAAGGCGCGTTTCTGGTGTCCGCCATCGACCAACTTGATCGGCTCGCCGCGAACGATATGGCCAAAGAACTGGGTGATCACGCGGCTGGAGCCTTCCTTGGCGGTATGGATGCTGTCCAGCCCCGCGCCGATCCAGTTGAACGGCCGGAATAAAGTGAAATCGAGCTCATCGCGCGAGCCGTAGGCGAAGATCACACGGTCCATGAGCTGCTTGGAACATGAATAGATCCAGCGCTGCATCTCGATCGGGCCTAGCACCAGATTGGATTTATGCGGGTCGAACTGCTCGTCGGCGCACATGCCGTATACCTCCGAAGTCGAGGGGAATACGATGCGTTTGCCGTACTTCACGCACGAACGCACGAACGGCAGGTTGGCCTCGAAGTCCAGCTCGAACACGCGAAGTGGGTCTTTGACGTAGGTCGCCGGCGTGGCAATGGCGACCAGCGGCAGCACCACATCGCATTTCTTGATGTGATATTCGATCCATTCCTTGTTGATGGTGATATCGCCTTCAAAGAAATGAAAGCGCGGATTGCCCAGGAACGGCTTGACCCGCTCACTGTTCATGTCCATGCCGTACACCTCCCAATCGGTGGTGTCGAGGATGCGCTGGGACAGGTGATGGCCGATAAAACCGTTAACGCCGAGAATGAGGATTTTTTTCATACGGAAAGTGTGTTTGATTCAGTGGATGCCGTGTGGCGGGCTTCGATGCGGCGGCTCATGGGGCCTATCACCATCATCAGCATGAACGCGACGTTGCCACCCGCCGGCAGGATCGTGGCGATGCCAATCGCCACTAAGCTGATTGCGACGAGGCCGAGGATGCGGAAACGCGCCCCATGGTAGGCGCCTTTAGGCATTGGCGTGCCGCAAATTTCCGGATGATTGAAAATGTAGCGGGCAATAAACAGTGCCAGGATCGCCAGCAGGATCATGTTGATCGAATAAAAGATCTGCGAAAACAGCGCTGCGCCGAACTCGCCCGACAGCGCCGAGGAAAAT
>JAEUNB010000393.1 GCA_016790625.1 Betaproteobacteria bacterium | reverse complement strand
TCACCCTTGCGCAAATCGGCGGCACCGACCTGGCTGTGCAGGATGGAGAGCTGCGCGGTCATCTGCGCAATCACGTCGTTAAGCTCGGCACGGTCGGTGACCCGGTCAACCAGCGGCTGGTAGCGTGCACGCATCGCCTTCCAGTCGACGCCGTGCAGGTTCTTGTCGTAGAAATAGTCGCGATGCATGCGCCATGCATCGACGAACATCTGTTTCCACTCCTCGCGCGGATCGATGGCGAAATTCCAGTCGCGAAGATTGACCGCAAACTTGGCTTGATCGGCAGGCGGTGGTGCTGCCTTGCCGGCGTCGAACACCCACAGATCGTTCGCTTTGCGCACCAGCAGCTTCTTGCGATCCTGGGTCATCTGGTAGCTGCGGATCTCGTCGAAGAACACATCTACCGTTGGCGCACCCGGATTGGGCGCCTCGATCGCAACAGAGCGCAGTGATTGCTTGCGCTCGCTCGACGTTTCTGTCACCACAAAATAAAGATGCTTGCCGTCGGTGGACAAGCGGCTGTAGTTGCCGGGCGGCACCGGTACTTCGTACAGACGATCGGCCAAACCGTCCAGCTTGATCGTGATCGGCGCTGCGACAGGATTGGCTGGCGCACCGGATTTCGCTTTTGTATCCGCCGGCTTGCCCTCGGCGGCACCCTTCGCATCGGTCGCGGGTTTTGCCTCAGCTTTGGGTTCGGTCCTGGCATCGCCATCCACAGCCTTGGCGGGTTCCGGCTTCTTGTCGGCGTCCGGTTTTTTCTCCGGTTCCGGTTTCTGCAGTTCATCCTTGGGCAGGAACGGCCAGCGTGCATTGGCGTCCAGCGCCAGCGCGTAGATGCGCGTCTGCCGGTCAAAGAATGGCTCCGGATTGCGCTGGCCCCAGGGGCTGCCGACCAGACTTTGCAAATGACGATCGCCGAGGAAATAAAGCCACTTGCCGTCCGGACTGAAGCTGGCTCCGCGCGCCTGATAGCGATCGCTGGTCAGTGGCGTCATCTTGCCGGTCGCAATTTCGAGCAGTTGCAGCGTCTCAAAATAGTTGGCGGCGCTCTGTCCCAGCACCAGCCAGCGGCTGTCGGGCGACCAGGTGATTTCGTCGAACAGGTCGTAACGGTTGCGTGCGATTTCGCGATCCTCGCCGGTAGCAAGATTGAGCAGGTACAGGCGGCGATCCTTGTCGTGATGTGCGACCCATTTGCCGTCCGGTGAAGGCAGTGCCGCAAGCCTGAGCACACGGGCATTCTTCGTCAATACCGCACCTTCGCCCACACCGTTCGCCGGATAACGCGTGAGCTCCATCTCGCCGGTCTTGTCGGCAAAGGCGAACACGCTCTTGCCGTCGTGCGAAAACACAGCGTTGCGCGCCCGGACGTCGGAGACGCGCGTCACTTCAACCCGACGGCCGGGACCGACCGGAGCGACGAACACCTGACCGCGTGCGGTAATTGCCACGCGGTCACCGGTGGGAGAAGGCTCGATCGCAGTGACAAAGTCCCAAGGCGTTTTCACCCAGCGCGTGCGCAAGTGCTCGAAATCCGATTGCAGTGAAATGTCGAGCCGTACATCGGCTCCGCTGGCGACCGTCAGAACATGCAGATCGGCACCGCGCTGATAAACGATGCGCTGGCCATCGGCGGCGATGGCCGCGCCGCGTATGTCGAAAATCCCGTGGCGCGTATGCTGCTTCCGGTCCTGGCCGCTCACATTCATCGACCAGATATTCATCGTGCCATCACGATCGGAAAGAAAGTAGACCCGGTCGCCGGCACACATCGGCTGGCGGCTGGTGCCCTTGTGGTCGCCGGTGACCAGTGCTGCCTCCTTGCTGGTACCCGTCGCGGTCTCGTCGAACCGCCAGATCTGCTGCACCAGCCCGCCGCGATAGTCCTTGACGTTGTCGCTCAGCAAGGGGCGCCGGGCAAAGAACAGCGTGCTGCCGAGGTAGCAGCCCTCAGCCGCCTCGGCCAGCGGAATCGCCTTGACGGCTCGGGTTGCCGGGTCCACGGCAAACAGCCGATCCTCCGGTCGGCCCGAGTAGCGTATCGAGCTATAGAGCACCCTGCCATCGCGCGTCCAGCCCTGTACCAGCGCGATATCGCCGTCGTGCGTGAGACGGGTGGGCGGGCCACCGGCCAGCGGCATCACATAAACTTCGGCCGGGCCCTCGTAGCGGGCAGTAAAGGCGACGCGAGTACCGTCGGGCGAGATCGATGGCTGCGACTCGGCGGCAGAATGGGTGGTCAGCCGCTGCGCACTGCCGCCGCTGATGCTCGTGCGCCAGAGATCGCCCTCGGCGACGAAAACGATGGTCTGGCCGTGAATCGATGGCTGGCGAAAATAGCCCGGGGCTGACTGGGCAAAAGCCGGCGCAGACGGCAGGAACAAAGCCGAATACAGCAGGCAAAGCACGAAATTCTTCACGGCACTTTTCAACGGCATCAACATCTGAGGCACTCCCGAATTGGTCCGCCGTAAGGATAGCCGGATTCATGCGTTGCATTTGTGCCAGTTTGCAGCAACCCCCGAGTGAAACACGCCTAAAACGGCATCGAATCTGCTATCTTCCGACCATGCTTGCCGACGCCATCGATCTCACCACTGTAAAGCGCGCACTGGTGATCAAATTGCGCCATCACGGCGATGTGCTGCTGACCTCGCCCGTGTTCCAGACACTGAAAAACCACGCCCCGCATATCGAGATCGACGCGCTGGTTTATCACGACACGCGCGAAATGCTGACCGGCCATCCGTCCATTTCCAACGTGTTCACGATTGACCGCGAATGGAAGCGCATGGGACTGGTCACGCAAACCCGCAGCGAGTTTGGCCTGTACCGCAAATTGAAGGCGCGCAATTACGACCTGGTGATTCATCTGACTGAGCACCCGCGCGGCGCATGGCTGACGCGACTGCTGAAACCGAAATATTCTGTGGCGCAGCGGGCACAAGGGATCAACGAAGGCCGCGATTCGCGCCTCTGGAAAAAAAGCTTTACCCACACCTATCCCTCACCGCGCGCCACTTTCCGCCATACGGTGGAAAGCAATCTGGATGCGTTGCGACGTCTTGGCATCTATCCGCAGGCAACAGAGAAAAAGTTGGTGCTGGTCCCCGGAGATGAGGCGGAGAAGAAAGTCGAATCGCTGATGGCGCTGCACAATATCAGCGAAAAAAAATTCATCCATATCCATCCGACATCCCGCTGGTTCTTCAAAACCTGGCCGGCAGAGAAATTCGCCCAACTGATCCTGGAAATCGGCAAGGCGGGTGAACGCGTGGTACTTACCGCCGCACCAACTTCCGATGAGCGCGAGATGGTGGCCGCTATCAAGCGACTGCTGAAAGCCCCGGTGGTGGATCTGACCGGCTCGCTGACATTGAAAGAGCTGGCAGCATTGACTGCCCGCGCCCGCGCTTTTGTTGGCGTCGACTCCGCCCCCATGCACATGGCCGCCGCCATGCAAACACCAACCGTTGTGCTGTTCGGCCCTTCCGGTGAGCAGCATTGGGGCCCATGGGAGGTAAAACACCGCATTGTGGTGTCGCAAGACCCACGTCACACCTGCCGCCCGTGCGGCAACGACGGCTGTGGCGGCTCGAAGGTCAGCGAGTGCCTGATGGAACTGCCGGTGTCGCAGGTACAGGCGGCGCTCAACGACCTGCTCGCGTCGGAAACCATGGGCACTTCACGCGCCGCATGAAAATCGCCTTTATCCGCGCCCGCTACAACCCGTTTGGCGGCGCGGAGCGATTTCTCAACAGTGCTGCCGAAGCGCTGGTCACGCAAGGCTCATCACCCGTCATCATCACCCGCGACTGGCCGGACAGTGGCCATGCCGGGATACAGCATCGCATCGTCAATCCGCCCTACTTCACCAAGGCTGGGCGCGACCGCACATTTGCACAGGCCACCGTCGCACTCCTGCAGCAGGAAAAATTCGACCTGGCCCAATCCTATGAACGCATGGCCGGTTGCGATGTATTTCACGCCGTCGATGGCGTGCATGCCGAATGGCTGGTGCAGCGGCAGCGAGTACAGGGCGGGCTGAAGCGGCTCGGTGTGCAAATCAACCCGCATCATCGCAATTTGCTGAAGGCTGAACGCGCGATGTTTACCTCGCCGCAACTGAAGGCCGTGATCTGCATTTCGCAAATGGTGAAGCGCAATGTGATGCAGCACTATGGTGTGGCGGAGAACAAGCTGCACGTCATTTATGGCGATATCGACAGCCAGAAGTTCCATCCCGGCCTGCGTGACGAACACCGCGAATCGATGCGCAAGCAGCTCAATATTCCCGGCGACGCACCTGTGGCGATTTTCGTCGGCTCCGGCTTCGAGCGTAAAGGGGCTGCCGGGTTTCTTGCTGCGGTGGCAAAGACCAGTGGGTTGCATGGCCTGGTGGTCGGACACGACAAGCACCTTCCGCGCTACCGCGCGCTGGCGGCAAAGCTGGGCATCGCGCAACGCGTGACCTTTACCGGCGGCATCAAGGACGTGCGTCCCTACTACGGCGCCAGCGATGTGTACCTGATGCCCACGCTGTACGAGCCGTTCGGCCTGGTGTTCGGCGAGGCGATGGCCTGCGGGCTGCCGGCGATCACCAGCCCGCAGGCAGGTGCCGCCGACTGGATCGAGCATGGAAAGAATGGCTTTGTCGTCGATCCACTTGATATCGAAGGGCTGTCGCAAGCGGTGCAAGCGGCAGTGGCTGATCCAACAATGGGTGCACAAGCACGCGAAGCCGTGTTGCCGTACACAAAGGAAGACACGGCAGCGCGATACGGCCATCTCTATCAGCGCCTGTTGGCCTAGGCCAATACCGTCAAATCCATTCCCGCGCGCATGGGAACGGTAAAATATTGCTTTCCTGCGATAGCTTGGTCTTGAACCCACATCGCGGCACTCGATATAGAAAGTACTTATGGAAAAAATACTGGTCACCGGCGGCGCAGGATTTCTTGGCTCGCATCTGTGCGACAAGCTGATTGCCGAAGGCGCCGATGTGCTGTGCGTGGACAATTTTTTCACCGGCACCAAGGCCAATATCGCCCATTTGCTCGACAAGCCCTACTTCGAGCTCATGCGGCACGACGTGACCTTCCCGCTCTATGTCGAGGTGGACAAGATTTACAACCTCGCCTGCCCGGCCAGCCCGGTCCACTATCAGTTCGACCCGGTGCAAACGACGAAAACCAGCGTGCATGGCGCAATCAACATGCTCGGGCTGGCCAAGCGCACCCAGGCAACGATCCTGCAGGCCTCGACTTCGGAGGTGTACGGCGACCCGGAAATCCACCCGCAGACCGAAGACTACTGGGGCCGCGTTAACCCCATCGGTCCACGCAGCTGCTACGACGAGGGCAAGCGCTGCGCCGAAACGCTGTTCTTCGACTATCACCGTCAGCACAACCTGGCGATCAAGGTGGTGCGCATCTTCAATACTTACGGACCGCGCATGCACCCGAACGACGGACGTGTGGTCAGCAACTTCATCGTCCAGGCCCTGCGCGGCGAAGACATCACCATTTATGGCGACGGCCAACAGACGCGCAGCTTTTGCTACGTCGACGACCTGATCGACGGCATGATGCGGATGATGAAGTCACCCAGTGCACTGACCGGGCCAGTCAATATCGGCAATCCGGTGGAAAACACCATGCTGGAACTGGCCGAGCAAGTGCTCAGGCTAACCGGGTCGAAATCGAAACTGACGAAAAAGCCGCTGCCACAGGACGACCCCAAGCAACGGCAGCCCAATATCGACATGGCCAGGAATCAGCTGGGCTGGGAACCGCGCGTACCGCTGGAAGAGGGGCTGAAGGAAACCATCGCTTAC
>JAEUNB010000358.1 GCA_016790625.1 Betaproteobacteria bacterium | reverse complement strand
CGTGAACCTGCTTCGCCACCTGCGCGTCGTCCATGCCGCGCATCACCCGGCTGGTGCCGGTCACACCCAGCGCAGCCAGACGCGATGCTTCCTGCGAATTGTTGAAGTAGCAGAACACCTCGAACCGTTCGCGATCATGGGCCGCTATCACCGGATCGAGAAACGCGGGTACCGCAGTGTGGCAGTCGGGCGACACATAGCCGACTCTCAACCGCCGATCCGCGTCGGCAGGATTTTGCAGCAGCGGCGCCGACGTGCCAGCAGCTTCAAACCAGTCGGCCCAGCGGCGATGCTCGTCGAGAATGTACTCGGGCGTCGCGCGGCTATCGACTTTCAATGCCGACAGGCGATTGCTGAACGCCTGCTGCATCATCGGGTTCAGTTCCAGCGCGCGGTCGTAGCACGCCAGCGCTTCATCCAGCCGGCCCTGGTCCTTGTAGAAATTGCCGAGATTGTTGATCAGCTCCGGCGAATCCGGCTGAACCGTGCGGGCACGTTCGAGCATCCCGACAGCATCATCAATACGGCCCAGCGCATGCAGTGACGTCGCCATGTTCACCAGCGCACTGGGAAGAGCCGGGGCGATGGTGAGCGCACGATCAAATGCGGCCACGGCATCGGCAAAGCGCGACTGTGCGGCCAATGCATTGCCGCGGTTGACGTGCGCTGCCGCCTGTTGCGGATCGACGGCGATTGCGCGATCGAAAAGATCCAGCGCCGGCCCAAAGTGTCCGCTTTGGTGCGCGACGATGCCCAAACCGATCAGGCCGTGCAGATCGCGCGGATTGATCGCCAGCGCCTGGCGGAAACGCAACTCAGCCTCACGGGCATTGCCCGCCTGCAGCAGCGCCATACCTTCCGAGCTAATCGAATTTCCTGCAGTCGTCATGGCGCGCATGTTATCGCATGCACACAGCGCGCTCGCGTCGTGACACTACGCAGTCTTGCTTTCAGCCTGCACCCGGTGCCAGTAGACGTACTGTGGAGAGAAACCGAACTTGCGGTAAATGGAGACCGCAGCCTCATTGGCCTGATCGACCTGCAGAAATGCCGTCTTGGCTCCCTGCTCCAGCCCCCATGCCAGCAGATAGGCCACCAGCAGCGTGGCATAGCCCTTGTTTCTTGCCTTGCTCGCAGTGCGCATGTTGAAAATGCCGAGGTACCCATTCTCAATGCGCGCCATGCCGGTGGAAGCCACGCCGTTGATCGTCTTCAGCGAAAGGAACACCTGCTGCCCTTTCCACAGCGCCTGGCGCCTCACATCCTGCGCGTGCAACTCCGGACTCACCGCCTTCATGCGATGCACATCGTCCAGCCCCTCGGCTTCGCTGCGCTCGACCACGCGCGCGCCTGGCGGCAGCGAATAGTCCCCACGGGCGATACCGTTTGCCAGGTCGCAAGTCATCACCTGGGTTTTGACTTCCAGCGAATAGCCGCGTTGATCCAGCAGCGTATCCAGCTCTGGCGGCGAGAATTGCTCCGTCAGCCGGAATATCGCCGGCTGGCCGTGCGCCCGATACCACGCCTCGGTAAATTCGATCTTCTCTCCCAAGGGCAGGATCGACGGCTGCAATGCCGTGGCGCTGTTGGCACGGCGCGTATCGGTTCCCGATGCGCGCAAAACCCACCCATCGTAGAACGACTGATGGATGGCAGGCGAGGTGTTGAGGGTCAGCTCTTCGAGGCGACGGATATGACTAAGGCGATCAAGTGAGGTCATGGCGCCAGTTTAGCTGCAAAACGCACACAGCCAAAAACAGGAGTGAAAACTCCAGCACTGGTGCGGCTTTCAGGGCATTTTTGGCTGGAAAACCGCGCCAGTGCTGGAGTTCCCTCTCGAACTACAGCCTCTTCCCGTTGGCCGTATCAAAGAAGTAGTGCTTGCCCGTTGCCGGCGTCACCGCCAGCCTGGTACCCGGTGGGTGTTGCACGTGACCATCGGCACGCACCACCACCGCGTGGCTGCCGATCTTGCCATGCACCAACGAGTCGGCACCCAGCGCCTCTGCGTTCTCCACTGTAAACGGCATGCCCTGCGCGCCGATTTGCAAATGCTCGGGACGAATGCCGAAGGTTACGGCGTCACCCTCTTTCACTTTGCCACTGATCGCATCCGGCAGCGCCACTCTCAACGCGTCTCCCAAATCCAATTCCTTGCCCACCACTTTTCCCGGCAGGAAATTCATCGCTGGCGAGCCGATGAAACCGGCGACAAAAATACTTGCGGGATTGTCGTACACCTCCATCGGCGCGCCGATCTGCTCTGCGCGACCTGCGTTCATCACAATCATACGGTGCGCCAGCGTCATCGCTTCGACCTGGTCGTGTGTGACGAAAATGCTGGTTGTTTTCAATTCGCGCGACAGCTTCTGGATTTCCAGGCGCATCTGCACGCGCAACTTTGCATCGAGATTGGACAGCGGCTCATCAAACAGGAATGCGGCCGGTTCGCGCACGATGGCGCGGCCCATCGCCACGCGCTGGCGTTGGCCACCGGAAAGCTCGCGCGGCTTGCGTTGAAGCAATGTACCGAGCTCAAGGATCTTCGCTGCTTTCTGCACCCGCGTTTCGATATCGGCCGCTGACAGCTTGCGGATCTTCAATCCGTAGGCCATGTTGTCGTATACCGTCATGTGCGGATACAGCGCGTAATTCTGGAACACCATCGCGATATCGCGATCCTTCGGCTCCAGATTGTTCACCACCGTCCCGCCGATCGACACCTCGCCGCCGGAAATCGCTTCCAGCCCGGCGATCATGCGCAGCAACGTGGATTTGCCACAGCCCGATGGTCCGACGATGACGATGAATTCGCCGTCCGCGATATTCGCGTCGACCCCGTGGACGACCTGCAGGTTGCCGTAGGATTTTTTGACGCCGTTCAGTTTGATTTCAGCCATGGCTACTCGAAGTCGAGGGAACGTAACTGCAACTTGGATTCCCGCCTTCGCGGGAATGACGGAATGAGGCACAAGCCGTCGCATAAGACTGGGGTCCCCATGCGAGTCGCTGAGCAACGCAGGAACGACAGGGGCAGTCCGCGAGGACTGTTTGAGGCTGGCGGTAGACGTATCCGAAGACTGCCATGTTGATTCGCCAGCCGAGTTCCGCAGCGGCCTGTCGTTCCGAGTAGCGCAAGGAACCCGAAGGGCGACGAACCTGGGGTCGCCTTTCTTTGCTTACTTTCTTTGGCGAAGCAAAGAAAGTGAGTAGCCGCCGGGCTACCCCCGGCATCGGTTGCAACTAAGTAAGCGAATCAGCTCTTTGCGAAAAAACTATAGCTAGAGGTACCCGCCTGCGCGGGTACGACA
>JAEUNB010000342.1 GCA_016790625.1 Betaproteobacteria bacterium | reverse complement strand
GTTCGCGCGCGAGGCGGTGAACAAGAAGCCGCGCATCCTCACCATCACGCAATCGACCTACGACGGCGTGCTGTACAACGTGGAAACGTTGAAGCAGAAGCTCGACGGCCATATCGACAACCTGCACTTCGACGAAGCCTGGCTGCCGCACGCCACCTTCCACGACTTTTACAAGAACATGCACGCCATCGGCAAGGATAGGCCGCGGCCGAAGGAAACCATGCTGTACGCGACGCACTCCACGCACAAGTTGCTGGCTGGTATTTCGCAGGCATCGCAGATCATCGTGCGCGAGTCGGAAACGCGAAAACTGGACCGTCACATCTTCAACGAAGCATATTTGATGCATACCTCGACCTCGCCGCAGTACGCCATCATCGCCAGTTGCGACGTGGCAGCGGCGATGATGGAGCCGCCCGGCGGCACGGCGCTGGTCGAAGAGTCGATTGTCGAGGCACTGGATTTCCGCCGCGCCATGCGCAAGATCGACGACGAGTGGGGTAAGGATTGGTGGTTCAAGGTTTGGGGTCCGGACAAGCTTGCCTCCGATGCAGAGGGGCTTGGCTCGCGCGAAGACTGGGTGCTGAAGGCCAACGAGAAATGGCACGGCTTTGGCAACCTGGCTCCCGGCTTCAATATGCTGGACCCAATCAAGTCCACCATCGTCACGCCGGGCCTGGACGTGTCAGGCAAGTTTGCCAAGACCGGTATCCCGGCTTCGATGGTGACCAAGTTTCTCGCCGAGCATGGCGTGATCGTCGAGAAAACCGGCCTCTATTCGTTCTTCATCATGTTCACCATCGGCATTACCAAGGGCCGTTGGAACACATTGCTGACCGCGCTGCAGCAGTTCAAGGACGACTACGACAAGAACCAGCCGATGTGGAAGATCCTGCCGGAGTTTGTTGCCACGCAGCCGCGCTACGAGCGCGTGGGTCTGAAGGATCTGTGCCAGCAGATTCATGATATGTACAAGGCCAAGGATGTGGCGCGCATGACAACGGAGATGTATTTGTCCGACATGCAGCCGGCAATGAAGCCGGCCGACGCCTTCGCCAAGATGGCGCACCGCGAAATCGAGCGCGTGCCGATCGACGAGCTCGAGGGGCGCATCACCAGTGTGCTGCTGACTCCGTATCCGCCGGGCATTCCGCTGTTGATTCCCGGCGAGCGCTTCAACAAGACCATCGTTGAGTACCTTAAATTTGCGCGCGAGTTCAACGCCAAGTTCCCTGGCTTTGAAACCGACATTCACGGTCTGGTCGAAGAGGAAGTTGATGGTCAGCCGGTTTATTACGTCGATTGCGTGAAGTAATCGCGGGAGACGAAGCAGCGATGGCTGACGAAGCGGCTGCACCAATGATCGGCGCCGGATTGCGTGCGCTGGTGATCGATGACGACGAAACCATGTCCGATTTCGTTTCGAGTGTGCTGTCGCGCGCGGGCTATGCGGTGACGGTGTGTGGCGATGGCATGGCCGGTCTGAATGCCTTTCGCGCGGCACCGTTCGATGTCGTGGTGGCAGACGAGCGCATGCCGCGACTATCGGGCTTAAGTTTTTTGCGCAATCTTCGCCTGCCGCAAGGATCGAAACATCGCGTCGTCATGTTTACCTCCATGGCGGATCAGAAATTCCGCCGTGAAGCACAGGCGGCCGGGGCATTTGCCTGTTTGAACAAGCCTGCTTCTGCACAAGCGCTTCTGGATGCGATTGCCGGCAAATCCCCGGGCATCTGATTCGTTAATTCGGACCGGGAAGGGGAATCGGCTAAACTCGAACCAGCCCCACATCCAGATGGGGCGATTTCGCAGCCACTTTCCGCCACTTCGCCGCCCATGCCTGTTGCAACTCCCCGCAAGCCGCGTTCACTGGTCGTTGACGATGATGAAACTATCATCGATCACGTTACCTACGTGTTGCGGCAAAACGGCTTCGATGTCGAACACGCTTTTGATGGCCTGGATGCGTTGCGTCGCTGCCAGTCGGCACGCTACGACCTGATTGTCTGCGACGTACGCATGCCGCGTCTGTCGGGCCTGAGCCTGTTGAGTAATCTTGCGCAGACACAAAACGCCGATTCGCGCGTGGTGATGATTTCCGCCATCGACGATGGCGCCTTGCGTCGTCAGGCACTGGCTTCGGGCGCGTCGGCGTATCTGGTGAAGCCACTGTCAGCCGAAATGCTGGTCAGGGCGACCGACGGGATTGCCAGGGCAGTCGCGACGCCGCCGGGCGAAGACTGACTCATGCCCGAATGTCACATTAAAACTCCAGCATTGGTGCGGTATTCCAGCCATTTTTGGCCTGAAGGCCGCACCAGTGCTGGAGTTTTGACCATGGAATTCTGATGCAGGACTTCTGGCAAGCCAGCGGCTATGGCACGCTGCAGCGCAATGACCACGGTTGGCTGCGCGTCACACCGGACTATTTGCGACTGCTGCTGGCGCGGCCCGAACTGGCGCCGATTGCTGAATCCGGCCCCAATGAGCGCGCGCTTCACGCGGCGTTGCAGGACAATCCGTTGCGCGCCGTCGCCGATGCCGAGCTTGCTCGCGTCGAGGATGAGGACACCGCCGACAACTATCGCCATTTCCTGCGTTTACGCAAAGGGCTCACCGATGCGGTGACACTGGAACGCTACTATCTGCAACTGTTCCGTCGTGGTGCGATCGATATTCCGCCGCTGTTTGTCGATTTGCTGACGCATGCCATCGTGCGCGGCCTGCTTGATGGCTGCGAAGATCCCTACGAATTGCGCGCTGGAGAAATGCTGTTCCGCCGCCAGCGTGTTTCCACCGAGCAGGGTCAGGTTTTGGCGGCAGATGCTGAGACGATTCAGGCATTTGCAGATACGGGCGGCTTCGGCAACATTGGCCGCCTGCTTCAACAGCAGGGCACGCCGCTGCGCGAGATGCGCATGGATGTGATGTCGCATGAAAACGCGCAGCTCTACTGGCTGCGCGAAAGCCGCCACGCTTGGCTGCTCGACCTCACGCATGGCCGCAACGGTTTGCCGGCGTTGTCGCGCCTGCTGGAAAAATGGGTGAAGCACTTTCTCGGCGTGACGGTGCGGATCGAGCCGCAGCAAAGTGTGGAAGATCCCGCATGGCGCTGGCACGTTGGACTCGATGTTGAATCGAGCGCGATACTGAATGACCTGTACGAGGATCGGGATGTCGATGCCGCGCGTCAGGCGAGACTGATTTCCCTGTTTCGTCTTGATTTTGATAACACCGCGGAAGTACAGGCGGATGTGGCCGGCAAACCTGTCTATTTGGGGCTCGCGGTGACCGAGGATCAGCAACTCAAACTGAAGCCGCAGAATCTGCTGCTCAATCTGCCGCTGGTTCGCGCATCGTCGTAGTTTGCGGGCATCCGCGTGTGCGTTGGCGCCGTGGTCTGTTGAGAAAATGCGCGCATGTTCCGGGATAAAATGCGTATTGAAAGGAATTTGTACCCATGAAAAAAACCAATGACATGCCGGAAGTGGAAATGCTGCGCAGCGAAATCGAGATCCTGATGGCGGATCGCGAAAAGCTGTTGCGCGTTGCCGGCGCTGCTGCAAAGTTTGTCGAGAAAGTGAATATCGCAAGATTGCCGGTGTCTGCCATCCCGCTGGCCGAAGCGGTGGCTGCGAATGTCAACGCGCTGTCGGAAGATTCGCTGCGCGAAGCCCTGCTGGCGGTGAAGAAGTAATTGCCTTCGGCTATCCGGCCGGCGTGCAAATGAATCCCCTCGTTCCGGCGAGCTATGTGCGCCGCAATGCGCCGGTGGCCAATTTCATCGGCCGCACGCTGATGCGGCTGTCGGGCTGGCGCATCGAAGGCAGCCTGCCGGATGTGCCCAAAGTCATCATTGCTGTGGCACCGCACACCTCAAACTGGGATTTTGTTGTCGGCGTGATGACGCTGTTTGTGCTGGACGTGAAATTGTCGTTTCTGGGCAAGCACACGCTGTTCAAAGGCTGGTTCGGCAAGTGGATGCGC
The DNA here is from genome assembly GCA_016790625.1 of Betaproteobacteria bacterium. Lineage (GTDB taxonomy): Bacteria > Pseudomonadota > Gammaproteobacteria > Burkholderiales > Usitatibacteraceae > UKL13-2. Next base: position 777 of record JAEUNB010000342.1, on the reverse strand, counting down.
TCCATCGGCGGCATACCGGTTGATCGTTCGCAGCCGAACGGCGTGGTGGGCGAAACCGTGGCGGCGTTCAATCGTGCCGACAAGCTGGTGCTGGCCGTAGCACCGGAAGGCACGCGTCAACTTGATCGTGGATTCAAGACCGGCTTCCTGCATATGGCATACGGCGCCAAGGTGCCGGTGCTGCTGGCGTATTTCGATTTTTCGCGCAAGGTGATCGGCTTCGGCCCATTGATTCAGCCTAGTGGCGACGCGGAAAAAGATCTGCAGGAAATTCTTGCCTACTTCCAGCCGATTCGCGGCAAGTACCGCAAGGTCTGGCAGGAATCTTTCGTCGCGAAGTAATCGCGTGTGCCATTTCAGCGCGCATGCACCGTGCTGCTGCGCACAAATGGTGCGATGCAATATTTTGGTATGAAGCGTTAAACCGTTGAATGGCTTGGAGAAAATGCGTTCATTGAAGTTGGCACGGTGAATGCTAATAGGTAAGTGCGGTGGTTAACTCCATCGTCAATTTCTCCTCCGAGAGCGGTTTGCCCGATCCACAACAGGATCGGGCATTTTTTTTGTGGGATATTTTCAATCGATTTGCATTGAGATTAGCGCTGATGCAGCATCAGCCCATTTCCTCGCCCGCCTGCATGCGGGCCGAGGCGCCCGCAAGCGCGTCGCATGCGACGCGAAACCCTTGCGTGCGTTCGCTCCGAGAGCGGTTTGCCCGATCCCCAACAGGATCGGGCATTTTTTTGTGGGAAGCGTTTAAGTGATTCGCACTGGGTT
>JAEUNB010000322.1 GCA_016790625.1 Betaproteobacteria bacterium | reverse complement strand
TGCACGGCAGCGATTGGTGTGTTCGAAGCTTATCTCTTCAGCATGATGGGCCAGGTGGTGGACTGGCTGGCAAAGACCGAGCCGTCGGCATTGTGGGATACACATCGTGGCAGCCTGCTGCTATTGGCGGCAATCCTGATTGCGAGTCCTCTGGTGGTGGCGGTGCAGGCGTTGCTGAAACATCAGTCGATGGCGGGAAATTTCCCGATGCGGCTGCGCTGGAAGTTCCACCGGCAGATGCTGTCGCAGAGCATGAGTTTCTATCAGGACGAATTCGCCGGACGAGTGGCGACCAAGGTAATGCAGACCGCGCTGGCGGTGCGCGATGTGTGGATGATCGTGGCCGACATCCTGGTGTTTGTCGTCATCTATTTCGCCACACTGGTCCTGATTGTCGGCAATTTCGATTTGTGGATCGTGGTGCCGTTCGGCGTCTGGCTGGTGCTGTACGCCATTGCTGTGCGTCATTTCGTTCCGCGGCTGGCCAAGGTGGCGCAGGAGCAGGCTGATGCGCGCTCGTTGATGACCGGCCGCGTGACCGATGCCTATACCAATATCGCCACGGTAAAGCTGTTCTCGCACACCAACCGGGAAGCGAGCTATGTGCGCGCGGCGATGCAGGACTTCATGCAGACGGTGTACCGGCAGTGGAGGATGATCACTTCTTTCGAAGTGGTGAATCAGTTGCTGAGCGTGTTGCTGATCGCCTCCACCACCGGTGCCACGCTGGCGCTGTGGATGCAGGGCAAGGTCGGTGTTGGCGCGGTTGCAGCGGCGACGGCGATGGCGTTGCGTTTGAATGGTATCTCGCACTGGATCATGTGGGAGTTCGCCGCACTGTTCGAGCATGTCGGCACGGTGCGCGATGGCATGACCATCCTTTCGCGCCCGCACTCGATTGTCGATGCTGCCGACGCCAAGCCGCTGAATGTGACGCGCGGCGAAATCCGCTTCGACAACGTGAGTTTTGCCTATGGCACGTCGAAAGACGACGAAGACAAGCGCAAGAATGTGATCGAGGGACTCAATCAGGTTATCCATCCCGGCGAGAAGATTGGCTTGGTGGGACGTTCGGGTGCGGGCAAGTCGACCATCGTTAACCTGCTGCTGCGCTTCTACGATCTACGTGAAGGTAGGATCCTGATCGACGGCCAGGATATCGCGCGGGTCACGCAGGATAGTCTGCGCACCAGTGTCGGCATGGTGACGCAGGACACATCGCTGCTGCACCGCTCGGTGCGCGAGAACATTGTCTATGGCCGTCCCGATGCAAGTGATGAAGACATGATTGCGGCGGCGAAGCGCGCCGAAGCGCACGAATTTATCCTGCAGCTCACCGACCCTTCCGGGCGCACTGGCTACGATGCACATGTCGGCGAGCGCGGCGTGAAGCTTTCCGGCGGCCAGCGGCAGCGCATCGCTATCGCACGCGTGAAATTGAAGGATGCGCCCATCCTGCTGCTGGATGAAGCGACCAGCGCACTTGACTCCGAGGTCGAAGCCGCCATTCAAGCCAGTCTTTACAAGTTGATGGAGGGCAAGACCGTGGTGGCGATTGCGCACCGCCTGTCCACCATTGCGGCGATGGATCGATTGATCGTGCTGGACGAAGGGCGGGTGGTGGAAGAGGGTGACCACAAGAGCCTGCTGGCGATGGATGGCTTGTATGCGCGGCTATGGGCGCATCAGAGCGGTGGTTTCCTGGGCGATGCGCTGGATGAGGCGGAACTTCGTGCGGTCGGCCGGCACGGCGTGCAGCCAACGGCCAACCTCCAGTAACGAGCGACAGCATGGCGAGACGTTCAGCGAGTACGAAAAAAAACGCAAGCGATGCGCTCGCCGACGCACCTTTGGTCTCGTTGAGCGAGATCGACAATGCGGTAGCGCAGGCGGCAGCACTTGAACAATCCGGCCAGTCGCGGCAGGCGTTGTCGTTGCTGGATTCGTGGCTCGCGCGTGACGACATAAGCGATTCACATCGCCTCGAACTCGGCCTGCTGGCGGCCTCGAATGAGTTTATCGTTTGCAACTATCCTTCGGCGCACAAAAGGCTATCCGCAGCAACGGTCCTTGCAAAGAACCTGGATAACCCGATTGCGCTGGCAAGGGTGAAGTTTCTTTCCGCGCGTACCCTGCATCAACAAGGCAGCCCCAGCACGGCGTTTCCCATGGCGCAGGAGGCGATGGAGGAGCTGGAGCGGCTGGGCGAATACGGGCAAGCAGCACGTGCCAGCCAGACGCTAACCTACATCTCGCTGGATCGTTGCGAATATTCTGCTGCCGTTCAGTTTGGTGAGCGTGGACTGTCGCTGGCACGGAAGGCGAACAATGATTTTTTCGTTGCGGGCATGTGCACCGCGCTCGGCTTGGTGCACTACACCATCGCATTGAGCCAGCAGAGCAGCCCGCACGCTCGCGCCAATCCGCTTGCGCTGGAACTGAGCGATATCCAGAAAGACAGTGTTCACGCGGAAACCGCCAAGGCGATCTATCAGGAAGGCATCGTCGCTGCGCGTCGCAGCGGTTTCGAAACCCGTGCCTGGATGCTGGAAGGCCGCATTGAGCGCGCCAACATCCTGCTCGGCAATGTCGATGAGGTACTGCGCAATTCACCGAAGCGCATCCAGCGTTCGCAGACTTCCGGTGATGTGCACGAGGAAATCGGCTATCGCCAAACCTATGCCTGGGCGCTGCGATTGAAGGGACAGCTTAACGAAGCACTGCATCAGCTTGATACCGTGCTGCTGCTGGCGCGCAAGGTCGGCACCCTGTCGCGCAGCATTGAGTACGCGCACTACGACCGATCGCTGGTGTTGGCCGCCCTGGGCCGGCATGCGGATGCGCAGGCCAGCTACCGGGCCTATTTGCGCTTTGTCGCTGCATGGAACCGGCAGGCAGCGAAGATGGTCCCGGCCAATCTTCCGCCACCCGCGGCGAAGCCGGCCATTGAACCTTACTTCCTGAAAAAAGCCGACGCATACATTGCCGCCAATCTGCGCTCGGGCATCACGCTGGACAGCATTGCAGCCGCGTGCAATACCAGTGTGCGCAACCTCCAAGTGTATTTCCGCAAATTCCGCGGCGTGAGCCCGATGGCGCATGTGCGCATGCTGCGTCTGGATGCAGTTGCCGAAGAAGTGAGAAACACGGATGTGCCGATTGCCGAACTGGCGCACCGCTATGGGTTTATGAGCTCAACCACTTTTTCCGCTGAGTTCAAATTGCGATTTGGCGTTTCGCCGCGCAAGGCGCGGGAAGAGGCGAGGCGGCTGTCGAAAGCCTGAGGTTGCGAACAGGCGTGTTACGTGCCCGCCGGCTTGCGCCTGGCTGCGGCCTTTTTCTTTCCCATCAACTGGATCTTGTGCGCGCCCATGATCGCCGGGATCAATCCCGGGAAACGGGTCTCGATTTCCTTGCAGCGCGAGATGCTCTTCATTTCCACACCCTGGCGCTCGCTCAGGATCAACCCTGCATCGCGCAGGGTCTTGAAATGCTGCGACAGCGTGGACTTGGGAATGTCGCGGTCACGTACGGTGAGGAAGGTGGAGCAGGTCAGGGCGTCGGCGGCATCGGCCAGCTCGGCATAGATCGCCGCGCGCACGGGATCGGAGAGGGCATGCATGATGCCTTCGACGGTAATGTCGGCCAGCGCGGGGTGAAAAAGCGGTTTCATGATTTTTATTATATCGGGCCTCTTGTTTTATCGTTCAATAGTTCATATATCCCGAACTATGGGAGATAAGAACTGCTCCCATGTTGGGTAACCCATTCATTCCATTCAGATTCGTAAAAGGAAACCAATATGAGCAAGCTGAACAACAAAGTCGCCGTAGTAACCGGCGCATCCAAGGGCATCGGTGCCGCCATCGCCAAATCGCTGGCCGCTGAGGGGGCGGCGGTGGTGGTCAATTATTCTTCCAGCAAAGCCGGCGCCGATGCGGTCGTCGCGGACATCACCAAGGCTGGCGGCAAGGCGGTGGCGGTGGGAGGCGATGTATCAAAGGCCGCAGACGCCGAAGCCATCGTCGGCACGGCGGTCAAGCATTTCGGCCGCCTGGACGTGCTGGTGAACAACTCCGGCGTGTACGAATTCCAGCCGCTGGAAGGTATTACGGAAGAACATTTCCACCGGCACTTCAATATCAACGTGCTCGGACTGCTGCTCACCACCAAGGCCGCGGCCAAGTATCTGGGCGAGGGCGGCAGCGTAATCAACGTCAGCTCGACGGTGACGCGGATTACGCCGGCAAATAGCGCCGTCTACACCGGCACCAAGGGCGCGGTCGATGCCATCACCAGTGTGCTGGCCAAGGAACTGGGACCCAAGGGCATACGCGTCAATGCGGTCAATCCCGGCATGGTCGAGACCGAGGGCTCGGTGTCGGCGGGGTTCATTGGCTCGGATTTCGAGAAGGCCATCGTCGCGCAGACGCCGCTGGGGCGCACGGGACGTCCAGACGATATCGCTGATGTCGCCGTGTTCCTCGCTTCCAACGATTCGCGCTGGATGACGGGCGAGCAGTTGATTGCGTCGGGGGGCATTCGCTAGCGACGCGGCCTTAGATGCGCTGAATGGTTGTTCAATGTCGTCCCCGCGTCCCGAAAAGGGACTTCCTTTGGTCGCAGGCGGGGACCTCTAGCCATGAATTTAGTGAAAAATAGTTTGAGGTCCCCGCCTGCGCGGGGACGACAAAGAGGCAGGATGGTCACCTGATTTCGCCATCAGCCATGCGCTTTCAATAGCTGTTTCAGGTGCGCTGTCAGGGCACCCTTAAGCGCTTTCGGCTTGACGATGCTGAATGGAATATCCAGTCTTGCCAGCTCGCGCGCAAACCAGCTGAGATCATCGGCCTGCGCATCCAGGCGCACGCCATCCGCCTGCACGGTCAATTTGCCGATGCTGGACGGAATCGCGCTGCGCGCCGTAGCGATATCGGCATGCAGCAACACAATGATGGCGTGGGTACGGCCGATGGCAGCAATCGATTCGCGCAGATGCTTGAGGACATCGAACTGTTTCGGCATGGCAAACGTTTTCGGCAGCGCTTCGACCGCACGCACCCGATCCAGGCGAAACGAGCGCAGGTCGTGCCGCGTGTGGCAATAGCCCACCACATACCAGGCGCCATATAGATAACCGACGCCGTAGGGATCGATCTCACGCTGGGTGGCAACACCGTCGCGGGCCTGGTAGTTCATCGAGATGCGCTGCGCCGCACTGGCGCACTGCGTGATCTGGGCGAAGAATTCGCTGCCGCTGACGGTTTGTGGCCGCCACAAATCCAGCGACACCACATCGTTCATGTTGCCGATCTTGCGCTTCAGCGCCTTGGGCATCACGCGATCGAGCTTGGCCTGGGTGCTGGCCACCGCCGGCGTCATGTCGGACAAGCCCAGGTCGCGCGCGACGCGCAGCCCGATCGACAGCGCCAGTGTCTCGTCGTTGCTGAACATCAACGGCGGCAATTTGTATCCGGGCATCAGCGCGTAATTGCCGTCGCGCCCGCGCGTGGCCTGGATCGGTACGCCGAGCTTCTCCAGCTCGACGATATAGCGCCGCACCGTGCGCCGTTCGACGCCGACGCGTTCGGCGAGCTCGGCGCCGCTCAGGCCCGGGTGGGCTTGCAGCAGTTCGAGAACCGTAAGCACGCGGTGTATCGGTTTTTCCATGCCGCCATGATATGCCAGCCGAAACCGATATAGGGCGGGATATGACCTATATCGAAACTACACTGCCGCATCTTCAATCAATGCGGAGGAAACATGGCAAGCGATCTGTGGCTTTACTTCCTGGCGGTATTCGCCGTTATCCTGCTGCCCGGCATGGATATGGCATACGTGTTGGCCAGCAGTCTTTCCGCCGGCAAGCGCGGTGCGGTGGCCTCGGTGCTGGGCATTGCCAGCGGCGGCGTCATCCACGTCGTGGTCGGCGCAACCGGTATCGCGGCGCTGATGACGGTGTTCCCGCAGCTGTTTCATGTGCTGCTGACTATCGGTACGCTGTATCTAATCTGGATCGGCTGGAACATCTATCGCAGCGCCGATGCTCCCGTGTCGATGGATGAGGCGGTGCAGGTTACCGACGGCGCCATTTACCGGAGGGCGGTCATGACTTGCCTGCTCAACCCCAAGGCTTATGCGTTCACATTCGCCATTTTCCCGGCGTTTGTTCGCAGCGACACGCGAAGCGTGATTGCCCAGACCGTGGCACTTTGCCTGATCACGGCCGCGACACAAATCGTGGTCTATGGCGCGGTGGCCGCACTCGCTGTGCAGTCCGGCCGTTTCATGCGAGCACGCCGCAAGACCATCTCAAAGACCATGGGCGCCATGCTGATGGGCGCTGCAGTGCTTACCGCCACGCAGGCATGGTCCGCGAGCGATGCAAAGAAGCCCGTTACCGCCTCCAACAAACCGACTAGGAACGCCAGCATGAACACAGCAACAGCAATCGAGATCATCAACCCCGACGAAAAACCCGGCCGCAACGATTTCGATTTCCAGGTCGGCGAGTGGACGGTGCAGAATCGCCGTCTGACCAAACCGCTGGATCAGGACGCGCCGTGGGAGACATTTACCAGCACGGTGCGCATGCAAAAGCTGCCCGGCAATATCGGCAATGTCGATACCTTCGTGGCGCCCGAATGGCGGCCGAATTGGATGGGCATGGCGATTCGCCTGTTCAATGGCGAGACCGGCATGTGGAGCATCTTCCTCGCCAACAGCAAGACCGGGGGCATCGTTGCCGCGACGGGACATCTCGATATCCCGGTCGTGGGGAAATTCGTCGACGGCACCGGCGTATTTGAAGCTGACGAAATATTCCAGGGCGTGCCGATCCGTTGCCGCTACACCTGGTCCGATACTAAAACCGAACACCCAAAGTGGCAGCAGGATTTTTCCTTCGATGGCGGCAAGACCTGGAAGACCAACTGGCAGATGGTTTACAGTCGCCTTGACAGACGGTGAGATATCAAACTCTAGCGCTGGTGCGGCTTCCCAGTCAAAAATGGCCGGAAAGGCGCGCCAGCAATAGAGTTTGCCGGTCGAGAGAAATCACGAACGAGATGCTTTCGATTCGGTTTTCAAGCGGTTGCCCGCCAATTCGAAACCAGCTGCCAGCGAGGCCTTGACCATGACCTTGTCGAGTGCTTCGATGGCGGAGGCGTGATACTTGCGGCCAACGGCCGAATTGGCGAAGGCATCGAATTGATCGAGATCGGCGTCGGACAGCTCGCGATACATGTACGCGAAAAGCCCGGTCAGCTGCTGCGATATGGTCGCCACCAACTGGGAACGCTCCGCATCCATCTTTCGTCGAAGCGCGTCCAAATCAACCGGCTTTGCATCCGGTGCGGCAAGCGAAATGCCGCTGATCAGGGCGACCTGATTGTTAATCACGATGGTGGCCATGCCTTCGTCGGCACGCAGCGATTGCACCATGCGCTGAACGCGCTTGATGCGCTCGGGCGCGAGTTGTTTGAGGTGATCCGGCGCCGCGCGCGCTGCCTTGTTGTACTCGGCCAGGTCGGAATACTTTTCGTCCAGCCGTGTCATTCGCACGCCCAGGTTGGATTTAAGGAACGACAGAATTTCGCGCTGCTCGGGCACGGTCAGCATGCTGCCGAGTTGTTCGCGCATGTCTGCGCGCATGCGATCAGGCGCATAGGCCTTTGAAAACACCTGCTTGAGGCGGGCCGTCGTTGCCGGTGAGGCTGGTACTTTGGCAGACTGCTGCGCTTCATCGATTCCGGCGAGGACGCCGCTTTGCAATCCGTCCATTTGCTTCCAAAGCCCCGACTTGACCATCAACTCATCGAGCAGAGGCTGCGGCGCAGTTTTCTGTGCCACCGCGGCGGTAGCGGTGAACAGAACGAGAAAAAACGGCAATAGCAGCGTGGAAATCCGGCGAAAGCGCATGGCGAACCTGTGTTGTATGCGAATGATGGAGACGAATCATCTCACGTCGCGCAGCCGCCAACGCGACTGGATTTCTATACACTCACGCCATCTTGAATATCCGGAATCTCCCATGAAACGTGCTTTCAAATGGATCGGCATCATCCTGCTCACGCTGATCCTGCTGGCCGCAGCGCTCGCCGCGCACACCTGGTACGCCAAGCCGCTGTCGATCAACTGGTTCTACACCCGCGTCTTTGCCCAGTTCTCGATCGACAATCCGGAACTGCTGACGCGGCTGCGCATGCTGGAGCCGCTGGGCATTCGCGGCCACAACGCCAAGCTGGGCGACAGCTCGCCGGCCGACACCGAGCGCACCGCCGCGAAATGGCGCGCCAATCTTGAGACGCTGCGTAGCTACGATGCCGGCGGCTACACCGGCCAGGATCGTCTGTCCTACGACATCCTCGACTATTTCCTCGATTCGCTGGTGCGCGGCGAGCCGTGGCGCTATCACAACTTCCCGGTCAATCAACTGTTCGGCATCCAGAGCGAGCTGCCGAACATGATGACGCAGTCTCAACAAATCAACGACGCCACCGACGCCGAGCATTACCTGACGCGCCTCTCGCTGTTTCCGCGCAAGTTCGATGAAGTGATCGAGAGCCTCAAGCTGCGCGAAAGCCGCAACATCATTCCGCCGAAATTCGTGGTGGAGAAGGTCGGCGATCAGGTCAAGGAATTTGCCGCGACACCTGCGGCGGCCAATGCGCTGGTGGTCACATTCAAGGAAAAGCTCGCCAAACTGCCGGCGGAAAAAATGGACGCAGCCACACGCGATGCGCTCGCCAAGCGCGCGGAAGAAAGCGTGGCCGCCAACGTGATCCCGGCCTATCAAAAGCTGGCTGCGTATATCGAAACCCTGCGCTCCAAGGCGCTGCGCAACGAAGGCGCCTGGTCGCTGCCCGATGGCGACAAGTACTACCAGTATCAAGTCGAGGCCAACACCACCACCAAAATGAAGGCCGATGA
>JAEUNB010000300.1 GCA_016790625.1 Betaproteobacteria bacterium | reverse complement strand
AGGCCTTGGCTTCACCACCAAATTTCTTCGACAGCACGGTCGTGATCGCTGCCGTCAGCGTCGTCTTGCCGTGATCCACGTGCCCAATCGTCCCCACGTTCACGTGTGGCTTCGTACGCTCAAACTTGCCTTTTGCCATTTCAGTCCTCGTTAATTTCTGAGAGTTAACTTTAGGATGCTACGTTTACTTGATTACAAAATTTGGTGCTCTTGACGCGGATTGAACGCGTGGCCTCTCCCTTACCAAGGGAGTGCTCTACCACTGAGCTACAAGAGCGAATCTGTGGAGCGGGTGAACGGGATCGAACCGTCGTCGTAAGCTTGGAAGGCTTCTGCTCTACCATTGAGCTACACCCGCATTCCGATGCACTTCACCTGCCCGTGAACCTTGGTGGAGAGGGCTGGATTCGAACCAGCGTACTCGTTAGAGGGCAGATTTACAGTCTGCTGCCATTAACCACTCGGCCACCTCTCCACGGAACCCGGCATTATCCAGATTTTTTGGCAATTGGTCAAATCTGGCGCGGTGCCGAGATAGTCACCCGGATGTGTCTAGGAACGACCGCCAAACAAATCCAATAGAACCTAGAATATCGGCATAGATAACGAGGGAATCCACATGATCCATTCCCGCAATGCGCGCATACCGAGATTGCATCCGCAGATACCTTCGATGTGCGCTTTACGTCGGGCAGCTTTCGCCGCCGCACTGGGACTATTTTTCACGATACCACTTTCAGAGACAGCGTCCGCTCAGACAGTAAACGCTAACTCCGGCACAGCGAAAGCCACGGTATTTGTGCAACCTCCAGACTCGTCCGAATTGGTAGTCACGGACGAGCCTTACAGCCTTTACGATGGGTTGATCCGCGAATTACGCAGCGGGGGCTACACCATTTTCATGCGCCACGGCCCAGTACTTGGCTCATCAACTGATATTCGCAATGCCGGGGCTTGGTGGCAGGATTGCAAAACAACCCAGCGGCTCGGGCCAAGCGCGTTGCCACGTGCGCGGGCAATATCGGAAGCCCTGTCGCGGCAACGAGTCCCCATTGGCGAACTGCACACCAGCGAGTTTTGCCGTGCGTTTGAAACCGGCGTTCATCTAGGGCTAGTCCCACCGACACGAAACGCCGTTCTCAACGACTTTGTCGTGTACGCCAACAATCCCGCTGCCACCAATCTTCCGACTGGCGTGCGTGAATTGATTTCGCGAAATACCCAGCCCCGGTCCAACCGTATCCTGGTTGGCCATCAGTTGCCGGAGTCCGCCGTTCACCCCTCCTTGGCATACCTGCCCGAGAGTCATACCGCCATTTTCAAGGCAGAAGGCAGCAATCGCTTCCACTACGTCACCTCACTGTCGCCAGGGCAGTGGCAATGGATAGGGAAACAAAATATTCCGGACCAGCCAAATCAGCTGGCAGCCATAGCACCTCAAGTCATACCCCCACCCGCCCCGGCAGCCGCCAATCCAGTGTTAATCGCTCCAGACCAAGAACTCAAGGGCATGCAGTTAGTCACCGCCTTGCGTCGCGGCGGCTACAACCTGTACATGCGGCACGCCCAAGCCACCATCGGGCAGGACGGCAACCTGCTGCAAACGCCGATGTGGTGGGAAAACTGTGCGATTCAGCGAAACATGTCCGACGGCGGGCGCGAACAAGCGCGCAAGGTCGGCAACGGAATCAAGGCACTGAACATCCCCGTCTCCATGGTGCTGACCGCGCAATTTTGTCGAACCCGAGAAACCGGCCACTTGCTTGGCCTGGGACCGATTGAGGTAACGGAGGATGTCAATCACCAGATTGGACAACGCACCGGTTTCGACGTGAACGTATCGCGATTCAAACGCCTTGCAGAAATGCCCCCAAAGGGTAGCAACAACATGATCGTGTCGCACACCCACGGCAGCCCGCGCGCCGAGGAGCGCATCATGGGGGGCATTCAGGAAGCCGAAGTCGTGGTCTATCGACCCGATGGCAAGGGAAACGCCGAGCCCGTCGCTCGTATTCCCGTTCCGGAGTGGGACAATCTCGTCAAACTGGCGTCGGCCACCAAACCCTAGTTGCGCGCGGGTACTGGCAGCTCAAGGCGCACGACCTTCACCATCTTGTCCTGCACCTGCAGGATTTCGATGGGATAGTCGGCAATTTTCACCGCCGACCCCGGCTCAGGGATGTCTTCAAGATGTTCCAGCAGCAAGCCGTTAATGGTCTTGGGCCCTTCTAGTGGGAAGTTGAACCCGAGCTTGCGATTCAATACGCGCAATGGACACGACCCTTCCACCATCACCGACCCGTCGTCTTGCCGGCGGTATAAACCAGTGTTCATCGGTGATTGACTGGTGAACTCGCCGACGATCTCCTCGAGAATGTCCTGTAGCGTCACAAGCCCCTGAATTTCGCCGTACTCGTCCACCACCAGCGCCATGCGCCGCTGGTTTTCCTGAAATAGCGTCAATTGCTGGAGTAGCGGAGTTCCCTCAGGAATGAAATAGGGTTCGCGCATGATTTCGCGCAAAGTCCCCTTTTCGAGTGGCTCCTTGCGCGATGCATTCAGTACCTTTCGCACATGGACCAGGCCGATCACATTGGAGAGATCGCCGTCATAGACGATCACGCGCGTGTGATGTGCCGTCGCCAGATTGTTACGAATATCTTCGATACGGTCATTGATATCGACGCCCTCGATCAATGCCCGCGGCGTCATGGTGTCGTCGACCGTCATGCTTTCCAGATCGAACAGATTCACCATGATGTTCTGGTGTTTTTTCGGTATGAACTGCCCGCCTTCCAGCACAAGGGTACGCAACTCCTCCATCGACAGCTGGGATTGCCCCTCTTCAGGAGGTTGAATACGCAAGACCTTCAGCAGCAGCTGCACGAACAGGTTGACGAACCAGACCACCGGATAGGTAATCTTGAGCAGCGGTGTCAGGACATAGCTGGCCGGCAGGGCAATGCGTTCGGGGAAGCGCGAGCCAATCACCTTGGGAGTAATCTCGCTGAAGACCAGAATCAGGAATGTGACTGCGCCAGTTGCCACCGCCAGAACGTATTCATCTTTACCCAGCAATCTTTCAGCGATGATCGCTGTCAGCACAGCAGAGGCTGAGTTGACCAGATTGTTGCCGAGCAGTATCACGCCCAGCAGCCGATCAGTTGTTGCCAGCAGGCGCTGAGTCATCAAGGCCGACTTCTTGCCCTGCTTGGCCATGTGGCTCAAGCGATAACGGTTGAGCGCCATCATGCTGGTTTCCGCGATCGAAAAGAATGCGGAGGTCAGCAGCAGCACAACCAGCGTGCCGAACAGCCAGCTTAACGGAATGGCTTCCACTCAGTCAGGCACTTCAAACGCGCTTGAGAATTATCTCAAGCACGAATTTGCTACCCACATAAGACAGGAGCAGCAGGACAAAGCCGATCAGCGTCCAACGAATCGCGACACGTCCCCGCCAGCCGAATTTCCAGTGCCCCAGCAGCAGCCCGCCAAAGATCACCCATGAGAACACGGAGAACACGGTCTTATAGCTCATCTGGAACGCCTTGCCGAACAACGCCTCCGAAAACAGCACACCACTCGCCAGCGTCAGCGTCAGAAGGGCAAATGCGACACCGAGCAACTGGAACAGCAATCGCTCAATGCGCAGCAGCGGTGGCATACCCTGCATGGACGCCGGCAACGCCCCTTCGTGCAATCGTTTCTCGAGAAACAGCATAAACAGGGCATGAAGCGCGGCGACGGTAAACAAGGCATAGGCGAGAATCGCCACCACAAAATGCAGCTTGAACGCGAACTCGGCGTAATGAACGATTCGCTGCCCAGGCATAGCGACCGGAAGCAATGCCACCAACGCCGCAATCGGCGCCAAATAAAGCGCGCTTAGCCGCAGGAATTGATTGTCGAAGCCGATGAGGAAATAGGCCAGGATCACCAGCCAGACAATCAGCGATATGGCGTGGGAAAAGCCGATATTCAGGCCATCTCCACCGAACAACGAATGTCCCAGCGCGAAGCCATGAACCATCAACCCGGCGGCAAACACGGCTCTCAACGCAGCCATTCGGGCGCGTGCCGGCGCTGCCGGTGCGCCACCAGCCGACGAAAACGCGGGCAGCCAGGCAATCAAGGCGGTCAAAGCGTAGATGGCTGCAGTGGTAAAATGGAAGTTGAAGCTCTGCATGAATGACACGACGTGTCACGAATAGAGCGCCTGAGTTTACACCATCCTCTTTTGCGCCCGCGGCACTGCCGGCAGCGGGAAATCGCATCAACGATTCCGGTTCCTACGCATGCTCGATAACCTCACCAATCGCCTCGCAGGCATTGTCAAAACCCTGCGCGGGCAGTCCCGCTTCACCGAAGAAAATATCGCCGAGGCGTTGCGCGACGTACGCATGGCCCTGCTGGAAGCGGATGTCGGCCTGCCGGTCGTCAAGGAATTCATCGCCCGGGTAAAGGAAAAAGCGCTGGGCGCCGAGGTGATGAAGAGCCTGACGCCGGGCCAGGCATTTGTGGGCATCGTCCATCGCGAGCTGGTCTTGCTGATGGGCGGCGAAGAGGCTGATGTCGGCGCTGCGCCGGCGATGCCCAAACTGAATCTGATGCCGTTGAATCTGGCCACCACGCCACCCGCCATTGTGCTGATGGCAGGCTTGCAAGGCGCGGGCAAAACGACCAGCGTCGGCAAAATGGCTCGTTTGCTGAAGGAGCAGCATAAGAAAAAAGTACTGGTCGTCAGCGCCGACGTATATCGGCCTGCCGCTATCGAGCAGTTGAAAACGCTAGCCGCGCAGGTTGGCGTGGACTTTTTTCCCAGCGAGACATCGCAAAGGCCGGTGGACATTGCACTGTCCGCAAAACAGTGGGCCAAGACACACTTCCATGATGTGCTGATCGTCGATACGGCAGGTCGCCTGGCGATCGATGAGGCGATGATGGACGAGATCAAGGCTGTGCACGCCGCGATCGACCCGATTGAAACGCTATTCACCGTCGACGCGATGCAGGGGCAGGACGCGGTCAATGTCGCCAAGGCGTTCAATGAAGCGCTGCCGCTGACCGGCGTGGTGCTGACCAAGCTGGACGGCGATTCGCGCGGCGGCGCGGCACTTTCCGTGCGGCACATTACCGGCAAGCCGATCAAATTTGCCGGCGTCTCAGAAAAGATGGATGGCCTCGAAGCCTTCCACGCCGAGCGCATGGCTTCACGCGTACTGGGTATGGGGGACGTGCTCTCGCTGATCGAAGATGTGCAGAAGAACGTCGATCAGGAAGAGGCGCGCAAGCTTGCCGAGAAAGTTCGCAAAGGCAAGGATTTCGACTTCGATGATTTCAAAAGCCAGCTGTTGCAGATGCGGAAGATGGGCGGCATGTCTGCGTTGATGGACAAGTTGCCGGCTCAACTTTCACAAGCGGCGCAGGGTGCTCCTGACCTGCAGGAAAAACAATTGCGCCGCACTGAAGGCGTTATCAACTCGATGACGCCGCTCGAACGCCGCAAGCCGGACATTATCAAGGCGTCGCGCAAGCGCCGCATTGCCGCCGGCGCCGGCGTCAGCGTGCAGGAAGTCAATCGCATCATTACCCAATTCGAGCAGATGCAGAAGATGATGAAGATGATGAAAGGTGGCGGCCTCGCAAAAATGATGCGGGGAATGAAGGGCATGATGCCCGGCATGCGCTAGCGCGGCATCACCCACCTTTCGACAATGAGTCTCTGAATATGATGGGCGATTGCGAATTCCATATCGAGGACTGCCTCGCTCAGATCGGCATGCTCGATCCCGCCATTGGTGCCTGGGAGTACGTCGATTCGATCGGCGCGCTGGAGCGTGCGCGGCAACTCGACCGCACCGACATTCGCGGCCCGCTGCATGGCGTGGCCATCGGCATCAAGGACATCATCGATGTGGGCGGTATGCCAACCCGCTGCGGAACGCCGATTTATGCCCTGAACATGGCAAAGATGGACGCCACCTGCGTAGCACTAGCCAAGGCGGCCGGTGCAATCATCCTTGGCAAAACGGCAACCACCGAACTGGCCGGTTCCCATCCCACCAAAACGCGCAATCCACAGAATCCCGACTACTCTCCCGGTGGCTCGTCGTCAGGATCGGCAGCAGCTGTGTCGTCGGGCATGGTGCCGATGGCCTTTGGCACGCAAACCGCCGGCTCGGTGATTCGTCCCGCCGCATATTGCGGTGTGGTTGGCTACAAGCCGACGTTTGGCCTGGTACCGCGTGGGGGTGTCAAGCTGCAATCCGAATCGCTGGACACGGTCGGCGTATTTTCCCGCACCGTCGACGACGCGATGAAGTGGTACGCGGCGATGACCGGTGCGCGCCTTCAGCCTGAACCTCCCGCTGCCAGCGACCGGCCATTGCGCATCACCATTGTCACCAACCTGATGGACCACGCCGACGTCGATATGTCGGTTGCCGTGGCAGAGGCGGCGGACGCGCTTTCCGCCGGTGGCGCCAAGGTGCGCGAAACCCGCCTGCCGGTAATCGTCGACGACGCGCAAAAGGATCAGCGCATCATCCAGCTGGCCGAACTGGCGCGCCACTACAGTGTAGAGCACCGCGACTATCGGTCTCAATTGAGCGATGCCATCCTTGCTCTGCTCGATGAAGGGGCCGCAATCCCGCAACACGATTACCTGGATGCGTTGCAGCGAACCGTCGCTGCGCGCAAGCAGGCCGACTTTCTGGTCGGCGAGTGCGATGCTTGGCTGATGCCCTCGGCCACCGGCGCGGCACCAAAGGGGTTGGCCTCCACTGGCGACCCGGTGTTCAACCGCCTGGCCACCACGTTGCACCTGCCTGCCATCAACGTACCGGTGTATCGCAGCAAAAAACGCATGCCGCTGGGTCTGCAGTTGATCGGCTCGCGCCATCAGGACGAGAAGCTGCTGGCCACCGCTGCGCGCGCGATCGAAATCATGCGCAGTACCACGCATGGCTGAAGCCGTCGCGGTTCAACTGCTGGGCGACGCCCGGCACCACATCCCCGTGCTAGCTGAGTGGTACAAAGCGGAGTGGGCCGACTGGTTTGGCGAAACGCCTCTGTCTGAAATCGAAGCGGATCTGCGCGCGGTGGCACAACGTGCGCAACTGCCGTTTGCTCTGGTCGCGCTAAACACAAATGGCCAGCCGCTGGGATTGTGTTCTGTGCGGGACGAATTGTTCGAGCCCTACCCGCATGCCGGCCCCTGGCTGCGTGGGCTTTATGTACACACGCCGTATCGCGGGCAAGGCATCGCCGGTTTGCTGATTGCGGCAGCAAAGCAGCATGCCAAGCCAATGGGCATCGACAAGTTGTACGCTGCAACACACGACGCCATCGGTACTTTCGAGCGCGCCGGTTGGCTGGGCTTTGATAGTGTGCTGCACGAGCGGCAGACGCTCACCATCTTTGCAACAAAAATCGGCTGAACGCCCACCGGTAGGCGCTGGGGCGGCTTGAACAAACCCCAGCATTGGCGAGGGTTTCGAGCCATTTACCCCTGCGAAGCCGCACCAATACTGGAGTTTTGTCCCTGATTTGCCTGAACCTATGCTGCGAGTCCGGCTGACCGGCAGCTTGTCCTTGCAGCCCTTCAACAGCGCAATAGTCATCCCGCAGTCGTCATCGCTCGGTATCGCCAAGGCGCGCGATGTTGACAATGGTGCCGGAATAGACGCACGGCGGCTTGCCATCCAGCCAAGCCAGCGTGATTTGTCGCCAATGAATTCCGCTAATATCGGCGTTGCCTGCAATAAGCCCCCGCCTTTTCCGCTCTGCCTCAGATGCCACCTCTTTCGATCGAAGAAAATTCACTGTTGCACTCTGCAATGCAACACCAGAAGGCGGGCGAGCTCGCCAAGGCGGAATCGCTATATCGACATTTGCTTCAAAGGGCGCCAGCCAATGCTGACGCGTGCTTTCAGCTGGGCTCGCTACTTTGCCAAACCGACCGGTTGGCGGACGGCCTTCCTTTACTCATCACGGCGGCGAAGGCGAATCCTGACAATCCGCAATTTCAATACTATCTCGGCATTTCCCTCTCGATTGCGGGGCGCCTGGAGGAATCCGCAGCCGCTCATTTGAAGGCCGTGCAGCTTGGTCCAGGTGTCGGCGTGGCCCACTACGCATTGGGAAATGTATTGCGCAAGCAAGGAAAGTGGGAACTAGCAAAGGCATCCTACGAACAATCAATAGCGTTGGGTTTTGTCCCGCCTGAGCTGTTCAGCTATCTCGCGGAAATTGAGCTCGGGATGCGCAATTACCGTCAGGCGGTCGAATTCAGCCGGCAGGAGCTTCAGCGCAATCCGAACCATACGGCCAGCCGGCTACAGCTGGCGCAGGCGCTATTTGCACTGAACGATACCGAGACCGCACTGGCCGAATACCGCAAGGCCGTGCCAAGCGGTGGTGGCGTTCCGGCTGCCGTTTATCCACTGATGTCGGCAAAGGAATATTCGCAAGCGGCTGGGACGGAATACCTCGTCGTGGCGCCGGCAAAATCTTTTGCCGTTGACGCGCCAAAATCGATCGGTTGGCCATTTGGCGCGAGTGGCGGCACTGCGACACTTGAAGAACGATATGTAGCACGCATCCGCAATGGACTATTGTTTGCCGGTCACAATGTCGTGCTCGCTGATGACAGCCACGCCATCTACGACAATTTGCGACACCCGCTAGGCGAAACCGTCGTGCCGATTGGCGAGAAATTTCTCCAGTTATGCAATCGCGACAAACTATTGCTCGACTTTTCGGATACTCAAATTTCACGCGCCGGCCGTGGTGTCCATTTCACCAGTCCATCCAGCCGGGTATACGGTCACTGGTTCGCGGAGATTCTGCCCCGGCTTCAAACGCTAAATGCATTGCCGGAGTTTGCGGATGTGCCGTTGTACGTCGATGCAGGGTTGCCGCCAGGTCACTATCGCGCGCTCGAACTGCTCACCAATGGTCAAAGAGACATCGTGCGTCTCTTGCCGGGGACTTGTGTGAAGTTCGATGAGTTGTTGCTGGTTCCATCTCCGACGTTTTTTCCCTATGCGTGTCATCCGGATACGCCTGTGATGGTTGAAATTTCGCCGACATCGGCGGAGGCCTGTGAATACCTGCGCGACAGTCTGCTGGGCAAATTAAGTCTGCCTGTGACCCCTTGGGCCCCGGGTGCATTGG
This sequence comes from Betaproteobacteria bacterium, assembly GCA_016790625.1. GTDB lineage: Bacteria > Pseudomonadota > Gammaproteobacteria > Burkholderiales > Usitatibacteraceae > UKL13-2. The sequence continues at coordinate 7,524 of JAEUNB010000300.1, read as the reverse complement.
GGCGTCGACTGTATCTCGGAAGACGAGCAGCCCCCGGGACCCGCAAATTGATGAATGGCCCCGAGATCGAGCAACGCTATCTCTCCGCAGGTTTCGAGATCATTTATCCCGAGGACTACACGCTGGACGAGCAGATTCGCATGTTCAACAGCGCCACCGACATTGCCGGCCCGCATGGCTCCGCCTTCGTGAATATTATTTTTTGCCGCCCTGGCACACGGGTTTCGGTTTTCAGCCAACAACATGGAGCGAATTTCGCTGCCTGGGCCGCAGCAGTTACGGCAATGGGGTTGGAACACCTGTATGTGGTGGGCGAGGCCGTTGTCGGCAGTAGCTGGCACATACACCACTATGACTACGAAATTCCGTCAGCATTGATAGACCAGTCACTCGAATACCACGCCTGAGTCCACCGAGCGTGCTGCACAAGCAGCAAGCGCTCACCATATTTGTGACAAAAAAAATCGGCTGATCGCCGCGCCGACAGGTGCTATCGCGACTTGGAGAAACTCCAGCGTTGGTGCGGTTTTCCAGCCATTTATGCCCCGGAAGCCGCACCAATGCTGGAGTTTCGCCCCTAGTTTTGCCTGAACCTGTGCTGCCAAGTCTGGCTGACCGGCAGCTTGTCCTTGCAGTCTTTCAACAAAACCGTCATCCCGCCCTCGCCGTCACGCTGAATCGCCGACACGCGCGCAACATTGATGATGGTGCCGCGATGAATCTGCCAGAACGCCTCTTCGTCAAGCTCATCAAGCAACTCGCGTAGCGGTTTGCGAATCAGTGATTCGCCCTGAGCAGTGACCACGCGGGTGTATTTGGTGTCGGACTGGAAGTAGAAAACTTCATCGACCGTGATGAATTTGATGGTGTTGCCGACCGATGCCTGAATCCAGCGCAGCTTGCCTTCGGGCTTCGCGCCCAATTGCGCGATCAGGTTACGCAAATCCGCAGGCGGCGTAGCCATGCGTGACTTCAAACGAGCGACCGTGGTGAGAAAGCGCGCGGGTTCGACCGGCTTCAGCACGTAGTCCACCGCACCCTGCTCGAAGGCGCGAATCGCGTATTCGTCATAGGCAGTGATGAACACGATATGGCAGCGGCCGGCCGCGTGGCGCGCGACGTCCAGGCCCGACATGCCCGGCATGCGGATGTCGAGAAAGACGATATCGGGCTTGATGTCGTCAATCATGCGGGACCCCGTCACTCCGTCACCGGCCTCTCCAGCAATGACCAGCTCTGGCCAGGTTTGCGCCAGCGTTTCTTTCAACTGCGCGCGCAGCAGATCTTCATCCTCACAGATGATGCAAGTCGGCATTATTTCTTTTCCTTCGGTAGAGTCAAAATGGCTTTCACGCCGCTGGGTTGATTCATTTCCAGCGACAGACTAGCGCGGGTGCCGTACAACGTCGTCAATCGTTCGCGAATATTGGCAAGGCCAATGCCAGTTCCTGATGCTGCCGTCGAGAATCCGCCGCCGGTATCCGCAACTTCAAGCGCCAAACCAACCTCACCGCCTGTCACCGATACATGTATGGACCCGCCCCCGGGCTTTTGTTCCAGACCGTGCTTGATCGCATTCTCGACCAGCGTAATCAGTGCCATGGTCGGTATGGGGGTATCTGCCAACGCACCAGGCTCATCGACGGCAAACTGCAGCCGGGACCCCATGCGAATCTGCATGATGCCCAAATAGGCCCGCACCAGATCGAGTTCATCGGCCAGGCGCGCCGTCGATTGCTTCATGCGTGGCAGCGCCAGCCGCAGGTAGCGAATCAGATCGCCGGTCATCTCAGCGGCCTTGTTGGCGTCGTTCCGGATCAGGTATTGAATGCTCGCCAGCGTATTGAACAGAAAGTGCGGCTCGATTTGCGCCGAAAGGGCGACGAGTTTGGCCTCCGCCAATTGCCGCTGCAGTTCGGCCTTTTCTCGATCCGCATGAATCGCCATGCGCTGCTCGCGTTCACGCCGTTTCTCCCGCACTTGATTAAATGCGATTGTCACGAAAATGATGGCCACGGCAACGGCCGCGACGTTGCCGCCGTCGGTCCAGCCAAGTGCAGGATTCGCCAGCAGCACCGGCGCGTATACCGCCGGCCAGAGGTTGTTGAGCATCGACTCAACCACCTCCTGACGCTCCGAGCGGCGTTTGCCCCTGACCTGCCGGAAGAAGTACAGGAATGCCGTCGTCTCGGCCAACAGGCCCAGGGTAAATGCGGCAATAATCAGCCCGGTCTTGCCTGGGCTGGTTGCACCGGTCAGAACCAGGGAATATAGAACTGCCAATGCCAACAGGCGTTGCCAGGCACCGGCCTCCATTACCGAGGGTGGCTCGGAGCACGCTTCCCCGGGCTGGATCGCGCCAGCCCCCCGTCGGGACGGGCCTTCCGGGAATTGGCCACCCGTCATATGGGCAGCCAAGGCTTGGACGTGCTCCCAGCTGCGTCCATAGTTGGTCATCAGGCGGAACACATACAACCTGGGTACCGCTCGTATGGTGACCCTGCTCGTCGCCGCATCGCCGACAGTCAGCGTTAATACTTCACCATAGCTGCGCCAGTTTTGCGACGTAATGGCCTCGATCGTGCCTGCCGCATCGTCCCGCTTGCGAATCATTGCGCCATATTCGGTGAGCGCCTCCTCGGCAAGTGCCATCGCCTCCTCGCGAGGCAGGTCCAGCTCCACCATCCGCGACTGAATGGGCTGAAAGATGTTGTCGTCGTAGGCGGTTTCCTCATCAACGTTGAGACGCGCAAGCGCCTTGCGCTCGAAATACGCGAACAATGCGGCCATCACCGCGCCGAAGAGTGCGGCCGCGACCGCGAGGCCGAGCAGCCGGCTTGAATTGGCGGAATACTTGATTAGATTGATCGAAATCAGCAGGACGCCATAAATCAAGCCGCAAATGAGGCCAATCCGCCAGTAGCGAATACGGATACCCAGCAGCTTCCGGCGTCCGCTTGGACGTCCAGCAGGTACCGGCGCGGAAATCGAGGAATTTGTCATGGCGCGCACTTTACCGTTCGCCGATACTGCTCGCCAAATCCGATGCGACCAATTCGGCGCTACCGGGTACCAAATCGGGTGAAAACGCGACAAGCCGGCCGCCGAGGACGCAGAGTCAGACTCTACTTGCACCAAGTTTTGCTTTCCGCTTATAATTCAAGGCTTTCCCGCATTTGCATCGATTTTCACGCGGCAAAGAAAGTTTCCGGTTCTCAACCGGCCCGTTCCCCGTTCTCAATGGGGTGTTGATGGATCAAGGCCAAGAGCCTTTACAGGAGAAGCACATGGTAGTTATTCGCATGGCGCGCGGTGGCGCGAAGAATCGCCCTTTCTATAACGTCGTTGTCGCCGATTCGCGCGACGCACGTGACGGACGCTTTATCGAGCGCATCGGTTTTTACAACCCCTTGGCGGCTGAATCGGAAGAAGGTTTCCGCATCGCCATGGATCGCCTGACTTTCTGGCAGAGCAAGGGCGCGCAGGCGTCTGACGCTGTTCTGAAGTTGGTCAAGCGTGGCAAAAAAGCCGCCAAGTAGTCTGGCAAATAAGCAAGCCGAAGATATCGTCGTGATGGCGCGCGTAGGCGCGCCGTTCGGCATCAAGGGCTGGATCAAGCTACAGGCATTTACTGAAACTGCGGACAGCCTCGATGCTTATGCTTCGTGGCTGTTGAAAATCCCCGGCAAAGCGGACGCTCCCTGGGACGAGTTTGAAGTTGAAGACTTTTCCGTCAATGTCAAAGGCGTATTCGCCAAGCTGAAAGGCTGTGACGACCGGACGGCGGCGGAAAAACTGGTGAAACGCGAGATCGGCATTCCTCGCAACGCTCTGGAAGAAACCGCTGAAGGTGAAGTGTTCTGGATCGACCTGATCGGCTGCGAGGTGATCAGTACCACCGGTGTCAAGCTGGGCAAAGTTGAGACGTTGATGGAAACCGGCGCCAATGACGTGCTGGTGGTAAAGCTGGGCAGCGAAGAAACGCTGATTCCGTTTATCGATGACGTGATTGTGGAAGTGGATCGTGAAGCGAAACGAATCACGGTCAGCTGGAGCGGGGAATATCTGTGAACACCCGGGAGACTAAGCGCTATGACGTCGTCACCCTGTTTCCCGAGATGTTCGATGCGATTGCCGATCACGGCATTACGCGTCGTGGACTGGATGAAAAAGCGTGGGAATTGCAGTGCTGGAACCCGCGTGAATTTGCTGTAAATGCCTACAAGACCATCGACGACCGCCCTTACGGTGGTGGCCCCGGGATGGTGATGATGGCGGAGCCGTTAAATGCCGCATTAGATGCGGCGATCAAGCGGCAGGTGGCGCAGGGCGTGGCAAAACCGAAAGTGGTTTATGTGACGCCGCAGGCAAAGCCGATTACGGATGCAGGTATCCGTGATTTGTTGAAGGAAGACGGGCTGGTTTTTTTGTGTGGCCGGTACGAAGGAATCGATGAGCGGCTGATTCAGCAGCGAATTGATCTGGAAGTATCGATCGGCGATTACGTGCTGTCGGGTGGCGAACTCGCCGCGATGGTGCTGATCGATGCGATGGTGAGATTGTTGCCCGGCGTGCTGAACGACGGGAATTCGGCGGTCGAGGATTCGTTCTCGCCGGCGCGCGATGGATTGCTGGATCATCCGCATTACACGCGCCCGGAGGTGTGGAATGGCGAATCGGTCCCGGCCGCGTTGATGAGCGGGGACCACGCAAGGATTGAGGCGTGGCGGCGCAAGCAGGCGCTGAAACGATCGCTAGCGCGCAGACCGGATTTGATGCAAAACCGGGCGTGGAGCAAACAGGATTTGAAACTGCTGGATGAAATCCAGCAGGAGCAAAAAAAGCAGTAAGTATCGAAGCAGGAACGAAGCAGCAGTTAAAACAAAACGCGTACATCAACCGGAACATGGGTTGCTCTGCACGACAGGCATGAAGCAATAGTCTTCAGCCGCCAACTGAAAGGAAACAAGATGAACCTGATTCAAACGCTGGAAAAAGAAGAAATTGCCCGCCTGGGCAAGAAGATCCCGGAATTTTCCCCGGGCGACACCGTGATCGTGAACGTGAACGTGATCGAAGGCGAGCGCAAGCGCGTTCAGGCCTACGAGGGCGTGGTGATTGCCAAGCGCAATCGCGGCCTGAACTCTTCGTTCATCGTCCGCAAGATTTCCTCGGGCGAGGGTGTGGAGCGTACGTTCCAGACCTATGCACCGACCATCGCTTCGATCGAAGTGAAGCGCAAAGGTGACGTGCGCCGCGCCAAGCTGTACTACCTGCGCGATCGTTCGGGCAAGTCGGCACGCATCAAGGAAAAGCTGGACTACGTGTCCACGCAGACCAAGGAAGAAAAGGGCGAATAAGCTTTTCTCCCGCCACAAAAAAACGGCACACCTCGGTGTGCCGTTTTTGTTTTCTGCTATCCGATCACACGTCGCGCGCAGCGAACGTATCGCAGGCCTTCATGCTCCCGGTCTCAAAACCGGTCTTGAACCAGCGGATACGCTGTGCCGAGCTGCCGTGCGTGAAAGAATCGGGCACCACGACGCCACGCGATTGCTTCTGCAGCATGTCGTCGCCAATCGCATTTGCCGCACGCAGCGCCTCGTCAACGTCGTTCGGATCCAGAAACGATTTCTTGCGTTCGGCATGATGCGCCCACACGCCGGCAAAACAATCGGCTTGAAGTTCGACCCGCACTGACACGCGGTTGTACTCCTTCTGACTCATGCGACCGCGCAACTCGTCCGTCTTCTGCGTAATACCCGTGAGATTCTGCACGTGATGGCCGATCTCGTGCGCGATCACATAGGCGCGGGCAAAGTCGCCACCGGCCTTGAAGCGCTGCTCCATTTCTCGGAAGAAATTCATGTCCAGATAGACCATGCGGTCGCCGGGACAGTAAAACGGCCCCATCGCCGCATCGCCAGCGCCGCAGGCCGTGCCGGTGCGACCGCTGAACGCAACCAGCTTCGGCGTCTGGTATTGCCCCCCCATCTGCCTGAACAAATCACCCCATGTATCTTCGGTCTTGGCCAGCACTTTGCGCATCTCGGACTTGAGCGCTGCATCCGGATCTTTGGCTGGATCGATTGGTTGGGCTTGCGACTGCGTGGGTGGGCCTTGCACCTGCTGGGCGACGCTGATCACCGTCGAGGGATCGACACCCAGAAAGTAGCTGGCCACCAGCGCAATGACGACCGTGCCCACGCCAATCCCGCCGGCCTTGCGCATGCCGCCACCGCCACGGCGGTCTTCAAAATTATCGCTTTCGCGTTCGTCTTCCAGGCGCATCGTTTTCTCCTCAAACCACCCACTGTTGCGAAATGATCAGCCACACGGGCAACGCAATCATGCCGCATAACGTGCTGACGGTAATGCTCTGCGCTGCCACCGTACCATCCCCGCCCATCCGAACGGCAAGAATATATGCTGATGTTGCGGTAGGACAGGCCGCCAGCAGAATGACCATGTCAAAGAATACGCCCGATACGCCGAACGCGCGGGCGGCCAGTAATGCAGTGATGGGCATGGCGATCAGTTTCACCGCCGTGAAGTAGCCGATCAGCGACGCATGCCGGCGCGCACCGGTAAAGGTCAGCGCCGCCCCCACGCATAACAAACCGCAGGCCAGTGACGCGGCACCCATGCGCGAGATCAGCAGCTGCGCGGTCTCCGGCAGCGGCAATCCCGAAAGCGAATACAACACACCGCCAATGGTTGCCAGGATCAGCGGATTCTGCAGCAGCTCTTTGAAGAGATTGGCTTCGGCATGCCGCGCCAATGCCCATACCGACGCGATATTGCACATCGGCACCACCAGGCCGATGACAATGCCGAATGCGGCGATGCCGGCTTCGCCATGCAGGCGCCCGGCGACGGCCAGACCGATATAAGAGTTGAAACGAAACGCGGTCTGGAAACCCGAGGCAAAAACTTTTTCTTCGGGTTTGAACAGGTATTTCGCCAGCCAGGCCAGCGCAATGCCGACCAGCACAATCACCAATGCTGTTTTCAGCGCCGGTGTCGCGGCACCGAAGTCGATTTTTGTTCGCGCGATCGAATTGAACAGCAGCGCCGGGAACAGAACGTAATAAATCAGCTTTTCCAAGCCACTCCAGAATTCGCGCCCCCAGTTGGTGAAACGATTGAGGAAGAAGCCGAACAGGATCAGCGCGAAGTCGGGAATCAGCAGTGCGGCGATCGACATCAGGCCACCAGACCTTCAGCCTTGCCGAAACTGTTTTCATACTCGTGATGCGCCGTGTTGACGTGGCTAACCCGCAACTCGACCGGCCGGTCACGATAGGTCAGCGCCACCCGTCGCACCGCAAGCAGCGGCGCATCAACGGCGACGTCGAGCAGTTTTGCGATATCCGCAGGCGCCGCGATGGCACGCAGTTTTTCGTGTGTACGCAGGACATTGATGCCGAAGCGGCTCTGATAGAACTGATAGATGGTGTTGTCTCGCGCCGTGAACACCGCCTCGGTCAATCCCGGGAATAGATCTTCCGGCAGCGTGATGTC
>JAEUNB010000237.1 GCA_016790625.1 Betaproteobacteria bacterium | reverse complement strand
TAGCGGTGCACGGCATCCATGGAGTACACCTCCCCATACTGCGCGACTTCCTCTTCCGCCCGTAACGCCGCCCCGACAAAATCGCGCCGCAATTCGCTGCGCTGCGTTTCCGCTTCCAGCGCCTCGACCATGAAGGCATGCGGGGTCTTGCCTGCGCTTTCAGCCAACTGCGCGATGCGCAGTTTTAATTCCTCGGGGAGCTTTAGGGTCGTCGTGCTTGTGGCCATGGGAATGCGTCGCGGGGAACGGTTGGTGACACCATGGTATTACCGAGCACATGCAAGAGTCAATTGATGGCCAAACTCCAGCACTGGTGCGGCGTTTGGGACATAAATGGCCGGGGAGGCTCATCAATGCTGGAGTTTCAAAAACACCGCCGCCCCAAGATAGTGCCTGCCCGCCTTTGATTTCACGAGATTTCACACACAGAACTCGTCCGGAATACCTGCCTTCATGGGTAGACAAGGCGCCTCAAAACTATAATTGACGCATGGCTGTCCCTTCCCCTTCCACATCACATGAGCAACTGTTGCAGCTGCTGCCCGAAGTAGTTTTGCAAACAGATGCCGCGTGGATCATCACCTACCTGAACCCCGCCTGGCAGAAACTCACCAGCCACCCGCTGAACGAGACGCTGGGCCGGTCCTTGCTGGACTTTGTCCATCCCGACGACAAGGGTACGGTGAGATCGGGCATGCCGGTGTTCCGTTTGCACTTCGCCAACGCGGACTATCGCTGGGTGCGTTTGCAGCTTCAATCGGAAACGGATGCAGAGGAGCGCGTGCTCAGCCGTCAGGGCACGCTGATCGAAATCACCGATGTCACCGAAAACGTCCTGGTTGAAGTTCGCCAGCGATTCCTGCGCCTGCTTGAAACCATCGATGGTGTCGTCTGGGAAGCGGAGCGCGGTGTGGGTAATACCTTCCTCAGCACGCAGGTCGAGCGCCTGTTTGGCTACACGGTGGAGGAATGGAGATCTGATCCCGGTTTTTGGCGCGCGCATGTGCATCCGGACGATATTGCCGCCGCGCTGGTCATCGACGAAGCCGCCTACAACGCCACGCACAGTTATGCCTATGAGATGAGTTATCGGCTGATGGCGAAATCCGGCAAGGTGATCTGGGTGCGCGATTTGTGCCGCGTGATTGTTGAGGAAGGGCGGCCCAATCGCATGATCGGCCTGATGATTGACGTAAGCGAACAAAAACATACCGAGCTTGAGCTGGTGAAATCGGACAATCGTTATGCACTCGCCACGCGCGGATCCAACGACGGCATTTGGGATTGGAATTTGCAAACGGATGTTTTGCATGTTTCTCAACGCTTCCAGGAGATTGTCGGACTGAGCGGCTACGGTGATTTGCATGACGGCGGCTGGCATTTTCTTCAACAGCTCATCGATACCGACGACCTCGAGCGTGTGCAGGCCGCCTATCGCGAGCACCTGGAAGGCAAACGACCCAACTTCTCGGTGGATTTCCGTGCGCGTCATCCGTCGAGGCGCGTGATGTGGGTCAACTGGCGCGGCGTTGCCCATTTCGAACAAGGCGTTGCGGTGCGTATGGCGGGATCACTGAGTGATCTGGCCGAACGCAGCAGCTCATACGATTCGCTGACCAATCTGCCGGGCCGCCCCCTGTTTCGCGATCGCCTCGAGCACGCCATCGCGCTGCAGAAAGAGAGCCCGACGAAATACGATCCCGTACGGGACCAAAACGAGACCACGAATTTTGCCGTGCTGCTATTGGACCTCGATGGCTTCAAAGCCGTGAATGACACGCTTGGGCACCATGTCGGTGACGCGCTGCTGGAGCAAGTGGCACGCCGGCTCGAATCCAGTGTGCGCGCGACGGATCTTGTCGCTCGCATGAGCGGCGATGAATTCAACGTGCTGCTGGAATCGGCTGACCAGACCCGAGCAATGGCACGAGCAAAACAAATTGCAGATGCCCTCTCCATCCCCTACCAAATCGGCGCAAACACTGTGACCTGCCGCGCGAGTATTGGCGTGGTTTGCAGCCAGGCCGCATTGGTCACGACCGATGACTACCTGCGTGCGGCCGACACCGCCATGTATCACGCCAAGAGCAATCGGCTTGGTGTGTATGTTTTTGCGGGCTGATCGCACCGTGAGAGCTTCCGCCCTCTCTCCCTTCCTCTCTGCTTCGCTTCAAGTGTGCCCTTGTCCCGCGAGCGGGCGAGAGGAGCCAGCCGATTGGGGCCTTAACATTGGCCGCAGAAGTCAGCCGGCTAACGTTTGTACCCTCTCCCGCCTGCGGGAGAGGGATGCGCGATAGCGCCGGGAGAGGGGCTTCCAGAGCGAATGATCATTGCGCAGAGCGTCAATGCTTTGAAGGGCTCCCCCTCTCTCCCTTCCTCTCTCCCGCAGGCGGGCGAGAGGAGCCAGCCGGCCTATGCCACCCCCTTCTGTGATCAGTCGAGAGGAAACAGCTGCATGATTTTTTTCCCTCTCCCGCCTGCGGGAGAGGGATGCGCGATAGCGCCGGGAGAGGGGATTCCAGAGCGGATCAACTCTCCAGCAGCGGCTGCGTATGCACCGTATCCGTCGCGTTCCAGTACCAGTAAAAAAATCCGCCTGTTGCCTGCAGCAGCGTATCGGTGAGCAAGGTGTTCTTGTGGATATTTCCCCAACACGCACGCGCGGAATTGCGGTTGTTGTGCAGATCGATGCATTCCGAACCGAGCAGCGCAGGCTTGGGCGGAATGTAGAGCGCGCAGCCACGGGGCACCCATAAATCCGCCAGACAAATCTTGTGGAGCTTGGGCCAATAGCGCCCCACTGATGTCACCAGCGGCAAATCCTTGTCGATGGAGGCAAAGATATGCGGGAAATCGTGATGCTCAAGATCGGTACAGACGACGCTCAATAGCGTGTTACCCGTGTCCTGGTAAGGCGACCAATGGCCCGCGAAAACGCCGTACTCATATTCGATCTGTGAGAGCTTGTGTATGGGGCTTTCCAGCTGCACGGCCTCGCCAGGCGACACCAGCGTGATGCCAAAGGCAGCGGCGATATCGGGTGTTGCCCACATCGGCGCATAGGCCACCTCGTTCGCGACGAAACCCAGCTGTGTTTCGATGCCATAGGGCGGCGTTTTCTTCACACCCTTGATTTGCGCAACCACATATTCATTGCCGAGGGCAACATGCGGATCGGTGGGTGCGGTAGGAATCAGCTTCGCACCGTGCGGCACCTCTTTCACGTAACGCGGATGGCCGCCATCGTTGTGGAAGTAAGGGGTTTCGGCCAGGTCGATCTGTTCATGCTTCTTTTCTTCGATAAATACAGGTGTAGCGAACTTCATTTCGGACATGCTTGGTCTCCCTGCGGTTTTATATTGTTTTGATGAATTGAATGGGGGACAGGTTGAGGTATCCGGCGTTAGCGGACGAGAATGGCTTGGGCAAACCCTCGTGGGAGAGAAGGCCATCATGCGCGGTGATATAGCCAAACTCTAGCACTGGTGCGGCGTTTGGAGC
>JAEUNB010000234.1 GCA_016790625.1 Betaproteobacteria bacterium | reverse complement strand
AGCTTCTATAACCACCAGCAAGATGGTGGTCCGGTTGCCGACATGATCAAAGCCCGTACCATCTCGAACCCGGCTCAGTTCCAATTGCCGGGCGACAAGAGCTCCGACGGCAAGATCTTCGACATGAGCATGCTGCTGGGTGGCAATTTCGCCAACGGCAAGGGCAACGCAACGGTCTTCTTCAACTATAAGAAGGAAGACGCACTGCTGCAATCCGAGCGCGACTTCTCTGCCTGCTCGATCGGCAATGCCACGGTCGCCACCACCAACACGATCAACGGCATCACCTTCGGCCCCGGTCTGCGTTGCGGTGGTTCGGGAACCAGCTTCCCCGGCCAATTCATCGTTGCCGCAGGTGCCCGCACCGTTGCCAACGCAGCGGGTGGCACGCGCGCATACGTCGGTGCAAACGACCAGTACAACTTCGGTCCTTTGAACTACTTCCAGCGTCCGTCGGAGCGTTATGGCTTTAACGCCTCGCTGAACTACGACATTCTCGAAAACGCCAAGGTGTATTCGGAATTCTCGTTCCACGATGACCGCACTGTTGCGCAGATTGCTCCCAGCGGCCTGTTCGGTCTGGACGCGTCCGGCGCGAACGCCATCCCCTGTGACAATCCGTTCCTGTCGGCCGATTGGCGTCGCGACTTGGGTTGTAACGGCACTACCGGTACCGCCGATGCCTTCATCCTTCGCCGCAACGTCGAAGGTGGTGGTCGCCAGGACGATATCCGTCACACCTCCTATCGCAGCGTGGTCGGCGTAAAGGGCGACTTCGCCAAGTTCTGGAACTACGACGTGTTCGCGCAAGTCGGCAAAGTCGTCTATCAGGAAACCTACAAGAACGACTTCTCCATCAATCGCAGCTTCCTGGCGCTGGATGCCGTTCGTGATTCCGGTGGCAACATTGTTTGCCGCTCCGGCGCAACCGGTTGCGTGCCGTACAACATCTGGTCCCTCGGTGGCGTGACCCAGGCAGCTCTGGGCTATGTTCAGACCCCGGGCTTCCAGAAGGGTTTCACCGATCAAACCGTGCAGAACGCAACGATCTCGGCTGACTTGGGCAACTACGGCTGGAAAATGCCCGCTGCCAAGAATGGTATTGGCTTTGCAGTCGGTTTTGAGCGCCGCACCGAAGAGCTGGATCTGAGCACAGACGCTGCATTCACCACTGGCGACCTGGCAGGCCAAGGCGGCCCGACCATCAGCCTGGGTGGTGGTTACACGGTGAAGGACTTCTTCGGCGAAGCTCGTATCCCGCTGATCGAAGGTCAGCAATTCGCCGAGTTGCTCAGCCTCAACGGCAGCTTCCGTCGCTCCGACTACAGCACCAACCAGAAGACCAACTCATATGGTTTCGGTGTTGAATGGGCTCCAGTCAAGGAAGTTCGTACCCGCGGCAGCTATCAGCGTGCGGTTCGCGCAGCTAACGTTATCGAACTATTCCAAGCTCAGGGTTTGGCTCTGTATGATCTGGCCAACGATCCTTGCGGCCCGAACGGTACCGCAACCCAGGCTCAGTGCGCGAATACTGGTCTGCCGGCAAATCTGTACAAGAATGCGTTCTTGGACAGCCCCGCTGGTCAGTACAATCAGTTGACTGGTGGTAACCCCAATCTGAAGCCGGAATCGTCTGATTCCATGACCTTTGGCTTGGTGCTGACCCCGTTCCGCAACTTCAGCGCAACACTGGACTATTTCCAGATCAAGGTTGAAGACGTGATCTCGACGGCTCCGGCTGGTACGACGCTGAACCAGTGCTTGCTGACCGGCTCCTCGAAGTTCTGCAGCCTGATCACACGTGATCGTCTGGGCACCCTGTGGGCCCTGCCAGCTGCGCAAATCATCGCGACCAATCAGAACTTGGGCAAGTGGAAGACCTCGGGCTTTGACGTGGGCTTCAACTACAGCCACAAACTGCAGGGTCTTGGTGGTCTGAAGTTCGACTTCAACGGCACCTATGTGAAAGAGTTCAAACAAGAGCCAATCCCGGGCTTGGGTGAATTCGATTGCGCCGGTCTGCATGGCGCAACATGCGGTGCACCACAGCCAAACTGGCGTCACAAGTTCCGCACCACGTGGGAAACCCCGTGGAACCTGGATCTGGCCTTCACATGGCGTCATATCGGCTCTGTGGATCAAGAGGGCACGAGCTCTGCTCCTCTGCTGAAGACCACGGTGCAGCCGTTTGATCGTGAACTGGGTGAGCGCAACTACTTCGATATCGCCGCTTCCTACGCGATCACGAAGAAGATCACCATCCGCGGTGGTATCAACAACCTGCTGGACAAGGATCCGCCATTGTCCGGTCTGGTTGGCGCCGGCTTCGGCAACGGCAATACCTACCCGCAGGTGTATGACGCGCTTGGTCGTCGCGTGTTTGTCAACGTGACTGCCTCGTTCTAAGCTGTAGCGTTAGTAGTTGCAATGAAAAACGGCGAGCTTCGGCTCGCCGTTTTTCATTTTGCTGTTTCAAAGAACCATGCTTCCCGCGCAGTAATCGGCGAAACTACAAATCAAATCCCGCCGCAGAGCCGGCAAATTTTTCCATCCCAGCCGTCATCGCTGAAATCAGAGCGCGTTCTGGCGGCGTCAGATGCGGATGCCAGATGTCGAATATCAGCACCACGCGCAATTTGTCGCTGTCATTCCACGCCTCGTGCTGGATGGTGTCGTCGAACACCCACGCCTTACCCGGCAGCCATTCGCGCGTTTCATTGCCGACACGAAAACCGCAGCGTTCCGGAATGATCAGCGGCAAGTGTGTCACCAAGCGGACATTGGACGATCCGGTGTGCGGCGGAATGCGCGTTTTCGGTTTCAGCAGCGAAAACATCGCCGCCGGCGTACGACCGGTCTGAACTGGTTGAGGCGCGGTGCCCAACAAACGCATTGTCAGCGGGCATTTGGCGGCGTTGTCCGCGACCCGCTTGCCACTCTTGATCAGATGAAACGCACTCCATTGCGGAGAGTTGTTCAGTTCCGCCCATTGATTTAGCGGAACATCATCGGGATAGGTGATGTACGGCGTGAAGCCTTGTTCGGTCTTCAGCACGTTGAGGAACTCATCACGAATTCCATCCGTCGCCGCTTCGAAGTCATCCAGCCATGGAAACTCGTCGCGCTCGAAAAACTCGATGGCGGGCAAGCCAGGATAGTAGTGAAGCAGCGGCTGCGCGTCATAACGGACTTTTCGCCCCACCATGATGTCGATCGACTGGCGGAACCTTGCCAATCGTTCACCGGCAAACTCCTTGTAGTGGGGCTCAAGATAGCCGTCAATAAATGCCGCGCATTGCTTGTTGTACTTTTCCTGAAAAGACATGGCATGCAACACCGATGGCCGCAACTCCGGGTTGAGCTGATCCAGCGGCGGAGAAACAGTGGCCGCAGCACCATATGCCGCAGCGGCCAGATGCGACTTGCCCTGCCGCTCAAGCAGGTTGCCGCGAAGGATCAATCCCAGCAAATCGCTCGGATCAACCGTCAGTGCGCCCTTGATTGCAGCCTCTTCGCCCTGCTCGTCCTTGAGTCCCTGGCAGGCCAGTGCCAGATTGACCCACTGTTGCGAGTCGTTGCCACTCACATCGACCACCCGCTGAAAGGCAACACGCGCAGATTGCATATTGCCCTTCCGAAACGAGTGATGCCCGAGCGCGCTGAGCGTGCGCACATGGTTGGGATCCTGATCGAGGATTTGTCCCCAGGCGCGAATCGCCTCCTGCTCATTGCCGTTTTGCAGCGCTTGTCTGGCCGCCGCTTCCAGAACAGCAATATCGGGGGGGCGATTGTTGGTCTTTTGCATGCGCGGTTGCAATCAGTTGCGTTAAATTGGAAGTGCGAATACTGCCCTATTCAAATCGTCGGCGGAAGGCCACATGCCTTTGCGATCGGCCTGAAAACAGCTCACAGCCAAACTCCAGTATGGACGCGGTTTTCCAGCCTTTTTCGGCCTGAAAGCCGCGTCAATGCTGGAGTTTATCTTCTAAGCACTCCAATCGGGGCTGGCCCCACCGATTTTATCAATCGACTCCAACATGGCGCGCACCTGACGGCGTTCCCCGCCACTAAGCTCAGGGCGCCAGACGTCGAACAACAGGATCACCCGCGTCTGATCGCTGAGGTTCCACGCCTCGTGCTCAATGGTGTCATCAAACAGCCAAGCCTTGCCCTCCACCCATTCGCGCGTTTCGTTACCCACGCGGAAACCACATTTCGGCGGCACGATCAGCGGCAGGTGGCAGATCAGGCGCGTATTCACAAAACCGTTGTGCGGTGGGATACGCGCTCCCGGCCGCAACTGGGAAAAGAGAATCGATGGGCTGCGCCTGTCGACTTGCGCCAGCGGCAAGTCCGCCAGCGCGGCCATGGTCTTGGGGCAGCGGGCGGCATTCTCCGCAACCACCGCACCATCCTTCCAAAGATAGAACGCACTCCAGTCAGGATTGTTCACCATCCCCATCTGGTCTTTCTGCGGCCGCATGGTGTCGCCTTGTACATAAGGCTTAAAGGCGGCTTGTTCACCCAGCACGGCCAGCAGCTCCGCACGAATATCCGCCGTGGCCGCCTCAACCTTGTCCAACCATGGGAACAATTGCTGGTCATAGAACTGAATTTGCGGCAGGCGCGGAAAATAGTAGTAGCGCGGCTCCTGCACGTAAATCTGCTTGCGACCGAACAGGATATCCAGCGACTCGTCAAAACGATCGCCTGCCGTTCCGTCAATATTTCCATTTGCAAGCGCGGCACGCAATGCGGTCTCCAATTCGCCGGCCTGCCGATCGCATATTGCCTGCGCGCGCTGCACCGCCTGCTTCAAGTCGTCGGACAAATTCCCCATCGTCGAAGCCGTCTTCACTGCGGCCAGATAAAAAGCAGCAGCCGCTCGCGCATCGCCCGCCTCACTGACGTGATCCGCCTTGAACAAGAGGGCGCGCAGATTTCGTGGCTCCAGCCTCAATACGTTATCAATTGCGCTGCCGGCCGCGACCATGTCCCCGGATTGCCGGCAGGCGTATGCGAGCGCCAGATAAATGGACGCATCCGCTGCTCCGCGCGAAACCAGTTCCCCGAACAAATCTCGCGCGCGTCGCGCATCACCTTTCTGCAACGCCTCCATGCCGGACTGAGCCAGTTGGCGTGATTCATGCTGGGATTGTTTTTGCATGGGGGGCGGTTTTCATCTCCGCTTCAACAATTTGCTGGCACGGAGAGGATACTTCGACTGGAGTTGACCGAATTGCGAAGACTGAACATTCGCGTTCAAGATACGGCATGATAGCGGCATTCGCACCGTCGCAGTGCCTTACGGCCAAGCCTGTCCTTACAACAACGAGGAAACATGACAGGTAACAAGACCAGTCTGTTTACAAAGGGTTTTTGGGCAGGCGCCGGCAATGTTTCAATTTTGGTATCACCGATGCGCGTAAACAAATAAAGAGTTAGAATCCGCGTTTCGATTTTTTCATGGCCATAGCGCCCGGGCGGTTTTTGGGCACTTGTTGAAGGAGTAGGCATGGGTTACGCAGAGCAGCAACGGCAGCCTGGTAAGCACCTGACCGGCATTGCCTTTGTGTTGGTGTTACACGTCGCGTTGGCCTACGCGATTGTTACGGGTCTGGCGCGCAAAGTGGTCGATGTGGTCAAGGCTCCGCTGGAAACCAAGATCATCGAGGAAATAAAAAAACAACCTCCGCCGCCCGAGCCGCCACCGCCGCCGCCCAAGATGGTTCAGGTGATGCCGACTTTCGTGCCGCCGCCGGAAGTCCAGATTCAAGCACCTGTTATCCAACAGCCGGTAATTTCAAACACCTCGCCTGTTGCTCCCCCGGTGTACGCGCCGCCAGCTCCGCCGGTGCAAG
>JAEUNB010000224.1 GCA_016790625.1 Betaproteobacteria bacterium | reverse complement strand
GACGACGCGCTATCGCGAATCAACGGATCCACCGGACGAATTTCCATCTTCGCCATTGGCGCACGGCCGAAAAGACGGGAAAGTGCCGGCTCGACGCGGGCATCAATGGCTCGAAACTGCGCCAGCACTTCGTCATCGGTCTTGAATGGCAACCGGTCGGCGCGCTTGTCCATGGCCTTGAGGAAATCGAACAATGGGCCATCGAAACCAACCTTGGCCTTGATGGTTTCCATTTCACGATGAATGCGCGCCACCTCCTTCAATCCATTGGCGTGAATCTGTTCCGCCGTCAGATCGGTGGTGGTGCTCTCGCGCACATTGAATCGATACCACGCGTCACCGCCCGGCACGCTGCCCAAACCCGCCCCGGAACGTGCGTTCGGCAAATACTCATCGCGCACAAAGGCGTACAAGCGTTTTGTCGAGGGAAGCACACGCTCGCTCAGCACCTCGCGATACGCAGCCGCGAGGCGGGCTTTGTCTTCTGGGGAGAAATCCGCAGGCAGCCGCTTGATCGGCGAAAAGTAAGCACTATCCTCGACCCCGGACTCGGCCAGCGTTTTCAACTGCTCCAATGCGCGCTCGACCAGCGAGCGCGACTGCACGACGCCGGTGCGCATGCCTTCGCGCATATTGCCGATGGCCTGGCTGTTCCACAGCGGCAGCCGCTCCAGCCGCTTGAGGTAGTTTTCGTAGTTCTGTACCGTCTTGAACGGCTGCACGCTTTGCCCGCCCGCCCAGCCGGCAAGTTTCACCGGTGCCATTTCCAGCTGATGCACGGGAAGCAGGTGGCGCGGATGCTTCAGCGCTTCCAGCCGCATCGACACATCGTATTTCAGCACCTGATAGGTCAGCCTGTCGGCGGGTGTCAGCGCGGCAACCGGCATGGTGCCGAGTTGCTTCAGAATACCGTTGAATGCAGCCGACTGGCGGGCTCGATGGTCGGGCGAAATCTCGATTTCCAGTACACCATCGAAACGCGGATCGCCGACATCCTCAGTAGCGGATAGGGAAAACAGCGAGAGCCGCAACTCGAAATAATCGTCCGACAATTTTGCCAGCCGCGCGCTGTGATCTGCCGCCACCGCGGGTGGTGCGAAAACCAGTGCAACGATCGCCAGCAGTACCGCGACGACAGCAGCCAGCAGCGACGGCAGATGAACCTTGCATGGCACGGGTGGGTTAAGTTCCTGGCATTGCATGATGACTCCGGGGTATTAATGTGTGACGAATCTTAGCCACCCCGGATACGTCACACAAAGGATCGTTTCTGCACACACATGTGAGTATTTCTCACAGCTTGGGCTTGCGGAACCTCGAAAAGAACAGCAGTACCACGCCGCTGACGACCAACACCATCGCCAGCGGCGTCAGCAATCGCAGCAGGATATTGTTGAAATCATCGCCACCGCTGTAATCCATGATGTGCAGCCGCCAGAAGAAGTCGTACCAAACCCAGGTGTCGTTGCGCGCGCGCAGGAACTCGCCCGATTCGGGCGAAAAGTAAAAGCGGGTATTGAAGCGGTCGGCGAAGTTAACCTGCCACAGCTGCGACTTGCCATGAAGCTCATCGACAAAACCGAATGATCGCGGCAACGGCTGATCGATCCAGCGCACCGAGGCAATCGGCGCATCGCCGATGTAAATGTCGCGAGCCAATTCGCGCAGGCGTGCTTCGTCCGGCTTGACCAGCGGCTGCCCGTTTGCAGCATCAACCAATAACTTGTTGCCCGCCGCATCCGTCAGCCGGTAGTAGAAAGTGCGTCCCTGCCCCACCAACTCTATCGAGCGCAACGGCGCGTGACGCGCGGCAATTTCCGCCAGCGGATACAACGCGGTCTCGGCCGTCGGCTTCGGTGCCTTCCTCACCATATCGCCGCTTTTTACCCAAGCCTCGAACGGCAGCAGCGCAAACACGAGGCCGCCCAGCACCCAAGCCACGACCTGGATGCCGACGATCAGCGCCAGCCATTTGTGCAGCCATTGCGCCGTGCGGCGCAGGAAGAGTTTCATATTGGTCGGTTTCCGCAGACAACGAAAAACCGATTATCGCTGCCAAGTCCTGCCGCCGTTGCACACCCATACGTAGCCGCAAAGCGAATGACGAGCGCATGCGCCACTCAGGAGAAGACAAAATCCAGCACTGGAGCGGCTCTCAGGCCAAAACTGCCCGGAAAGCCGCTCCAGTGCTGGAGTTTGATTCATGAAAATCGCCTGCGAAGCATCCCGCCACTGAAAGCATTATCATTGCGCGGTACCAGTTCAACAGCGGGCGGCCTACCACCGCCATGCATGTCGGTTCATTCACAACTCTCACAGGAGTCCCCATGAAAAAAAGCATTTCCCTGTTCGCTGCACTGATGCTCGCCGCTGGCACCGCATTTGCATTCCACTGCCCGGTCGATATGAAGAAGATCGACGAGGCACTGGCCAAGAACCCGAAGCT
This sequence comes from Betaproteobacteria bacterium, assembly GCA_016790625.1. Classification (GTDB taxonomy): domain Bacteria; phylum Pseudomonadota; class Gammaproteobacteria; order Burkholderiales; family Usitatibacteraceae; genus UKL13-2. The sequence goes on along the minus strand of JAEUNB010000224.1, from coordinate 5,890 downwards.
GACCGAAGCGCAGATGACGGAAGTAAAGAAACTGCGCGCCGACGGCGAAGCTTTCCACAAGGCCGGCAAGCATCAGGAATCGGTCGACACGCTGGCCAAGGCGATGAAGATTCTCGGCATCTGATTTCGCACGACGCCGAACAATAAAAAACGCCGCGACAATCGCGGCGTTTTTCTTTTCTACATCTGCGAACTAAAACACCTGTCGCACGATGCTCTTGGTTTGCGTCACCCCATTGACGGTGTACGTCATCACCGCATTGTTGGCGTCGCTGAACGCAAGTGTCATGGTGCCGACCGCAGTGGCAGCAAAGCGCGAGGCATCGTAGACCGTGCCCACCCATTGCGCGCCGCTGGCGGCATAGATGGTGCCAGTGAAGGTGTTGCCGCTCCACGTTCCACCCGGCACGCCAAACCACTTCGCCTTACCGTCACTGCCGTAGGTGTACCAGACCGGAAACAGCATATTGGCTTGCTGCGCGATATTCACGCCCCAGCCGTTTTCCGATGGGTTCCACCACAGGTCTTTGACGGCGAGCACCGTGCGCGTGCCGGTGGCGAACACCTGCCGTGTCAACGTCTTGCTGCCGCTCACACCATTGATGGTGTAAGTCAGCGTTGCGGTACTGGTGCTGGTATACGTAATGGTTGCGGTGCCGACTGACGCATTCGTGGCTCCCCCAGCGCGGAACTGCGATGCATCGTACGCCGTGTACGGTGCCGAGGTCGGCAGATAGAGCGCACCGGTGTAGGCCGTGTTGGCCGCATTCCATGTGCCGCCGGGCATTGCATACCAGACCGGGTTGCCGCTGCCGTCGTAAACGTAGAGCACGATGAACTGCACCGTGCCGTGCTGCGTGATCGAAACACCCCAGCCGTTCTCGCTGCTGCCTGCCCACCACATGTCGGCGTAGTCGGCGGGCGCGGAGACCGCTGCACCGGCGACGCCAACCGTGAGTGTGGCAAGATAGCCTGCGGCCACACTACCCGAGACGGAAGCCAACTGGTTTACTGCGCGATCGTCGCTGAACACGTTGTCGGTCGCCAACGTGAGTTGATTGAGATTGTTGGTGCTGGACGGATACAACGCGGTCTGCGCGTACACCTGCCGGCTCACCGCTTCCGGCAGGGCCAGTTGCGAGGTCGCCACCGCGTTGCGTCCGGAGACCGCCTGGCCGACACTGTTGTAAACCTCGAAGTGAATATGCGGCCAGCGGCCGGAATAGCAGCCGGGGAAAATGGTGGTGAAGGTCACCATACCGCTGGCATCGCTCACCTGCACGCCGCGCAGATAGTTCTGCGTCGTGACGCCATTGGAATAAAGCGAGTAGTTGCCGGCAGCATCGCAATGCCACAGGTACACCGCATAGCCGGCAAGCGATGCGCAGCTACCGTTGGTGTTGACCAGTTGCAGCGTCACCGTCAGCAATGTGCCGCCCGCAACAGCACTCGCTGTACCGAAGCTGGAGCGGATATCGCTGCGCACAATGCCCGATTGCGTGAGCACGTTCGGCCCGTTGGTGCCGTCACCCGGATACGGCCCCGCGGTTTCGGCGGGAATCACCGTGCATGCCGCCAGCGCCTTCGATGGCGCCAGCATCGCAGCACCACCCAGACCGCCAAGTGCACCCAGCGCGCGCAACATGGCGCGGCGGCGATGGAAATTCTGCTGCTGCATCACAGCCATCGTTTTACCCAACCCCGCATCGGGATCGGAAAGGATGGGCAGGCGGTTTGGCAAATTCATGTTCACTCCTGAATCGGAAACGCTGCCGGCGGAGAGGAAAAGGAGATGCCGACAGTGTGGCCAGATTAGGCGTGGCTTGTTACATGGAAATTTGCGATTGTTTCAGGATGTTGCAGCGCAGCGGCGGTTTTTCAGGCCTTTTGTCTCTAACACCCCCAATGACCATCTAATCCGAAAATAGGTCGGGTGTAGGCTTTTGTCCTCTAGCTATTTCGCTCCATAACTTGTTGGCCAACTCGTGGCGCATTAAGAACATCATCCGGTATAGCGGGCCATTTCTTGAGTTTGTCATTAGGGGCATCTCCTTAGAGTGTTTAAAACCAAGCCCCTGAACCAGCTTCAGCCAATAGTGCACAAACTCGATGCGCCCTTGCTGCTTGGTAAGGTTTCGAACATCAACATTTTCTCGCCATCCCGGAGCAAACGCATCGAATCTTGGCGCATCTCTTTCGAAATCCAATTCAATTTCGCGCTGTAGATCCATGACGCTGAAATGAACCACGATGTCGATATTTGGAAAACTGGCCAGCTTCTCAATTATCGCGAATGGCAAATGCTCCATATTGAAAGGGTCAAGATATGCGAGATGCAATCCACTACGCGGAAGTTGCTCGACTACTTTATCAACTGTTGCTACCGCTTCCCCTTCAAATGCAGCGACTGGTGCACCGAGGCTATCGAGCCTTCGTTTACAAGAAAGCAAACTCTCGTGATCAACATCTCCAATGAAAACTTGCGTAAATGCAGCGTCCCTCACTTTAGATTGCCGCCAGGCGACAAGCGCGCCACCGTCTGTTTCGATTTGCGAGGTTTTAATCCGCATCCTTCCCGGGCCACAAAACAAATCAATAAAACAGCGCTTCGGCCACTTTTTTCTTGCAGCCCATGAGGCATCAACGTATCGTCGCAACAGTTGATGTTTCTCTACTGACCAATCTCCAACTTCGAGTATTTTCCCCGCTGCATACGGGTCTGGCTGCAGTAATTCGAGATCAGGTCTAGTCATCTCACACCCGTTGTTATGAGCAGTTGGTTAATTAACTGAATTCTTGTTGCAACGCATGAATTTCATAAGTATTCTACAACTGTATAAATAAACAGTCTACTATGGCTACCCTTTCAAATATTGAATGGACTGAGATGACTTGGAACCCGGTTACGGGCTGCGTCAAAATTAGTCAGGGCTGCAAAAACTGCTATGCAGAAAGGATGGCGCATCGATTAGAGCTTATGGGCTGTAAGCGCTACCAGAATAGGTTTGAGCCCACACTGCACTACGACTTAATTGATGCGCCTCGTAAATGGAAAAAGCCTAGGACAATTTTTGTCAACTCCATGAGCGATCTATTTCAGGAAGCCGTACCGTTGAGTTTTATCCAGGACGTCTTTTCGACGATGGCTGCCTGCCCGCAACATGTATTCCAAGTGCTAACCAAACGAGGTGAGCGCCTTGCTGAACTAGCGAAGCATCTTCCGTGGCCAGATAACGTGTGGATGGGCGTTAGCGTGGAAGATCAAAGAGTCGTAGATCGAATAGAGTTCCTGCGCCAGACACCAGCAAAAATCAAATTTTTGTCTTGCGAGCCTCTGATCGGACCACTTGAGAATCTCAATCTCACAGATATTGACTGGGTCATCGTTGGCGGCGAATCTGGTCGAGGTGCGCGACCTATGAGTCAACTCTGGGTCAAGTCAATTTTGCGTCAGTGTCGCGATGCGCGAGTCAAATTTTTCTTTAAGCAATGGGGCGGCATTCGAAAGGATAAAACTGGCCGTAAATTAAATGGCCGGACTTACGATGAAATGCCAAAACAAAAGATCATTCAGATTGCTGTTGCAGCATGAGTGAAAGCTATTCGTTACTTACACTCGCCCGCGCCAATAAAACCCCATCCCCACCGCCACCATCAGCGCACATCCGCCCACCACTTTGATCAAAAACATCATCGGCTCGGCGTTATCCGCCGGCGGGATGATCGAGGTGACAATCGCAAGCAGCGTGGTCGCGAAGCCGGTGCCGCCGATGATGACGCTGCCAACAAATCCTCCCGGCGCGCGCCAAATCTCGGGCGCAATCGAACCACCCGCGCGCTGTTCGCGCCAGCGCATTACCGGCAGCGCTGCAAACAGATACAGCAACGGAATAAAGGTCAAGACCAGCGTCATATCAAGCAGCAAGGTGTAAGCCTCGCGAATGGTGGTGCCGGCCAACCCGGCAACCAAGACCAGCGTAGTCAGCGTTGCTTGCGTCAGCAAGGCAATGTGTGGCGTGCCAAAACGCGAATGCTGGCGCGACAACATTGCGGGCAAATAGCGATCGACACCCACCACAAACGGCAGACGCGCTGTGCCGGTCACCCAGGCCGAGACCGAACCGAAGCTACCCAGTGCCAGCAGCAGCGCCATGATTGGCCCCAGCGATGGCAGGCCGACACGTTCGCCGACCGCAGCAAGTGCTTGCGGGATGCCGGTGATGAGGTGGATTTTCGCGGTTGGCAACGCGACCAGCAACGCCGCTGTGCCTGCGAGATAGATCAGCGCAATCAACAAACAGGAAATCAGCGTGGCGCGTGGAATGGTTTTACGTGGTTCGCGAATCTCGCCACCCAGTATCGGGCCGAGTTCGAGGCCGACATAGGCGAAGGCGATACCGGCCAGCGTGGACCATGCCGCGAGTGACCCCAGGTCAGGCGCCAGGCTCGCCGTGGTGATGGGCGTAGCACTACCGACATTCCACATCGAATAGCCGGCGGCAACCAGCAGCACGGACGCCACCACCCAGGTTGCGAGCGCGCCGATGTTCTGCAGCCACTTGGCACGGTCCAGCCCGGTGATATTGGCAAGCGTGGCCAGCCACAAGACGCCAAGGCACACGGCGCCGTTGTACCAGCTGTTTTCGGCGAGTCCCGAAGGATCCGTAAACAGATGTGCCAATGCACCCGCGCCGAACAGCAGCGCGCTCGGCAGGAACACCAGGTTCGATACCCAGTAACTCCAGCCAGCGATAAAGCCATGATGATCGCCAAACGCGGACTTGGTCCACACATACAACCCGCCCTCGGCCGGCAGGCGCGAACTCAGCTCCAGCACCGCCAGGGCCATCGGCAGCAGGAAAATCAGCAACGCAATCAGCCACAGCGTGAGGCTGGCCGGGCCGATCTGTGCTGCGTTCGACAGCCAGCGCAGCCCGACGATGGCGGCGATATTCATCAGCACCAAGTCGCGCACGCCGAGGGAGCGGATGAGACGAGGTGTCGAGGGGGTCGTCATTTGGTCTCCGTTCGGGCTGAGCTTGTCGAAGCCAGCCTCAAAGCATCCAGCCCTTCGACAAGCTCAGGGCGAACGGTGATTAGTTTTGGTATTTTTCGAGTTGAGCCACGCCTGTGTTGAGCTTGTCGAAGCATCGAAGACTGCCTTATTGCATCCAGCCATTCCAAAGACTCAGGGCGAACGGAAATAAATTTGCGCATGATCTCAACCCACCAGTTTCGGCAGCACTTCACCCGCCGCGCCGCGCAACGACAAGCGCGCCTGACCGCTTAACGGCGTGGCATGCGGATTGACTTCGATCACCACTGCACCAGACTGCTTGGCGATAAACGGCAGCGACGCCGCCGGCTCGACCACGGTGGAGGTACCAACGCAGAGAAAGACATCGCACTCGCGCGCCGCCTGCATCGCCTGCTCCAACGCATCCGGCGGCAGCGTCTCGCCGAACCAGACCACGTCAGGGCGCAGCAGCGAATCGCATTGCACGCAGCGCGGCGGCGATTGTTTGCGGCTCCACGTCGCTGCCGGATGATGATGGTCGAAACATTTCACGCGGCGGATATTGCCGTGCAGTTCGATGACATTCTCGCTACCGGCGACGCCATGCAGTCCATCGACGTTCTGCGTGATCAGCGTGAAGGCCGCTTTTCGCGCGGCGCAGGTTTTCTCGATTTGAACCAGGGCGTGATGTCCTGCGTTGGCGTTCGCTTCGGCCACCTTGTCGCGCCGCCATGTGTACCAATCCCATACGAGCGGCGGATTGGCGAGGAAAGCTTCGGGCGTGGCCAGCTCTTCCGGGCGAAATTTTTCCCACAAGCCGGTGAGCGCATCGCGGAAGGTGGGAATGCCCGACTCGGCCGAAATGCCCGCGCC
>JAEUNB010000031.1 GCA_016790625.1 Betaproteobacteria bacterium | reverse complement strand
GCGCTGGCGATCCTGCTGGACTTGTACAACGCCCATCCGGACGATGCCAAGGTCAACTACGAGCTGGCCTGCACCTATGACCATCAGGGCGTCGAAGATGAGGCGATCGGCTTTTATGAGCACGCCATTCAATGCGGACTGGCCGGAGAAGATTTGCGTGGCGCGCTGATCGGGTTGGGCAGCTCATATCGCTGCGTAGAGCGCTTCGGCGACGCCGCGCGGGTATTGCACAAGGGCGCGGCGGAATTCCCGGATGCGAACGAGTTCGACATTTTTCTCGCCCTGACAAAGTACAACATGGGCGACCACGCGGAGGCAATGCGGTTGCTGCTGTCGCATATCGCCGATCACACGGCGGATGCCGCCACCAAGAAATATCAGCGGGCAATCTCGTTTTACGCAGAAAATCTCGAACCGCCGTACGAGAACTAGCATGGCGGCGTTTTGCATTGGACGGATCAAGGTAAAGGATGTCGAGGCGTGGGAGGCATACCGCAGCCGCGTCGGCGCCACCATCGCGCAGCATGGTGGCGAGGTGTTGTTTCGCGGCACTGCCGCCGGCAGTTTCAGCGGCGGCGTGGATCATGACAAAGTGGTGGCCTTGCGCTTTGCCGATCTTGCCGCCGCAAGAGGTTGGCACGATTCGGCGGAATATCAGGCCTTGATCGCGCTGCGCGATCAGGGCGCGGAAGTTTCTCTGTTGTTGTACCAGGAATAAAAAGGGAGTAAATGTGAGCATTAAATCCGACAAGTGGATACGCCGCATGGCGCAGCAGCATGGAATGATCGAACCGTTCGAGGCTGGGCAAGTGCGCGAGGCCAATGGCCACCGCATCGTCAGCTACGGCACATCGAGCTATGGCTACGACATCCGCTGTTCGGATGAATTCAAGCTGTTCACCAACCTGAATTCGACCATTGTTGACCCGAAGAATTTCGACGACAAATCGTTCGTCGATATCAAGGCTGACTTCTGCATCATCCCGCCCAATTCATTCGCGCTGGCGCGAACGGTCGAGTACTTCCGCATCCCGCGCAACGTGCTGACGGTTTGTCTCGGTAAATCGACCTACGCCCGCTGCGGAATCATCGTCAATGTGACACCGTTCGAGCCTGAGTGGGAAGGTTACGTGACGCTGGAGTTTTCCAACACCACGCCGCTACCCGCGAAAATCTACGCCAACGAGGGTGTAGCGCAGGTGCTGTTTTTCGAAAGCGATGAAGTGTGCGAGACCTCGTACAAGGATCGCGGTGGCAAGTATCAGGGGCAGCACGGTGTAACGCTGCCCAAAATGTAATCCAGGAAAATCGATTCAATGACCGTTCGTTCACGTTTTGCTCCCAGCCCCACCGGTTACCTGCATATCGGTGGTGCGCGTACCGCCCTTTACGCTTGGGCCTATGCCCGTCGCCATGGCGGCCAGTTCATCCTGCGCATAGAAGATACGGATGTCGAGCGTTCCACACCTGAGGCCGTTCAGGCAATTGTCGATGGTATGCAATGGCTGGGCCTGCAGCATGACGAAGGCCCCTTCTTCCAGATGCAGCGGATGCCGCGCTACAAAGAGGTGATCGCGCAAATGCTGGATGCAGGCACAGCCTATCGCTGCTACACCACGCCGGCCGAACTGGACGCATTGCGCGACGCCCAGCGCGCTCGCGGCGAGAAACCGCGTTACGACGGACGCTGGCGCCCCGAGGATGGCAAGACCCTGCCTGCGGTCCCCGAGGGCATCAATCCGGTTATCCGCTTTCGCAATCCCATCGGCGGCGCAGTCGCATGGGAAGATGGCGTCAAAGGTCGCATTGAAATTGCGAATGCCGAACTCGACGATCTCATCATCGCACGCGGCGATGGCACGCCGACTTACAACTTCTGCGTCTGCGTGGACGATTGGGACATGAAGATCACCCACGTCATTCGCGGTGACGATCACGTCAATAACACACCGCGACAAATCAATATCCTGAAAGCGCTGGGCGCAGAAGTTCCGGTCTATGCGCATCTGTCGATGATACTGGGTGATGACGGGCAAAAGCTGTCCAAACGGCATGGCGCGGTCTCGGTCATGGATTACCCGGCCAAGGGATACCTGCGGGACGCAGTGCTTAACTACCTGGCACGGTTGGGCTGGTCGCACGGCGACGATGAAGTGTTCTCGATGGAACAGTTCTGCCAGTGGTTCGACCTCGATCACATCACACCTTCGGCAGCGCAATTCAATACCGAGAAGTTGAACTGGTTGAACCACGAGTACATCAAGAAAACCGAGCCCGCCGAACTCGCAACACTGGTGGCACCTCATCTTGCGACACTGGCCATCGACGCCAGCAGCGGCCCACCACTTGCACGGGTGACTGAATTGTTACGCGAGCGCACACCGACGCTGGTCGAAATGGCCGAGGCAGCGCGCTATTTCTACCTTCGCCCGGCTTTGAACGCCGAATTGCTGAAACTGCATCTGGTCGATCCTGCCAAGCACGCGCTATACGAACTTGTCAACGCCTTTGCGTCAACAAATTGGACTAAAGCGGACATCAGCGCGGCAATCAAAGCTGCTGTTGCCAAGCACGCCCTGAAAATGCCCCAGTTGATGATGCCCTTGCGTGTCATGGTGACCGGCCAGACGCAAACACCGGCAATTGACGCCATCATGGATGTACTCGGACGCGAGGAAACGCTGGCCCGGATCAAGTCTGGCTTGGCCAGCTAAGTACGCAGACATGCAGGGGCTTTGCAAAAGGCTGATTCACCAGCTATAATGCGCGTCTTTCCCTGTGGGGGTATAGCTCAGCTGGGAGAGCGCTTGCATGGCATGCAAGAGGTCAGCGGTTCGATCCCGCTTACCTCCACCACAGAATTTGGCGTCTATCGAGCAGTTCAGCGGTTGTAGCTATCACCGCGCAGCAATAATTTGTGTCACCGCAGTAATAAAGACGTGTGAGTCCCCATCGTCTAGAGGCCTAGGACATTGCCCTTTCACGGCAGTAACAGGGGTTCGAATCCCCTTGGGGACGCCAAAATAACAACGCCACCTTCGGGTGGCGTTTTTATTTGCGCATTCAACAGCCGCATGATCAACGCGCCATAGGCGCCGCCGCCAGCCACTCCTGCAGCGCGCTATCTGCCTCGGCATAGTGACGGCTGATCTTTTCGAACAACTTGTCGAGGTCAGCCTGCGTGACCCGGTTGTCAGCGCCTCCCTCCATTGCGCGCGCATTCAGTTCCAAATCCTTGCACAGTGCCGCGACTCGTGGAAAGCCCATGCTGGCCGATGCGCCGCGAAGACTGTGCGCAGTTTCCGCAACTCCGTGCCAATCCCCGGAGGCAAGCATCGACTCGATCAGTTCCATGCGCTCGACCGCCTTGGATTTGAACAACTTGATCAGGCCGCCAACAGGGTCGTCCGTACTGGCCGTTTCGCCCGACGCCGCGGGCAGGAAGCATAGATCCTGCAATTGCTCCACGTCCAGCACCGGCGGCAGTGCGCCATCTACGACAGCCGGATTTGCGGATATCCGGGCAGCCGGCATTGCCGATATCTGATCCGAACCCCGATCGGCCCAAGGGGCGGCAAGCATCCTGTTTTTGACGCGATCCAGCAGCCTGACCAGTTCGGCGCTACGAATTGGCTTGGCGATGTAATCGTCCATGCCGGCCTCCAGATAGTGCTCGCGGTCCCCGGCCATGGCGTGCGCAGTCATGGCCACGATCGGCGGGCACTTGTCCCCTAGGAGGTGCGCCCGAATGTTGCGCATTGCGCCCAAACCGTCCAGTTCGGGCATGTGAATATCCATCAGGATCAGGTCGAAGTGTTCGGCTATCGCCGTATTGACGGCCTCGCGACCATCGCCAACCACGGTACACCGGTGGCCCATGTTGTTCAGCATGCCGTCGATCACACGCTGGTTCACCTCGTTGTCCTCCGCAACCAGTACGCTGAGCTCCTGACTGTCTCTCGATTTTGCCGACGCATCCACTTGGCGCTGTTGCGCCAATCCCTGGGAAGGCGATCTAGGTTCGGCTGTCGCCGATCCGGCTTGCATCATCGCCTGAAACTCCCGGTCGTAAATCGGCTCCGGCGTATACGGACGCGTGGCGACGTCCTGATTCGGCTCGTGCAAGACTGCCCGCATCAGCACGTCGAACAGTCGGGCACGGCCTGCCGGTCGCATAATGAAGATGTCGTGCCGCAACGGAGGACGGATGCCGCGCTGGGATAGTTCGGCACGGGACATGGTTGACTGCAGCACCGATGCGGTGACGGGCTCGCCACGCGCAGTACGTTCCCGATCATCGATATCCATGACTGCTCGCAGCGCACTGGCTTCTGCCGAAGGTTGCACCAGATCCGACAGCACAACATCGAAACGCGGTCCTTGCCGAAACACTTCCGCCGCTTCGTGCGGCGCCACCGCCGTGACGTCAAACCCCCAGCGCGCATAGCGCTTGACCTGGATGGGGCGCCTGCTTGCATTGCGGTCCACGACGAGCAGCCGCTTGCCAAGAAAATCGAATACATCGCGCTGCATATAGGGCTTAAGCGGCCCCCGAGCGGCCTGGGTGCGAATGGTGAAAATAAATGTCGAGCCCTGACCTTCAGTGCTTTCAACCCGTATGTCGCCTCCCATCAATTGTGTAAGGCGCTTGCAGATGGCGAGTCCAAGCCCGGTGCCGCCATACTTGCGTGTGGTCGATGCGTCGACCTGGGTGAAAGGCTGGAACAACTGTCCGGCCCGCTCGGCCGGGATGCCAATGCCGGTGTCGGCGACGCGCCCCTCCAACTCCAAGCTGCCATCGGGCAGGCGCCTGGGCGAAAGCGTCAGCTTGATTTCGCCCTTTGCAGTGAATTTGATGGCGTTCGACAGCAGATTCAGCAAAATCTGCCGCAGGCGCGTCGCATCGCCAAGAACATAAAACGGCACGTCGTTGTGCATATCGAAAAGCAGGGCGAGATCCTTTTCCCTTGCCTTTTCCGCTACCAATTCGAAGGCCTCCTCGACAACCGGCACCACCTCGACCGACACGGACTCCAGCGTCATGCGTCCGGATTCGATCTTTGAAAAGTCCAGCACGTCGTCGATCAGCCGCAGCAGCGTATCGCCGGACGCGCGGATCAGGCGAATGTAGTCGCGCTGTTCATCGTTGAGCGTAGTCTCGGAAAGTAGGCTGGCCATACCCAGCACGCCATTCAGCGGCGTGCGAATCTCATGGCTCATGGTCGCAAGGAATGCCTCTTTTGCGCGCGCCGCCTCGGTTACACGCACATTGGCCTCAACCAGCTTCATCTCTGCCTGCTTGCGGTCGGTGACATCGGAAATCGAACCGACAAAACGTACCGCGCGCCCCGATAGGTCGCGCTGCGCTATCGCGCGCGTTCTCACCCACAAATATTCGCCGTCCCGTGACTTCACGCGGGACTCGATGTCGAACAAGGGTGTCTCGGCCTTGAAATGCGCCACCATGTGACGACGAAACGCCGGCAAATCGTCCGGGTGTATGGTTGCCTCCCAGTCGAACCGGGTAGGAAAACCGCCGTCGGCATAGCCAAGAATTTCGCGAAACCGCTGCGAATAGTAGGCCTCGCCTTCAGCCGCCAGCTCTACGTCCCAAATGCCCTGCTGCGATGAACGAATGACCAGATCAAGCTGCTCGCGCTGGCGTGCCAACTCCCGTTCGAGCCGCTTGATTGGTGTAACGTCGGTGATAGTTCCGATCAACCCTTCCACTTGGCCATCAGACCCACGCAGCACCTGCTTGGCGATGATCGTCTCAAACTGTTTTTCTTCGGCATTGGTGATGAACGCTTCCGCCATTTCATAGCCGGTTTCGGATGCGAGCAGGTTGCGGTCGAGCTCCTCGTTCTGCTCCGCAATATCGGCACGTTGAAATTCGCGATAAGACTTGCCGAGAATGTCCTTGCGCTCACGGCCGGAAAGCTGCTCCCACGCGCGATTGACCGACACAAACCGGCCCGCCGCATCCTTGCGAAAAATCGGACTCGGATTGAATTCGATCAGATCTTCGGTGAATTTCGTCTGATCCTGCAGCTTCCGGGTCATGCTGGCCGCCAGTGTTTCCGCCTGCTCCCGCAGCCGGGTCAGCAACCAGATCAGCCCGGCAAGCAGCACCGTGCCCAATACACCAATTAGCAGAATGGTGCGGGGCGTATTGTTTTGCAGACGCCCCTCCAACGCAGCGGTGGACGCGATGCGAAGTTGCAGCTTGCGTTGCCCGACATCAAGTACCGATTCAGACTTCATGTCGGCATCACGGCTGGCAGCGGCTCCGGCGGATGCATAGAGTTGGCGGTCGCCATCAAACAGCTCAAGCTCAACCGGGAACTGACTTACAGCCCTGGACCGGGCCACAAGGGCGTGCATGTCAACTATCAGCAGCAGGTAGCCTCCGCGCTTGCTGCTTGCCCTGGAGTTCGCGCTCAATGACATGACCAGCGCAATTGGGGTACGAACGTTGCCGTCCAAGCCGGCAACTTGTCCCAGGGGCGCAGAGGCGACCATACCCGGGGTCAGCTTTGCCTTCGCGATGGCTGCACTAATTTCCGGAAGCACCGCCCAATTTCCCGCGTTCGCCGCTTCCATGCCCCGCTTCAATAGCCGAGTCAATGGAGGTGCTGGCGCTGTTGGGATGAACTGAACCGCCACCAGCCCCTCATAATCCTCCGGCGCCGGCATGCGGATGTCAAAAAAGGCATTCCAAGCCATGGCGTCCAGATTGGGCAGGGCGTGCGAGAGCGCGGAAATGCCATACATCAAGTCCTCAAAGTCGTGCAGCTGACGCGCGATTGCCCGCGATTCGCTTTGGCTGATTTCATTAAACCGGGCCGTGGCGTCGGCGCGCAATTGCCTGGAGTTCTGATAAGCGGTAACCAGTGTGGATACCAGCAGCGCGGCAAGAATGAGCCATGGCAACTCAATCTTGCGCAAATTAGCCATGATTGACGGCGAGGAATCCAAAGGCGAGCTTTCCATCCGCCTAGATTACAGGAACGCTTGCGGCTTATACAGGTCAGACCTTTCCAAGCCAGTCGACAAACGACAAAAAATCGTTATAAAATTCAATGGCTTCAATTACATTCCTCGAATTCGCCTAGCATCCCATGATAGCTGCACGCCACACCCTGCCATTGTTTGGCTGCTCATCGCGAGCGGTCAGGGTGGCACTTGCCTGCGCAATTGTGGCCATCTCCGCTTCGTCGTCGGTGCACGCCAACATTTATTCGTTCAAGGACGAAAAAGGCGTAACCCATTTCTCCAACATGCCGCATCTGGATCGTCGATACAAACTGGTGTATCGGATACCTGCCTCCGGAGAGTTGCGCCCCAATGCATGGTCCGCGCGTGCCCCTGCTTACGTTGACTTTTCAAGGCTGATTCCCATCATCAACGATGCTGCACGCGCCCACGGGCTCGACCCCAAACTGGTTCACGCGGTGATCCGGGCCGAGTCAGGCTACAACGCCAATGCAGTATCGCCCAAAGGCGCGGTCGGTTTGATGCAACTGATTCCCGCCACGGCCCAGCGCTACGGTGTCCAGGACAGCTACGACCCGAGCCAGAACATTCACGGCGGCACGCGCTACCTGCGTGACCTGTTGAAGATGTTCAACGGCAATATGGAACTGGCGATTGCCGGCTATAACGCCGGCGAGAACGCCGTCATCCGGGCGGGGAACCGAATCCCACCCTATCCCGAAACGATGGCTTACGTACCCAAGGTACTGAGCTTCTATCGCAGTCCTGAACTGAGCCGGTTTTAACCGGTAATTGTCAGTCGCCGGTTGATTGCGCGACTGCGGCATTGCTGGTGTTTGCGGATGTGGCCCTGGTCGCAGTCGCTGCGTTTTTTGCTTTGTGCTGCAGATTACGTGCAAACACCGTGTAAAACGCGGGGACCACCATCAAAGTCAGCAACGTGCCCAGCGTCATGCCGCCGACAATCACCCAGCCGATTTGAGCACGCGCCTCAGCGCCCGCTCCGCTGGCAAAAGCCAATGGCGCTGCACCAAGTACGGTTGCGCCCGTTGTCATCAGGATGGGGCGCAGACGCAGCAAAGATGACTCGATAACAGCCTCTTTGATCGACCTGCCCTGCTCCTGCAGTTGATTGGCAAACTCGACAATAAGGATGCCATGCTTGGTGATCAACCCGACCAGTGTAATCAGCCCAATTTTCGAGAACACGTTGAGGGAATTGTCGGTCAGCATCAGCGCAATCAAGGCGCCGGTAATCGACAGCGGCACAGTCAGCATGATCACGAATGGATCGGCAAAGCTCTCGAACTGCGCCGCCAGAACCAGATAGATAAACGCGAGCGCCAGGGCAAAAGTCAGCAGCAGCGTATTGGCGCCCTCCTGAAATTCGCGCGACTGACCGGCAAGATCGGTCTGCACTTCCGGCAGTACTCTGGCGGCGGCCTCGCGCATGGCATTGAGACCGTCGGCAAGGCTGTATCCAAGCGCCACCTCGGCGTTGATGGTCGCCGATCTAAGCCGGTTGAAATGATTCAGGTTCTTCGGTGAGACTCCCTCACGCAGATTGGTGACGTTGGACAGCGGCACCATTTCGCCCGCGCGCGAACGCACATAAATGTCGGAAATGTCATTGGGCGTAATGCGATCAATGTTCGCAACCTGGACGATGACATCGTATTGCTCGCCTCCTTGCTTGAAGCGCGTGACCACTCGCCCACCCAGCATGGTTTCGAGCGTACGGCCGACCGAGTCCACCGGCACACCGAGGTCACCCAGTTTTTCACGATTCACCGTCACCCTGAGTTCAGGCATGTTCAAGCGCAGGTCGCTATCGATATTGGCCAGCGCCGGGCTCTTCCGCACCTCGTCGGACAAGCGCTCAACCATGCGGGCAAGGTCCGGATAGGACTGCTGGGTCATGAGCACAAACTGCACCGGCTTGTCGCGCCCGCCGCCTAGCGAAGGTGGCGTCAGTGGAAATGCATTGATACCGGGAATGGCTCGCATTTTCGGCCGCATCTCTGCCGCAATTGCGGCGGTGTTCCGTTGACGCTCGCTCCAGTGTTTCATGATGGCCACGGAAAATCCGGAATCCGGCGTCGGATTCCCGGCATTGACGAAGAATCGCGACGTCTCCGGAATGCTGCGGTAAACCTCCTCCATACCCCGCATGTATTCAGCCGTGTATTGAACGGTAGATCCTTCCGGAGCCGTTGCCGGCCCAAACACCACACCGCGGTCCTCTATCGGCGCCAACTCCGATTTGAGCGTCAAAAATAGCGGCAGCGATATGCCGGCAAACAGCAGCCAGATCAGGCCTGCAATCCAGCGTCGTTCCAGGGAGGCGGACAATACCTTTCCGTAGGCGGCAGTCAGCCCGTTAAGCGCACGCTCGACAGCGTTGTAGATCGCGCCATGTTTGGGCTCGTGCTTCAGCAGCTTGGAGCACATCATCGGTGACAAGGTCAGCGCAATAAAACCAGATACGACCACCGCGCCCGCCAACGCCAATGCGAATTCGACAAACAAGCGGTCAGTTCGCGTCTGCCCGAACGCCAGCGGAGCATATACCGCAGCCAGGGTAATTGTCATCGCAATGATGGCAAACCCAATTTCTTTTGATCCAACCAGGGCCGCCTCAAACGCCGACATGCCCTTTTCCATGTTGCGATAGATGTTTTCCAGCACGACGATCGCATCATCGACGACCAGGCCAATTGCCAGGACCATTGCCAGCAATGTAAGTACATTGATCGTGAAGCCTGCGGCGTAAAGCAACGTAAACGTGCCAATCAGCGAGATCGGGATCGTCAAGAGTGGAATCAGCGTCGCGCGAACGTTGCGCAAGAACAGGAAAATGACCAAGGCCACAAGAATAATTGCCTCGACAATTGTTCGAAACACGTTGCGCGTAGACTCCTCGATAAACACTGCGGAGTCGTACGATACGGTCAGCTTCATTCCTGGCGGCAATGTCTTGTTCAACTGTGCGACTTCAGCACGCACCGCAAGCGCCAAGTCGAGCGTATTGGCGGTCGACTGCCGCACCACACCCATGGAAATGGCCGGGTTGCCCAAAAACCTCGCAATCAATCGCTCAGACGCAGGTGCCAACTCGACCTTGGCGACATCGCGAATGCGAACCGGGTAGCCACCGGCATCGCGCACGATGATCGCGCCAAACTCCTCCGGACGGGCCAGATCGGTTTGCGAAAGCACATTGAATTCGCGCTTCGCCCCCTCAATGCGCCCGGCGGGAATTTCGGCATTCTGACGGCGGATTGCATCTTCGACTTCGGCCGCCGTCAGCTTGTATGCGGCGAGCTTGCCACGATCCAGCCAAATCCGCATGGACGTCTTTCGCTCGCCAAAAATGCGCACGTCGGCAGCACCTGGCAAGGTTCCGAGCCTGGGACGCAAATACAGGTTTGCATAGTCGGAGGTTTCCAGTTGAGTATGCCGATCGCTGGAAAAGGCGATGAACATGATGGGAAATGCATCCGCTTCGGTCTTGGCAATCACCGGTTCATCAATGCCCTGCGGCAGGCGACCCCGTACCCTTGATGCTTTGTCGCGTACATCGGCCGCAGCAGAGTCGGGGTCACGGGACAACTTGAAGCGGACCGTGATATCGCTCTGCTCGGCACGCGATGACGAGGTCATCACGTCGACACCCTCTATACCGGACAGCGAATCTTCCAGCGGCTTCGTAACCTGGCTCTCCATCACATCGGCAGAGGCCCCGCGATAGGTAGTCGTTACCGTAACAATGGGTTCGTCTATCTTCGGCAGTTCGCGTACCGGCAAGCGAAAATACGAAATCACGCCAAGCAAAAGTATGCCCAGCGACAGCACGCTGGCAAAAACCGGACGCTTGATGCAAAGGTCTGAAAGTACCATGGCGACTAGGTCTTCTTTGCCGCCGGGACAGCCGCAGCTGGCGTCGCTTTGTCCGGCAATTGAGGCGGCGCTTCGCGGGTATTGCTCGCGATCTGAACCGCTGAACCATCACGAATCTTGATCTGCCCCGCCGTGACCACCAAATCCCCAGGAGTCAGGCCGCGCACCACCTCGACAATTCCGGCTTGACGCTGCCCGATCTCCACCCGCGTGCGCAACGCCTTGCCGTCCACCACCCGAAACACATACACCTCGTCGGCAACAGGAACGAGTGCCTGTTCAGGTACTGTCATCGATTCCGCAGACTCGGCAGTAAGCAGTCGAACACGTGCAAACATCCCAGGCCGCAATCGGGCGTCAGCGTTATGGACCACAGCACGAACGATGATCGATCTCCCGTTGGCATCAAGTAATGGATTGATGGCAAAGACCCGGCCGGCAATTGTCTTGTCCGGCAATGCATCCAGCGTCACCTGTAGAGTCTGGTTGACGGCAACCTGTTTTAGATAAATTTCAGGCACACGGAAATCGACCTTGAGAGGATCGATTCCCTCCAAATTGGCGATGTCCTGCCCATCCTTGATGTAATCGCCGACACTCACCTGTCGCAAGCCAACCAACCCGGAAAAAGGGGCCTTGATTTCCAGCTTGGTCAGTCTTGCAGAGGCCAGATCAAAGGCCGCTTGCGCGACACGAAAATTATTCTCTGCTTCTTCTCGCGCCTGGCTGGAAATGAATCCCTTCTTTTGCAAGTCCATGGCCCGGTCGAGCTTGCTTTTGCCGAGGCTCAAATTGGCTTTCGCCTGTTCCAGTTCGGCACGCTGCACGGAGTCGTCGATTCGAACCAGTGCCGCGCCCTTCTCGACACGTTGCCCTTCCTTGAACAATATCTCCGAAACACGGCCTGACACCTCAGGGCGCACGATGATCGACTCATCCGATCGCAACGACCCCACGGCGGTGATACTTTTGGCAAGCTTGGCAGTTGCCACCGTGGACGCCTCGACCGAAACCCCAACTGCAGCAGCGCCTTTCGCGACACTGGTCGACGGAGGCCCCTTGGACTGTGTTGCGGTTTGCGAAGACGACTTGCCCAGCCAATAAGCGCCGGCAGCGATGGACACGATGGCAATAATTGCACCGGCGATAGCGACAGCTTTGTTCATTGCGACCTGATTTAGCGAATATTTAAGAGATCGGCCTTGCGGCAGACGAAGTTGACATTATCGACCGGATTGGCCTTTCGCCATACGACACCAATCAATGCCTCACGTTCAAGCTATCCCACATATCGCGAGTACGGCCAGCCGAAACTATGCCGGGATGTCTGGCATCAACTGATTCTCCAGAAAGGAGATCTGGTCTTTTAGCAGCAATTTGCGCTTTTTCAAGCGCTTCAATTGCAACTCGTCATGCACCGGATTCGACGTCAGTGCATTGATCGCAAGATCAAGGTCGCGGTGCTCCTGACGCAATTCAATAATTCTTCGCTCGATTGCGGCTATTGTCTCGGCTGTTTCATTGGTCATGGGCGCACCTTCGCTGCACTATAACGCCCGGCCTGCCTTTTTGCACGCCGCCCTCAATCGCGGTAGTTGATTTTTTTACCCTCGCATAGTCAAATGACCAGTTACAAGCAGCGCAAATCCTCATGAGAAGCGAAAGACGCGGCGATAACAAGACCAACATCGGGCAGCCATTGGGAGAAGGTGTTGACCATGCAGGTTAGGCGCAACGATTTTGATGTAACCAACCGGATCCAGACCACCGATCCCGCTGCCGTGCAGCGAGAGATCGGACGGCTTTTCCGTTTGCTCTACCCCGGCGCCGCACACAGTCCGATGGACACCGCATTTGGCGACATGATCCGCCTCTATGCCGGTGACTACCCCGGATATCTGGCATGTGACACCGCCTACCATGACGTACAGCATGTCATGGACGTCACGCTGGCCATGGCACGCTTGATGGACGGCTACGAACGTTCCCGCCGGGCTACGCCCGCGCTGGGTGTGCGGCTTTTTCAGCTGGGGATCATCACCGCGCTGTTCCACGACATGGGCTACGTTCGTGCAACCAGCGACACCACAGCCAAGAACGGTGCTGAATACACGCTTAACCACGTTTCACGTGGGGCGGCCTTTCTCAAATCCTACCTGCCGCAGATCGGCATGGGCGAACTGGCCTTGGCCGGATCGGAGTTGGTTCACTTTACCGGCTTTGAAAAACGTGTCGCCGATATCCTGGTTCAGGATCCGTTGTTGCGCATGCTGGGTAGCCTGCTTGGCTCTGCGGACATCATCGCGCAAATGTCGGATCGTTGTTATCTGGAGAAGTGCCGCGATCGACTGTATGAGGAATTCGTCGCAGGCGGTATCGCGGTAAAGGAAACGGAAAAAGGCAAAGAGGTGGTGTTCGATTCCGGAGACGATCTGGTACGGAAGACGCCTGCGTTCTTCGATACTGCGGTAAATCGCCTGGAATACGACTTGGGTGGAGCTTACAACTATGCGGCCACCCACTTCGGTGGATTCAACCTCTACATGCACGCCGCCACCAAAAACGTGCACTTCGCCAAGCAGATCAGCATCAGCGCAACATACAGCCTCCGTCGCGCCCCACCAGAACCGCTGACGCAATACTCGCGCTAGCCCGAACCCGTACATTCGGCACTTCTGCTGCACCGCAATATAGAGC
>JAEUNB010000181.1 GCA_016790625.1 Betaproteobacteria bacterium | reverse complement strand
CATCGACTTGGACGGGTTCAAAACGGTGAACGACACCCACGGGCACGAGGCAGGCGACCATGTCTTAAAGGTAGTGGCAGCACGTCTGGGGTCGGCGATGCGCGAATCAGACACGGCCGCCAGAATCGGGGGCGACGAGTTCATTTTGATCCTTGGCGACATCGCCCATGCCGAGGAAGTTGCCGGCATCGCAACGCGGTTGCTTGCCGAAGTTGCCCGCCCTATACCTTATGAGAACCAGGAACTACGTGTGGGATGCAGCATCGGCATTGCGCTGTACCCTGATCACGCTGCCGACGCGACCGCTCTCAGAAAAGCGGCCGATGGCGCCATGTATGCAGTGAAGCGTGCCGGCAAATGCGGATTCCAACTTGCATCAAATCACGTACAAGGCTGACCCGTACGCCGAACCGAAGAATGGCTAATACGTTCGACCACCGTCGTGGTCACGCGCACGATTGCACCAAATTTCTGCACCGCATTACACGATGACCCCAGCCTGGCGATCCGCATTGGAGCAAAGGGCAATTGGTACTCATCCTCTGCTTTGCCTTTGTCGGCGCGCAATACTCCAGATAGACGATCCCAATCGATTCGTGTTTATCTACTATCACGGATAGTATTATGCAAACCAGAATCCGCCGCTAAACGCGTACGAAAGTCAGAGAGCGACGCTCAAGTCCAGCGTTCATTGCTGTTTATTCAACCGTCAACTTGTTCGTGCAACGCCTCAGTCAAACGTCTGGCGCCTTCGAGAATGTCTGCGTGCATCCCTCCTGTCCTTTGCTGAAATGGCCCAGAGGCAACGGGGCGATGGTTTGCGGTTTCCACCACTGGAAACAACCAGAGCGGCCGCGGGCGTGACCCTTTTGTGCTTTCACAGGGGTTAGACCATTTGCTTCGAGTCGTACATACGAATGGGGTAAACCGTTGTCCGAAATTGAAGTGAAGGTGGCGGGTGAGGCCGATTTGGAACAACTTTGCGGCTTATGCGAAGTAGTTAATCTCTCACGACCGCCAAACAATCCATCGCGCGATCTTTGCGGAATCATGAAGATGCCCACCGGGCGAGTATGGATTGCTCGTTCGGGGACAACGCCGATCGGGTTGATCTCGGCAATCTTCGAAGGCCGTCGCGGTTGGATATGGTATTTCGGGGTTGCACCGTCCTTCCGCAAAGGAGAACTGGGTCCTGGCTTGCTCAAACTTGCTGAAGACTACCTGTCTGCTCTTAGCGCGCCGAAAGTGCTTCTGATGGTGCGACACAGCAACCAAGCACTAATCAACCACTACGCGAAGCATGGATACTGCGTCGATGACGTCACCGTGATGGGGAAGTGGCTCCACAAAATTGAGACGTGAGTTTAGCGAAGACTCGATGCATGTTACTGGCTCTTGAAAACTTCGGCGAACCGGAATACCAATGCAATTACGGTTGGCGAATCAGACCATGGGGAGCTGCCGACTTGTATTGCGAAGATAACTTGAACCTCATATCTTTCGCCAACGCTGTTGACGGCGAGAAAGCTGCGGCCTTTGTCTTATTTGCGTCGGGCTATTTGTTTCCAGTAACGGTCACAACTGCGGAGACCGCCTACCCCGAACGGCGCTGACCGCAACGCCAACATAAATCACGGCCAGCTGACTTCGATGGACTCCTGCTCAACCGCCACTTGACTCGTTCTGATCCATTTTGCTTGTTCAAGCCAGCCATATGCGTCGCAAATTCTTTCGATTTGACTGATTTCCGGTCTGCTTAGGGTACGCCGAACGGAATGGCCCACAATGGCATGCATCAAATGTAACTGCAGACGGACATTCGCTCGCTGAGCGCATTGCGCAAGGTGCGCCGCAATCCGATAACCGCCCGCGTCAATGTCTCCCCAATGAAACACGCGTGTTCCAGGTGCAATCGCGTTAAGCAGCAATTGATATACCCGCGTCCATGATGGGCTCGGCATGCCGCCGGTGTAGAGCAAAATGCAGTTTCGAGCATGATCGTTCTGACAAGCAAGTTCGTGAAAAGTGGTGAGGTTCTCGACTGTCAGCAGTGTTCGACATGTAGGCATAACCTCGATTCCCGAAATGATCGCCGGAGAAAATCCCAGATAAGGCCTCACCACGTTCACCCGCTCATCCTCTTGCCCGAGACGAACCACGGCGTCGCCCGAGATCAGCAGAGTTGGCGGAAATTTGATTAAGCCGATTTCATTGAATACATCGGTAGCGTCGCGGCTGGGTGCCTGCAGATCCGCTTGAATCAGGACGTCGATCACGGAACTCAGGGACTCAATCCGTTTGCTATCCGCCATGAGCATCGCGCTAATGCGTCGCACCGGGACATCCACGACCCCACTTCCTCGACAATGGTCGATTACCGCCATCGCGTCCAGCCAGTCTTGAATCTGTGACGGGGTGGTGTTACGAATGGTCACGCCGCGCCGCCAGGCCGAAATGACCTCATTAAGTACGGAATAACGGTGCTGATGGTCCCTAAAAGCCGTTTCGGCACGATCTACGACTTGCCAGCGCGGCTCAATTTCTAGAAACCGAGCCAGTACGCTGGCATCAGCGAGCTCGATACCAACTACATTGCCGCTTTGACCCGCTTGACGCTCCCATTCAATGGCAATGGCACCATCCCGCTGCGCCAAGAGAAGTTCGCTGTGGCATGCTGACTTTTCCGCATGGGTCGCCACTTCGACGTACGGCCGAAATGACTCGCTGGAGAACTTAAGAGTAAGCCGTCGGCCCGTCGCGGGTTTCGCGGCAGCATTCTCCGCGCGCCGTAGTAGTTTCTCCAAAGCTTGTCTTGCGAGCGCACTCATGGCCCGGCTGAGACACTCAACTGCTTCATCATGGCAGGCACCAGATGGGGATTCCGACTGGGCATGTCGCTTTCAAGCAGTGCCCTCGCATGCTCCTTCACGATAATCTCACTGACAAAGACCTCGGCGCCGGACCGCTCGAGGTCTTGGTACGAATCCAGGACGGGAACCAACTTGCCCACCTCTGTATCGGGCGCCGCCATCACCAGCTGCAAACCCAGCGACTTCAAAAACTGGGCAGTTACATAGGTGTTTTGCGCGTCGAAACCGTGAAACGCTTCGTCAACGATCATTACTGCTGCGCCATCGTGGGGTTCGCCCGACTTGATGCGATAAGCGTTGGCTAAAGACGCACCGGCTATCACGTAAAACGGCACGAGATGTTCTCCATTGGAACCCACGCCGAGCCGCTTGCTAAGCGTATCGACTTTCTTGTCGCCGACACGAATTTCCAGGTCGAAGTTGAACAGCAGGCGGTAATCCTCCAGGGGATTGTCAAGCCGGTTGGTGCCCTGCTCACAAGCCTCCAGGAATCTCACTAGCTTTTGTTGTACTTCGTCACCCGATTCAAACAGCGGTGCGCTGCCCGCGTCAACCAATGCACTGCCCTGGATCAAATCATAGAGCTCACGATGTGCAACGGACGGAACTGCTGTGAACCAGTACTTTTCACCGCCGGTAAATTCGGGACAGGTCTTCAAAATCCGGTTGAGGTCATCGATGTCGTGTCCCACCCGCTTGATCGCCTCACGCATGCGAAACGCGACATCTGCGCGAAACGACTGGTTTGCGGCGTCGCGCGCTTCGTTAGCTTCTTTTTCATACTGGGCAAGGGTGGAATCGACCAACTTGCGATGATGCAAATGCGTCCAGACCGCAGCCGTTCGCCAGTTGCTGCGTTCTTCAACCAGATTGATGCCATGTTCATTGATAAAGCCGCTGAATTCGGTCAGTGCGCCCGGTTCCTGTGTCAGCAATTTTTGCTGGGCCGTTTTTTCGTCGTTCTCCAACTGGCTCATGGCGGTCTGTGGCCCATTTTGTTCCGCCAAAGCGAACAGACGTTGATAGAGCGACACTGCTTGCTCCGCATCGTAGTCTGGATTTTCGGTCGCCTCTTTGTGCGCCACCTGCAAGGCTGCGGACTGAATCAGCGCCTGCTGTAACTGCGTGCGGGTGTGAGCGAGAGCTTGTTCGTTGGCGCTGTGCCTTTTGGCAAGCTCGATGCGCTTGTCACTGGCGCTTTCGGCGTCCGCTTTCGTTGACTGAATTTGTTCGCGCAACTTGCGCAAATGATCGGGAAGCGCCGCCTGCTCGATAGCCGCCACCTCAGTCACCATTTGGCTCGCGCGCTGATAGTCTCCGAAGGCTTGTTCGTAGGCCTTAACCAACTCATCGCTTTGCATTGCCGACAACCGATC
>JAEUNB010000168.1 GCA_016790625.1 Betaproteobacteria bacterium | reverse complement strand
CGCTGGTGCTGATCATCATGGCCGACCAGTTGGGCAAGTCAGTTGGCGATATGTATGCCGGCGCTTTTATCCCGGGCATCGTACTGGCCGGGCTATACGCTGCCTATGTCGCCGGTGTCACCATCTTCAAGCCGGGTTGGGCACCCGCACTGCCGCCGGAAGCCCGCGTATTCCGCGAAGCAAACGGCAATAGCGGCATCGTGTCGTTGCTGGTGCTGATAGTCATTTCCGTCGTCGTCTCGGTCGCTTTCGCGCGAAATCAAACCGCCATCGGCGAACTGCTGCGATCCCTGGTCGGCCGCAAAATCGAACTCAAGGGGCTGGATGAACTGATCGTGGTTTCGACCTCGGTGGGCGCGGGCCTCGCCTTCGTCGCCGCGCTGATCAACCACTGGTTCAAGTTCGGTCTGCTGTCGAAAATTGCCGAACGCGTGGTATTCGTGCTGATCCCGCCGCTGGCGCTGATCTTTCTCGTTCTCGGCACCATTTTCCTGGGCGTGGCCACCCCAACCGAAGGCGGCGCAATGGGTGCCACCGGCGCCTTCCTGATGGCGATTGCGCGCGGTCGCTTGAGCTTCAAGCTGTTAAAGCAGGCAATGGATTCCACCGCCAAGCTGACGGCGTTTGTGGTCTTCATCCTGATTGGTGCGCGGGTGTTCAGCCTGACGTTCTACGGCGTCGATGGCCATAAGTGGGTGGAGGAACTGCTGACGCAGCTGCCCGGCGGCCAGCTGGGTTTCCTCATCGTGGTCAACCTGCTGGTGTTTGTGCTGGCGTTCTTCCTCGATTATTTCGAGCTGGCCTTCATCATTGTTCCGCTGCTGGGCCCGGCTGCGGACAAACTGGGCATCGACCTGATCTGGTTCGGCGTATTGCTGGGCGTGAACATGCAAACCTCCTTCATGCATCCGCCGTTCGGCTTCGCGCTGTTCTATCTGCGCAGCGTGGCCCCGGCGAAGGAATATATTGATCGCATCACGCAGAAAGTTACAGCACCGGTCACCACTGGCCAGATCTACTGGGGTGCGGTGCCATTCGTCGTGATCCAGCTGGTGATGGTCGGCCTGGTCATTGCCTTTCCGCAGATGGTGATGGTGTACAAAGACGATGCCCCCAAGGCGGACCCGACGAAGATTGAAATCAACCTGCCGAGCGGTGATGTGCCAACCGATCCATCCGCGCCGGCTGATGGCAAGAAAGCGGACGAGGGCGACAATAACGACCTGATGAAAGCACTCGGCGGCAAGGGCGACGACAAACCGGCAGAAAAGTCGCAGGAAGACGCCGCCGCCGATGACATCATGAAAGCACTGGGCGGGAAACCCGACGCACCGGCCAAAGTGGAGGCAAAGCCTGAAGCCAAGGCCGACGGCAAAGATGCCAAACCGAAAGAAGGCGCAAAGACGACGCCTAAAGCCAAGACCAAGGACGAAATCGCGGCCGAGGAAATTGAAAAGGCGCTGCGGGGCGGGAAATAGCAGCCTCGCTGCTAGGCAGGCGTATCGCCCAACAAAAAGCCCCGCAAATGCGGGGCTTTTTGTTGGTGCGGCCAATGTCGACGCTATTTTTTCGCCGGTGCGGCGGGCTTCGCCGCCGGCTTCGATGCCGATCCTGCGGTTGCCATGAAACCGTCGAAGTTCTGCTCAGCCACACGGAACCAGAGGATCTGGTCGTCGCGGAACGCCTTCCACGAGTCGTAAACTTTCTTGAACTTGGCGTTCTTGGCCGACTCCTCGGCATAGACCTCGTTGGCAGCGGCGAAGCACGCGTTCAGCACATCCTTGTTGAACGGACGCAGCTGAACGCCATTGCCCACCAGCCGCTTCAATGCTGCAGGATTCAGCGCGTCATATTTCGCCAGCATGTCGATATTGGCTTCGTGGCACGCCGCTTCAAGAATCGCTTTGTACTCAGCCGGCAGCGAGTCCCACTGTTTGATATTGACGAACAGATCCAATTCGGGTCCGCCTTCCCACCAGCCGGGATAGTAGTAGTACTTGGCCACCTTGAAGAAGCCCAGCTTCTCATCATCGTACGGGCCTACCCACTCGGCTGCATCGATGGTGCCTTTTTCCAGGGCCGGATAGATGTCGCCACCGGCAATCTGTTGCGGCACGACACCCAGCTTCGACAGCACGCGGCCGGCAAATCCGCCGACGCGGAACTTGAGCCCCTTCAGATCGGCGACGGTCTTGATCTCCTTGCGAAACCAGCCGCCCATCTGCGCGCCGGTGTTGCCGGCCGGGAAATTGATGATGTTGTAGTCCTTGAGGAAATCGCGCATCAGCGCCATGCCGCCGCCGTGGTACATCCACGCGTTCTGCTGGCGCGCGTTCATGCCGAATGGGATCGCACACGCAAAGGCGAAGGTCGGATCCTTGCCGAAGTAGTAGTAGGGCGCCGTGTGGCAGCATTCAACGGTACCGTCCTTGACCGCGTCCATCGCCGACAGACCGGGCACGATCTCACCTGCTGCGAACACCTGAATGTCGAACTTGCCGCCGGTCGCCGCCTTGACGCGCTTGGCAATGACTTCCGCCGCGCCGTAAATCGTATCCAGGCTCTTCGGGAAACTGGAGGTCAACCGCCACTTGATACTGGGCAGCACCGCAGCCTGCGCCTGGGACAACGAAGGCATCGCGGCAACGCCGGCAGCCAGACCGGCACCTGCGGACGTCAGGAACTTGCGTCTTTGCATCGGGTTTTGCATGTACCTCTCCTCTGAATTGAATCGGCTTTTCTGGTTTAACTGCGGAAAGCGACTTCAACTCAAAGTATAAGGCACGCTTTGCGCGTGTTGATGCGACTACTCCCCGGCAACAGCCATGCGATCGATGAGGATGCTGCCGACCTGCTTGGACCCCTGTGCGAGTACGTCGTTGCCGACCGCAACGATGCCTTTGAACATGTCCTTCATATTGCCGGCAATGGTGATTTCCTCGACCGGATAAGCGATCTCGCCACCCTCGACCCAAAAGCCGGCTGCGCCGCGGGAGTAGTCGCCAGTAACGTTGTTGACACCCTGCCCCATCAGTTCGGTGACCAGCAGCCCGCGGCCCATTTTTTTCAGGAGGCCGGCGAAATCGAGATCGCCGGGTTTGACGATAAGGTTGTGATTGCCGCCGGCGTTACCGGTAGTTTGAAGACCAAGCTTTCTTGCCGAATAGCTGGCGAGGAAATAGCCCTGCACCACGCCATCCTTCACTACGTCACGTGCAACGGTGGCCACTCCTTCGGAATCGAACGGTCCGCTGGCGAGCCCATGCGGCTGGAACGGATCTTCGTAAATGTTCACCAGCGGCGAAAACACCTGCTGGCCAATGCTGTCCATGAGGAAGCTTGATTTACGGTAAAGCGACGAGCCCGAAACGGCGCCGACGAAACTGCCGATAAGGCCGGAAGCCACCGGCGCCTCGAACAGCACCGGAAAGTCGCCGGTGACGACCCGCCGCGATTTCAATCGCGCCACCGTGCGCTGGCCGGCTTTGCGGCCGAC
>JAEUNB010000122.1 GCA_016790625.1 Betaproteobacteria bacterium | reverse complement strand
CGCAACGCATGCTGCACGCGATTGCCGAGCTGGCCCAGCACCGTGTCGGGAATATCCAGCGGATTCTGCGTGACGAAGTAAACGCCGACGCCTTTGGAACGCACCAGACGCACCACCTGCTCGATTTTTTCCAGCAGTTCTCTCGGTGCCTCGTTGAACAGCAGGTGCGCTTCGTCGAAAAAGAACACCAGTTTGGGTTTGTCGCGGTCACCGACTTCGGGTAGGTTCTCGAACAGCTCCGATAGCAGCCACAGCAGGAAGGTCGAATACAGGCGCGGGCTCGACAGCAGCTTGTCGGCGGCCAGCACGTTGATCACGCCCTTGCCATTGTCGGTCTGCATCAGGTCGTCCAGCGACAACGCCGGTTCGCCAAAAAATTTATCGCCGCCCTGTTGTTCCAGCGTTAGCAGGCCGCGCTGAATGGCGCCGATGCTGGCGGAAGAAATATTGCCGTAGCTGGTAGTGAACTGACTGGCGTTTTCGCCTACCCATGAAAGCAGCGCGCGCAGATCCTTGAGATCGAGCAACAACAGACCATTGTCATCGGCGATCTTGAACGCCAGCGTCAGCACACCGGCTTGGGTGTCATTCAAATTGAAGATACGCGACAGCAGCACCGGCCCCATCTCGGACACGGTGGCGCGTACCGGATGCCCTTGCTCGCCGAACACATCCCATAACGTGACCGGGCAGGCGGCAGGCGTGTGTTCCAGGTCAAGCAGCTTGACCCGCTCTTCCACTTTCGGATTCGGCTTGCCCGGTTGCGAAATGCCGGTCAGATCGCCCTTCACGTCGGCCATGAATACCGGCACGCCTATGGACGAGAAATGTTCTGCCAAGACCTGCAGCGTGATGGTCTTGCCGGTGCCGGTGGCCCCCGCGATCAAACCATGCCGGTTCGCCATGTTTGGCAGCAGGCATAAATCGGCGTGGGATTTATCGCTGGTTTTGGCGATCAGCAGGGGTTCGGTCATGGTCGGTATCTAGAACGTGAAGGCTGATTGGGCTTTGGGCAGGGTGTGAGTGAATGTTAACATTACGTTTTGGAAATTGTTGGGTCACTTCGGGGTCTCGGCGGTCAACCAACGCAAAGAGTCCCGAGCGCCGCAAAGGCAAGGCGCGACGAGCGTCGGGCGATGCAATAATTTTTTAGAATGTGGACTGACGAGCGTCCGGTAGTTAAACAACGCAAAGGCCATCAAGCGCAGCGCGGGCAAGGCGCGACGAGCACGGAACGAGGCCGTTACCGCCTTGGTAACAACGAGTTTCGCGCATAGTCGCAACGCCGCCCCCGCAAGCGACTGGCCGTAATCGCAAGAAAGAAGAAGGTCGAAATGGCGGGACATAGTAAATGGGCGAATATCCAGCACCGCAAAGGTCGCCAGGACGCCAAGCGCGGAAAAATTTTCACGCGCCTGATCAAGGAAATCACCGTGGCCTCGCGCATGGGCGGCAGCGACGCGGGCAGCAACCCGCGCCTGCGCCTGGCGATGGACAAGGCCTATGAAAACAATATGCCCAAGGACACCGTCGAGCGCGCGGTCAAGCGCGGCAGCGGCGAACTGGAGGGCGTGAACTACGAAGAAATTCGCTACGAAGGCTACGGCATCGGTGGCGCGGCGGTCATCGTCGATTGCATGACCGATAACCGTGTTCGCACCGTCGGTGAAGTGCGTCATGCTTTCTCAAAATACGGCGGCAATATGGGCACCGATGGATCGGTGGCGTTTCTGTTCAAGCATTGTGGCACGCTGTTGTTCGCGCCCGGCACCAATGAGGACAAGCTGATGGAAGCAGCGCTGGAAGCTGGTGCCGAAGACGTTGCCACCAACGAAGACGGCTCGCTGGAAGTCATTACCGGTCCATACGAATTCACCAACATCAAGGCGGCGCTGGAAAAGGCCGGCTTCAAGGCCGAGTTCGGTGAAGTGACGATGAAGGCCAATACCGAGACCGAACTGGCGGGCGACGATGCGGTCAAGATGCAAAAGCTGCTCGATGTGCTCGAATCGCTGGACGATGTGCAGGACGTGTACACGTCGGCGGTGATGGACGAGGCTTGACCGCCACCATCCGCATTCTTGGCCTTGACCCCGGCCTGCGTGTGACGGGCTATGGTGTTATCGAAAAAAATGGGTCGACGCTGACCTATGTCAGCAGTGGCTGCGTCAAGTCGCCCGACGGCGAGCTGCCGGACCGGCTGAAAAACATCCTCAATTCGGTTCAGGAAGTCATCAGCCGTCACACGCCGCAGGAAGTGGCCGTGGAAAAAGTGTTCGTCAACGTCAACCCGCAATCCACATTGTTGCTGGGACAGGCAAGAGGCGCTGCGATTTGCGCGGCGGTGTCGCGCGATTTGCCGGTGGCCGAATACACGGCACTGCAGGTAAAGCAGGCGGTGGTCGGCAATGGCCATGCGAAGAAAGAACAGGTACAGGAAATGGTCAAGCGATTGCTCAAGCTGCCGGGCTATCCTAGCCCGGATGCGGCCGATGCGCTGGCGTGCGCCATCTGCCATGCGCATGGCGGCGAGCTGGCCGGCGTGACCACACGTGGCTATCGGGTCAAGGGCGGGAGACTGGTGAAATGATCGGACGCATCTCGGGAACATTGCTGGAAAAAAATCCGCCGCAGGTTACTGTCGATGTTGGTGGCGTCGGTTACGACATCGACGTGCCGATGAGCACGTTCTATAACCTGCCGCGCATCGGCGATAAGGTCGCACTGTTCACGCATCTCGTGGTTCGCGAAGATGCGCATCTGCTGTATGGGTTCGGCAGCGAGGTCGAGCGGGTCACGTTTCGTCAGTTGCTGAAAATCAGCGGCGTCGGCCCCAAGGTGGCGCTGGCGGTGTTGTCCGGCATGAGTGTGAATGACTTGGCGGAAGCGGTGGCGACGCAAGAGGCTGGACGCCTGACCAAGGTGCCGGGCATCGGCAAGAAAACGGCAGAGCGTTTGCTGCTGGAGTTGAAAGACAAGCTGAAGGTCGATGTGCGCATTGCGGTGGGCGGAGAAACGCCAGCGACCTCTTCTTCCGCCGACATTCTGAACGCATTGATCTCGCTGGGCTACAACGAGAAAGAGGCGCTGTTTGCCATCAAGGGTTTGCCGAAAGATGTCACGGTATCGGATGGCATTCGTCAGGCGTTGAAGTTGTTGTCGAAGTCCTGATGTCATCTACCAAGCAAGGCTTCTACAGTCGCCTTCGCGTCACGCCGAACATGTTCCGGCACTTTATGAACTGCTGGCCGCCGTTCATCGGCATGCGCATTCACATCGAGCATATCGCGCCGGACTGGCGCTACGTTCGCATGCGCATGAAGCTGGGCATGCGTAACAAGAATTACGTTGGCACGCACTTCGGCGGCGGTCTGTTCACCATGACTGATCCCTATTTCATGATCATGATGATGAACCAGCTCGGCAGCGGCTATCTGGTGTGGGACAAGTCAGCGAAGATCGACTTCGTGTCACCGGGGCGCACGACGGTCTACGCCGACTTTCGCTATACCCAGGAACAGATCGATGAAGTGAAACGCATGACCGCGGACGGCAAGAAGTTTGAGCCGACCTATGTGGTCGATGTGGTGGATACCGAAGGCAAGGTGGTGGCCCATGTCGAAAAAACGCTCTACATTCGCCGCAAATCTGAAAAACCGCAGAGGGGCGCGTAAAATCACGCCATGATCGAAGAAGATCGCCTCATCTCCGGCACCAAGGCCTCCACGCAGGAAGAAGCGCTGGAGCGGGCACTGCGCCCCAAGCTGCTGCAGGAATATGTCGGTCAGGAAAAAATCCGCGACCAGTTGTCGATTTTTATTGAGGCCGCCAAGGGCCGCAAGGAGCCGCTGGACCATACGCTGCTGTTCGGTCCGCCTGGTCTCGGCAAAACGACATTGGCCCACATCATTTCGCGCGAGATGGGTGTCAATCTGAAGCAGACTTCAGGTCCGGTACTGGAGCGCGCCGGCGATCTGGCCGCAATGCTGACCAATCTCGAACCGAACGATGTGTTATTCATCGACGAGATCCATCGCTTGAATCCGGTGGTCGAAGAGATTCTCTACCCCGCGCTGGAGGATTACCAGATCGACATCATGATCGGCGAAGGCCCTGCAGCGCGTTCGGTCAAGCTCGACCTGCCGCCATTCACACTAGTCGGTGCCACGACACGCGCCGGCATGCTGACTAATCCGTTGCGCGATCGTTTCGGCATCGTGGCGCGGCTGGAATTCTATTCGCCGGTCGAGCTGACCAAGATTGTGTCGCGTTCAGCGCATTTGCTGAATGTACAGATTGACGACCATGGCGCGCGGGAAATCGCGCAGCGTTCGCGCGGTACGCCGCGTATCGCCAACCGCCTGCTTCGTCGCGTTCGTGATTTCGCCGAAGTGCGGGGCAACGGCCAGGTCGATCAGACAACCGCCGACACCGCGCTGAAGATGCTCGACGTGGACAAGATCGGCCTCGACATGATGGACCGCAAGATGCTGCTGGCGATCATCGAGAAATTCGCCGGCGGTCCGGTCGGCGTGGAAAATCTCGCGGCGGCGCTGAGTGAGGAGCGCGACACCATCGAGGACGTGCTCGAACCCTACCTGATACAGCAAGGCTATCTGCAACGCACCCCGCGTGGTCGCATGGCCACCTTGCTGGCGTATCAGCACTTTGGCATCACCGCGCCGGCGGGTGCGTCGGCGCCGGAACTTTTCTGATGGCCAAGCTCTCTCTCAAGAATGCCCAGCAAAGTCCGCTGTTCACATTCGATTTCCCGTTGCGCGTCTATTTCGAGGACACCGATGCCGGTGGCGTGGTTTATCACGCCCAATACGTCAAGTTTCTCGAGCGCGCCCGCACTGAATGGTTGCGCTATCTCGGATTTACCAACAGCGATCTTGAGCGCAAGCACAAGATGCTGTTTATCGTTACCGAGATCGCGGTGGAATTCCTGAAGCCGGCAAAACTGGATGACTCGGTTAACATCAGCGTGGCCATCGAAGCATTGGGGCGCGTGCGGCTTACGTTTCACCAGGAAATTCGCCGCGGCGACGATACGCTGGTGAAAGCGCGGGTGGTGGTGGCCAGCGTGTCGGCCGATGCGTTCAAGCCGGTCGAGATACCTGCCGATCTGCGCAAGAAAATGGAGGCAACGATTTGAATCTGTCGAGTGATATGGCAATCCTGCAGCTGGTCATGCAGGCCTCCATCGTGGTCAAGATCGTGATGGGGATCCTGATCCTGGCTTCGCTGCTATCGTGGTGGTACATCTTCGTCAAGCTGTTCACGGTGCGCCGCGCCAAGAAACAGGCGGACGAGTTTGAACGCGAATTCTGGGGTGGCTCCGATCTGGTGGGGCTTTACCAGCGCGCCAACGCGGGACACTACGAACCGGCCGGCATGGAGCGGATTTTCGAAGCCGGTTTCAAGGAATACCTGAAGCTGAAAAGCCGCAGCGGTGCCGATGTGAGTGCCCTGATGGATGGCACCCGCCGCGCGATGAAGGCAACTTTTCAGCGCGAGCTGGATTTTCTGGAAGCCCATCTGTCGTTCCTCGCCACAGTCGGTTCCGTCAGCCCGTATATCGGCCTGCTCGGCACGGTCTGGGGCATCATGAATTCATTCCGCGGGCTTTCCAGCGTGGCGCAGGCGACTTTGGCGCAAGTGGCGCCCGGCATCGCCGAAGCGCTGATTGCGACCGCCATCGGTTTGTTCGCGGCGATTCCGGCGGTGATCGCCTACAACCGCTATACCGCGGAAATTGATCGCCTGGCGAACCGCTACGAGAGCTTCATGGAGGAGTTCACCAATATCCTGCAAAGACAGGCGACGCACTAATGCAAGAAATGAAACTCCAGCACTGGCGCGGCTTTCAGGGCGTTTTTTGCCTGGAAGCCGCGCCAGCGCTTGACTTTGGTGTCTTGATCCTATGAGGCGCCCACGCCGCTCCATGGCGGAAATCAACGTCGTTCCCTACATCGACGTGATGCTGGTGCTGCTCATCATCTTCATGGTGACGGCGCCGCTGATTCAGCCTGGGCAAATTGATTTGCCGAGCGTCGGCCAGGCATTGAACCCGACGGTGGCGCCGCTGGAAGTGATGATCAAGCGCGACGGCGGCATTATGCTGATCGATCGGCAGCAGGGCGGCAAGGAAACTGCGGTGACGAGGGACAAGCTATTGTCCGCAGTGCGTGCCATTCAGGCCACCCATCCCGATCAGGCGGTGGTAATTTCAGCCGATAAAAATCTCAAATACGAAGACGTGCTGCGCGTGCTGGACATCTTGCAGGGAGGCAAGATCAAGCGGGTAGGTTTGCTCGCGAAACCGCAGGATCGATAGCGATGGCCGCCACTTATCCGCCCGGCAATCCGCGTAGTGGTAATGGGCATGGCAATGATCGCGGATCGCGGCACACTGTTCGGCGCGAGCCGGGAAAAGTGCCTGCTGCCATTCTCGCGTTGATCGTACACACCGGGTTCTTTGCCGTGATCGTGTTTGGCGTGTCGTGGCAGGTGAATCATCCGACGCCGGCAGTCGCTGAATTGTGGGACCAGTTGCCGCCGATGCGCAATGCGCCGGAGCCCACGCCACCACCGCCGCAGCCCGAGCCGGAGCCCGAACCTAAACCCGAGCCCAAGCCGGAGGTAAAAAAAGTCGAGCCGCCGCCCGAGGTGAAGCCGGCCGGACCAAGCAAAGCCGAGATCGAGCTCAAGGCAAAAAAGCTCAAGGAAGAAAAAGAACGCGAGAAAGCGGAGAAGGAAAAGCTCGAACGCGAAAAACTGGAAAAACAGAAGAAAGCCGACGCGGAGAAGAAAAAACGCGAGGAAGAGGCACAGAAAAAAGCCGCTAAAGCCGCGGACGACAGGGTGAAAGCGGAGCAGGCCGCGCGTGAAGCCGCCGCATCCGCCGCACGCAACGCGGCCCTGCAGGACTATGCCGGCAAGATTGCCGCGCTGATCCGCAGCCGCGCCAATATTCCCGATACCGTTTCCGGCAAGCCGGTATTGCAGGTTCGCCTGCGCCTGCTGGTGAACGGCGTGGTGTTCGACGCCCAGATCGTCAAGCCGTCAGGTAACCGTGTGTATGATGAAGCGGTCGAGCGCGCCATTAACGGCATCAAGCAGTGGCCGCTGCCGGAAAGTGCGGAACTTTTCGGTGGCCGCCGCGAACTTAACCTGAATATCGAACATGAACGTTAAAAGAACCATGAACCCAGCCATTCGACTTTTTTCCTTGCAGCGCACTGCGGTTGCCGGTTTGCTTGCCCTGCTGGTCATCTTCTCGCCGCTGGCCAATGCGCAGCTGACCATCGATGTCACCACCAGCGCCGGACGCCAGATTCCGATTGCCATCATCTCGTTTGCCAACGAGATCAACGCGCCGCAGAACATCACGCCGGTGATTGTCGAAAACCTGAAGCGCACGGGCCTGTTCCGCATCGTCAACACCGGCGGCATTACCACCACGCCGACCGAACCTTCGGAAATCAACTTTCTCGACTGGACCAGCCGCAGCACCGAGGCGCTGGTGATCGGTTCGATCAACCCGACGCCGGATGGCCGTCACGAGATCCGTTTTCGCCTGTTCGATGTCGCCAAGCAGAGCCAGCTGACGGCGATGACTTACGTGGTTAGCGCGACGCAGATGCGCGCGACGGCACACAAGATTTCCGACGAGATCTACGAAAAGCTGCTGAACGAGAAAGGTATTTTTTCGACGAGAATTGCATACGTATTGAAGCGTGGACAGCGGTACGAGCTGCAGGTTGCCGATGCTGACGGGTTCAATCCGCAGACTGTGCTGTCTTCGTTGGAGCCGATACGTTCGCCGAAGTGGTCTCCCGATGGCAGCAAGCTCGCCTATGTTTCCTTCGAAAGCCAGAAATCAACGGTCATCGTTCAGGACCTGGTGACCGGCCAGCGCAGCACGGTGTCGAACTTCAAAGGCGACAACTATGCGCCAAACTGGTCGCCCGACGGAAGCAAACTTGTAGTCGCGCTGTCAAAAGATGCCGTGTCGCAGATCTACGTGATTCCGGCCACGGGTGGTGCGGCGGTGCGTGTGACCGAGAGCAACAGCATTGATACCAACGCCACCTTTACCGGCGATGGCAAGGACATCATCTTCGTCTCCGACCGCTCCGGCGGACCGCAGCTTTACAGCGTGCCGGCGACCGGCGGCACGGTGAAGCGCCTCACTTTCGAAGGCAGCTACAACGTCAATCCGCGCATGAGCCCGGATGGAAAATACGTCGCCTTCGTCAGCCGCGAAGCAGGAAAATTGCGCATCGCTACGCTCGAGCTGGCCAGCGGTCAGATCAACGTGCTCACCGACGGTCCGCTGGATGACAGCCCCAGTTTCTCGCCCAATGGCCGCACTATCCTGTATGAATCCAAGGCTGGTGGTCGCGGCACCTTGGGCGCCGTGTCGGCGGATGGCCGGGTCAAGCAGCGGCTGTCCTCGCAGGCCGGTGATGTGCGCGAACCGGCGTGGGGACCATACGGTACGTCCAGCGCACGATAGGATGAGCGGTAAAAACGTATAATCCGGCCGTGATCAAATCTTTGTTTCCTAGGAGAAAAGACATGAAAAAACTCATCATCGGCATTTGTTTGGCTGCGTTGCTGTCGGCCTGTAAGAGCACCGATCCGGTCAAGGAAACCAAGGTTGAAGATCGCTCGCCACCGCCAACCAGCACTGTCTCGGGCGGTACACCGCCTTCTACGCGCGGCACCCAGGACACGCAGATCAAGGGTACGCCGAGTGGCGATCCGCTGAAGGATCCCAACAGCCCGCTGTCCAAGCGCGTGATCTACTTCGACTACGACAAGGATACGGTGAAGGCGGAATACACCGCAGTGATTCAAGCGCATGCAAATTACCTGAGCCAGAATCGCGGCCGCAAGATTCGTCTCGAAGGTCACGCCGATGAACGCGGCTCTCGCGAATACAACATGGCGCTGGGCCAGCGCCGTGCCGATGCCGTTCGCAAAGCGACTGCCGTGCTCGGCGTTGGTAACGAGCGCATCGAAACACTGAGCTTTGGTGAGGACAAGCCCAAGGCGACCGGCCATGATGAAGCGGCCTGGGCGCAGAATCGCCGGGTCGAAATCCGTTACGACGGCGAGTGATGCAAGGAATGCCGAATA
Source organism: Betaproteobacteria bacterium (assembly GCA_016790625.1). Lineage (GTDB taxonomy): Bacteria > Pseudomonadota > Gammaproteobacteria > Burkholderiales > Usitatibacteraceae > UKL13-2. The sequence goes on along the minus strand of JAEUNB010000122.1, from coordinate 7,074 downwards.
GCATGAACAATCGATATCGCATCGGCGCTGGCCTGATTGCGGTGGCATTCTGCATGAATGCTGCTGCCGGTGTGTTTGATGAGGATGCCCGCCGCGAAGTGAAAGAGTTGCGTGGGCAGATTGACCAGCGGCTGCGCGATATCGATGGCAGGATGCAAAAGCTGGATGATTCGGTTCGCAATTTGGGCATCATCCAGTTGCTGAGCCAGATTGAGCAATTGAACGTCGAAATTGCCAAATTGCGCGGGCAAAATGAAGTGCTTGCGAATCAGAGCGAGCAACTCAGCAAGCGGCAGAGAGATTTCTATCTCGACATTGACACGCGTTTGCGGAAGCTGGAAGGCAAGTGATGGAACATCGTTTACGCGTTGCTGTTGCGCTTCTTGCAGCGTCGTTCTGCATGAACGCCGTTGCCGGAATCTTCGACGAGGATGCTCGCCGTGAGGTCAAGGAATTGCGCGGTGAGCTGGAAAAGCGCGATCGGGATGTCGATAGCCGTATCCTCAAGCTGGACGAATCGCTGAAAAATATCGGCATCATCCAGTTGCTCAATCAGATCGAGCAGCTCAATGCCGAGATCTCCAAGTTGCGCGGCCAGATTGAAGTGTTGGCCAACCAGAACGAACAGTTGACCAAGCGGCAGAAAGATTTTTATCTCGATATCGATTCACGGCTGCGTAAGCTCGAAGGTCTGCCGGCCGATGGCGCGCCGGGAGCTGCTTCACCGGGCGGGACTGTTGTCCCGGCACCAGCAGCCGCACAGACCGGGGCCGTAATCGTTCCCGGCCCGACTGCGGGGGCAGCAGGGGCACCGACAGCGGCGCCAGTGAGCGCGGCATCGCGCGATCAGGAGCTCCGCGCCTACGACGTAGGTTCCAATCTGTTCAAGCGCGGAGATTATCTGGCCGCCACGCGCGCATTCCAGATTTTCATGAAGGACTTTCCGTCCAGCGGATTGGTGCCGAACGCCCAATATTGGATTGGCATCAGCTACTTCAATCTTCGCGATTACGCCAACGCACGCTCCTCGCAGGAAACGCTGCTCAAGCTCTATCCCGATTCTTCCAAAGTGCCGGACGCGATGCTGGCAATTGCCAGTGTCATGATCGAATCCGGCGACAATGGTTCCGCGCGCAATACGCTGGAAGACATCATTGCCCGCTTCCCGGCGTCGGATGCAGCCGGCAAGGCGCGCACGCGACTGGCCCAGCTCCGGCGTTAGCGGTACACACCATGGCAACTGAAACAAGGATTCCTGCTGCGATTCCTCGCAAAGCCGAAGGGAAAGAAGCGCCCACCGGCAGCGGGCATCAACGCACGCGTGCCAATGAGCTTCGCATCAACGAGATATTCTTTTCGTTGCAGGGCGAATCGACCCGCGTTGGTCTGCCAACGGTTTTCGTCCGCTTGACTGGTTGCCCGCTGCGCTGTGGCTATTGCGATACGGCTTATGCCTTTCATGAAGGCAGTACGCGCCAGATCGATGATGTGATGGCCGAAGTCGGGCTGCATCCGACGCGCTACGTGTGTGTCACCGGCGGCGAGCCGCTGGCCCAGCGCAATTGTCTTGTGCTGCTAGAGAAGCTTTGTGATGCCGGTTACTCGGTCTCGCTGGAAACCAGCGGAGCAATCGATATCGCCGAAGTCGATGCGCGCGTGTCGCGCATCGTCGATGTGAAGACTCCCGGCTCAGGCGAAAGCGACAAGAATCGCTGGGAAAACCTTGACCTGATCTCGCCGCACGACGAAATCAAATTCGTCATCACCAGCGAAGCGGATTTTCTCTGGGCGGCAGCGATCGTGCGCGAACAGGGGCTGGCCGGCAAGTGCACCGTGCTGTTCTCGCCATCGTTTGGCGAGGTGGGGCCGGAACAGCTGGCCGGTTGGATACTGCGCGATTCGCTGCCGGTGCGCATGCAGTTGCAGCTGCACAAGATCCTCTGGGGCGAGAAGCGCGGAGTTTGAGAGACATGACGATGAACGTTGCCGCGAAAGCCGTGGTGCTGCTGTCAGGCGGGCTCGATTCCGCCACCGTGCTGGCGATGGCGCGCGAGCGGGGATACGAATGCTATGCCCTGTCCTTCGATTATGGCCAGCGCCATCGTTCGGAGTTGCAGGCAGCGGCGCGCGTTGCCGCGGCGGGTGGTGCGCATGAGCATCGCGTGATCAAGCTCGACCTCACCGGCTGGGGCGGATCGGCATTGACCGATGCGCATATCGCCGTACCGACGGCACCGACGACCGGCATTCCGGTGACCTATGTGCCGGCGCGAAACACCATCTTTCTTTCGCTGGCCCTGGCCTGGGCAGAGACGCTGGGTGCGCCGAATATTTTTGCCGGTATGAACGCGGTCGATTACTCCGGCTACCCCGACTGCAGGCCGGACTATGTGGCCGCATTCCAGGCCATGGCGCGGCTGGCGACCCGCGCAGGCGTGGAAGGTGTGCCGCTGACGATTCATACGCCGATCATCGACATGAGCAAGGCCGACATCGTGCGCGAAGGAACCCGTCTTGGGGTGGACTATGCGCTGACGGTTTCCTGCTACCAGGCAGACACAGATGGAAAGGCCTGCGGCATCTGCGACTCATGCCGGCTTCGCAGTGAGGGTTTTCGCGCTGCCGATGTGCCCGATCCCACGCGCTATCTGCGGTCATAAGCATTCATAAGCCGGCACTGTTTCTCCACCCTTCGCGCCACGCGTAAAATACGACTCCTTTCGTGGCACAGTCGTTTTCATGAGCAGCGCTTCCAATCTTGCCGTTACCGTCGCCTGGCTGAGTTTCCTGATCGCTTTCGTCCTGGGTGTGATTTCCGCACGCACCCAGTTCTGCACGCTGGGCGCTGTCTCCGATATCGTCAATATGGGCGATTACTCGCGCATGCGCATGTGGGTGCTGGCGATGGCCGTGGCGATCATCGGTGCACAAGTGCTGTATGCCTATGGCCTGATCGATTTGTCGAAAGCGTTCTATGTGCGCTCCAGCTTTACCTGGTTCTCTTACATCCTGGGGGGCCTGTTGTTTGGCGTCGGCATGACGCTATCCAGTGGCTGTGGCAGCCGTACCCTGGTGCGGATTGGCGGGGGCAACGTGAAGTCGCTGGTGGTGTTTGTGTTTCTTGGCATCGCCGCATACATGACGATGAAAGGCCTGTTCGGCGTGTGGCGGGTCAATTATCTGGATGTCGTCAACGTCGACCTGTCAGCGCATGGCACCAAGACCCAGGAGTTTGGCGCGATAGTGGCCGGAATAATCGGGGTGAGCAAGAAGGCCGCGCAAATTGGTATTGCGAGCGTGGTCGCCATCGCCATGCTTTGTTTTGTCCTCGCGAGCGCTGAGTTTCGAAAGAGTTTGGACGGCTGGTTGGGTGGACTTGGGTATGGCCTTGCGGTTGTTGCAGGCTGGTATGTTAGTGCACACATTGGCTTTGGCGAAAGTCCCGACACGCTGGAAGAAACCTTCTTTGGTACCAATAGCCGCACGGCTGAATCGCTGACCTTTGTCGCGCCGATCGCATACAGCCTTGAGCTGCTGATGCTGTGGAGCGATAAATCGCTGGTCGTCACTTTCGGTATCGCCTCCACGGTCGGCATGATCGTGGGTTCGTTTGCCTATTACATGGGTACCAAACGCTTCCGCTGGGAAGGTTTTGCCAATATAGAAGACACGCGAACTCACATTCTTGGCGCCACCCTGATGGGTTTCGGCGGCGTGACGGCCATGGGCTGCACCATTGGTCAGGGCGTTACCGGTTTGTCGACGCTGGCGGCGGGTTCGTTTCTGGCGCTGGCCGCGATGATCGTCGGCTGCTGGGCAACGCTCAAGTACCAATACTGGAAGATGATGCAGGAGGGCTGATTTACTGCGCGCACCGGTTTTTCGGTTGACCAAAAGTAGGCAAAAAGCCTATAATCTTGGGCTTTGCTGGGTCGGTGGTTCCGAAAGGGCGGCGACGCAGCAAAGTTGTACAAATGTTGGGTCGTTAGCTCAGTCGGTAGAGCAGCGGACTTTTAATCCGTTGGTCGCAGGTTCGAATCCCGCACGGCCTACCAAATTCAAGCCCGAGAGGAATCTCGGGCTTTTTAATCAAGACGTAGTGGTACAAGTGTGGGGGTCGTTAGCTCAGTTGGTAGAGCAGCGGACTCTTAATCCGTAGGTCGAAGGTTCGAATCCTTCACGGCCCACCAAAACTTTCAAAGGCTTACGTTTGCGCGTGAGCCTTTTTCATTTCTGGACGTGGGGAAAACGTGGGGAATGCTATGACGTTTTCTCCATCGGGCACGCTAGAAATCCTAGCCGCAGCGACCGCAAGATGTTCGGTTGCGTACTTCGCGTAGCGATCCACCATTTCGCGGGACTTCCAGCCGCCTAGGGATTTCAGCTCGTCGCAGCTTGTTCCGGCCTGACGATGCCAAGATGCCCAGGTATGCCGTAGGTCATGAAAGCGGAAGTCGCTTATTCCCGCTTTCGCCAGTGCTGACAACCAAGCCGAATTAGATAACTGCCACTTAATCGGCTCCCCGCGGAATGTGAAGCAATACCGTGGGTGTTTTCCTAATTGTTCCTGCAGCACTAGAACCGCATCATGGTTCAAAGGCACGCCTCGCGGCGTTCCGTTTTTCGTTTCATTGAGCCATGCCGTAGCACGGGACAAATCCACGCGATTCCACTCCAAGCCGGTAATCTCCCGCGCCCTGCAGCCTGTCGCCAAGGCAAACCGCACCAGTGCCGACAGATGATCAGGACAGACGCCAATCAAACGCGCCGCCTCTTCCCGACTGAGCCAGCGATCACGCTCGACTTCGCCGGAAAGCAAACGAACCTTGGGCATCGAGTCTATCCACTGCCATTCGTCACGCGCCATACGGAGCAAGCCCCGAATGAGCGCCAAGTAACGATTGACCGTAGCCGGTTTATTGCCCTTGCCTAGTTCCCCTTCAATGACGCGCCAAATGGCATCGCCGTTGATCTCGTGCAGCATTGCGTTACCGAGATAGGGATCAAGGTTTCGGCAAATTCGCCGTGCATCCTTGATGCTCTTTAAGTTCGCTTTGAGGGAGAGATACCGAACTACAGCTTCCTTCCACGAGCGCTTGGGCTTGATGCCGAGATAGGTTTGCAGATAACACTCATGCCGAATTTTGGCTAAGAGCGCTTCTGCTTCTTCTCGGTTTTCAGTCCTAGTGCTTTCTCGTAGTCGTTCGCCGTTTGGTAAAACAACATCGATCCACCAGTAGCGGGAATCTGGCCGCCGGTGGACGCCGGTTTCACGGGCCATAAAGTTTCCTTTCTAGCCCGCCCACACCGCTTATATTCCTCAAGCCAGGTATTCAAGTCAACCACGTCGTACACAAGACGACGACCGAGTTTGATCGACGGAACCCCGAGTTCGGCAAGGAGGGTCAAACCAATTCCCAAATATCTGGAAGCTTCCTCTTTGCTAAGGCAGCGGATCGGCGGTAGGGGCAGGCTTTCCTTTTCCATTTAGCCGCCCTGGGATGCCTTGCGATAAGCCGTAGCAGGGTCGTCGCCATCATCGGGAACAACCTCACCGACGCCGTTGGGTATGAAGTACTCGCGCGCCTTTAACGCAATGCGTTCTTCCACCAGCTTTTGCGCGGCTATTCCCTGATAGAAGGCGTCGGCCTCAAGTGTGGAGTCAATCGCGTCCGACATTTCCCGAAACGCCGCCAAGTATTCAGTAAAGCCACGCAGCACCATGAAGGTGATAAGGCAAGCAATAGCGCGTCGGATAACGGATTCCTCACTCGGCTTTTGCGTCGTGACCACCCGCCGCAATCGCGACATCTCCGCAGAGCCAAAATCCACCGACGAAAGCGCAGCCCAAAGCGGGTGAACCGGCCAACGCGACCGAGTCGCGTCATCAAGACTAGGAATACACAACCGGAGCCAGTCCGTCATGGCGTATGACCACAGCCCATTTAGCTGGGCCATGACCGTTTCAAAACTATTGAGACCCATACGAGCCAGCAGTTCGCGCTTGTACTCAAACTCCAATCGCCAAACTGGTTGGCCATCTTTCCAGCCACCGGCGTCCCATAGCGTGCGAAGGTATTGCGCCCCGACTTTTTCTATCTGCAGATTCTTATCGTAAAGCCGCATCATGATTGGCCCGCCAGCACCAATCGACCAGCCAGAGAACTTTGTATGCTCCGCGTATTGATGAAGGCGCTCGGCACGCGTAACCCATGCGTCCCTTGTCCAGGACTCCATATCCTCATAGGACACGAAGTCGACGAACAAATCGATGCGACTGACGCCAGCGGCGGCGTCAAGCTGTCCCATCGTGGTTAAAATCGAAATGGCCTTTTGCATGCCCTGGACGGGCGTGACGGTACTCAAGTACCGACTGCTTAACTTCACGGTTGCCATTGGCAACCTGTTGGCAGTTCGCTTTGAAAAGGAGATGCGAAAACAGGCATCTTCTAAGACAAATGCGAATACCCCCGCGCCTTTGTCTTTCACCTCGAAAGCGTGTTCACCGACAACCCATTGAGCCTGGGCTTTTTCTCGAGGATCGGGAGATTGGGCTTTCTCCTTAAGCCGTATGAGCTTGGCTTCTGTTTCTTCGTGCAGCTTGCCGGGGAAAGAAAGATAGAGGCTATCGACGCCCCACCGAAGGATTCTCTCTACTGGTCTGCATGAATGGGGTGCTGTGTTACTAGGCGTCGCACCCGACCCGCCTCGGGACGGGGACGGCGCTACCGCGCCGGAAGCCCCGCCTGTCGGCGGCTTGTGGTGTATCGGTGCAGAGTCATCGGTATTGCCAATTCGCGGATCGTTCATTTTCCATGTTCCTTGGTGGAGTTGAGGAACATGGAATATCTACACATGCGGACGCGGCGAATATTCCCGCCACAAGAAAAAATATCCTTTTTAAGTTGCGAAGGAATATTTCTCCAGGATTGTGGAGAGGCAGCAACTCATTGTTTCTTTTTGGGTCTACCGGTCTTTTGCGCAAGCGTTCGAGCATCGACCCCGCTTACCCACTGACGGAGGGTTTTCGCCTGATACTGTTTGCCATTGGCGTCTAGCCGGATCTCCTTGAGC
>JAEUNB010000073.1 GCA_016790625.1 Betaproteobacteria bacterium | reverse complement strand
GGCTTCTTGAACAGCGTCACATTGCCGGTCTTTACGTCCATACGGTAAATCGCCGCTGGCGTGGTGAGGCTGGTATAGCTGAAAAATGTCTCGGCACGGTCGTAGCGCCCGCCGAACCCGCTGGCCGTACCCACCCCGGGTAGCGCCACCTCACGCACCGGTTTCCCGGCCACGGTGTGCACTCGCACCAAGCTAGCCGCATCCTTCAGATACTGCGCAAACACCTGCCCGCCCACCACGCTGGCGGAAGTCAGCGCCTCCTTCTGCTCGGCGACGATGGTTTTCCAGTTCTTGCGATCCGGCTTGGTCAGATCAACCGCGACAACACTGCCCCTGGGCGTGCCAGCATCTGTCCGAATCCACAGCGTGTTGCCGTTGGAGCCGGCCGGCGAATATTCAGCGTCGAAGGTGAGCGTCAGCGCTTGCGGCGTACCCCCTGTATACGCGTTGCCCTTCAGCGGCAGCCACAGCAAACCGTTTTTTCGCGCCGAGCCCTTCCAGACATAAATCACCAGCAGCTTGCCATCGTCCGACACGCTCGCACTGAAGCCGCGCTCCTTGTCCAGTACGTCCTGGTGCACCAGCAGGTCTTTATCCTGAGTCGTACCGAGGCGGTGGTAATAAAGCTTCTGGTTGTAGTTGGCACCAGTGAGGGCAGCACCTTCCTTGGGCGCATCGTAACGCGAGTAGAAGAAACCCTTGCCGTCGGCGGTCCATGCCGCCGAGGAAAACTTGACCCATTTGATGATGTCGGCCAGGTCCTTGCCGGTGGTGAGATCGCGCACCTTCCATTCCTGCCAATCCGAGCCACCGCTGGCAACACCGTAGGCCAAATACTTGCCGTCGCGGCTCACCGCCGTGCCGGTCAACGCCACCGTGCCATCCTTGGACAGCGTGTTGGGATCGATCGCGATCTGCGGCGTGTCCTTCAGGTTCTTCACCATGTACAACACCGACTGCTGCTGCAGGCCATCATTGCGCGTGTAGAAATACTTGCCGCCTTCGCTGAACGGAATGCCGAATTTCTCGAAGTTGTACAGATCGGTATAGAGCTTGCGGGTCGGCAGGCGCTGCGGCAGCGCCTCCAGATACCGATTGGTGATTGCGTTCTGCGCCTTCACCCACTCCTTAGTCTCGGCGCTGTTGTCGTCTTCCAGCCAGCGGTACGGGTCGGCCACCTTGGTGCCGTGATAAGTGTCGACCTGTTCGACCTTGCGGGTTTCGGGATAAGTCATGCTCTGTGCATTTGCGGTGGTGGCGATCATGGCGGCAGCGGCAATCAGGAGGGTTTTGGACATGTTTTTCCCGTCAGTTATCGGAATCAGACTTGATCAAGGTGAGGTTGGGTTTGGCGGCATCTTCCAGCGAGGGCACGTCCAACTCGGCCTTCTCGATTTTCTGGAATCGTTCACTAATTTTCTTGCTGGAGGTATGCACAAGCTCGACATCTTTGTTCGCTTGACCGATGTGTTTGGCTAGATCGTCCATGCGCGACTGAAAGCGACCGAAATCCGCCCCCAACTTGCCGAGCTCGTCTTGGATGATGTGAATCTGCTTGCGCGTTTGGACGTCCTTCAGCACAACGCGCGCGGTATTGAGCACCGCCATCAACGTAGTCGGCGAAACCAACCAGACACGGCGGTTCGCGGCGTAATCAATCAGGTCGCGATGATTGCCGTGTATTTCGGCAAATACGGCTTCGGCCGGAATAAACATCACTGCGCCCTCGCCGGTCTCACCAGGAATGATGTATTTGTCGGCAATATCATCGACATGCTTTTTCACGCTGGTCTTGAACACTGCCGCCGAAACGCGCTCAGGCCCTTCGGCAAACATGCGTTCGTAGCTTTCAAGCGGAAACTTGGAATCGACAGCGATCAGCCCCGTCGGCTCGGGCAGCTTTAATACGCAATCAGCGCGAACCTTTCCGCTGGCAAAAGTGTATTGGAACTCGTAGACCGATTCCGGCAGTGCGTTCTTGATAATGTCCTCAAGCTGACGTTCTCCCAAAGCGCCGCGCGACCGTTTGTCGCCTAGCAGCTGCTGCAAGGAAACCACATTGGTGGTCAAGCCATCAATCTTCTTCTGCGCTTCGTCGATGGTGGCAAGGCGCGCTACGACATTGACGAAAGTCTCATTGGTCTTCTTGAAGCCTTCATCGAGACGCTCGTTGACCTTGCCGCCGATTTCCTCGAGGCGCTTGTCGGTGGATTTGGTCAGGCCCTCGACGGTGACGTTGATACGCTCGGTGACCATGCGCAGCGTCGATTCGATCTTCTGTTGCTGCGCCAGTGCCTGCTCGTTGAGTTTTTCGAGCGTGCCGCCCAGCATCGCCGTTTTCAGTGCTTCCTGCTTTTGCTGGATTTCCAGATTCAGCGCCGCCAGCTGGCGGATCAATTCCTCGCGGTTGGCTGCCAGATTCTGCGTCTGTTCAAGCTGCAGGGCAGCCATCGCCTGACGCGTGCGCTCACCAGCTTCCGCCTGGCTGTTGGCCATGCGCTCACCCTGCTTCGCCAATCCTTCATGCAGGTCGGTCAGCATCGCGCGATGGCGCGCGTCGGCCTGTGCCGCGGCCGCTGCAGCAGCGTTTGGGTCGCCCTTGCGCGCGCCCACTGCCAGCCAGATCAGCACCACCGCCAGCGCGAGGTTGATGACCAGTGCCGCAATAACCAGTGACTCAAAACCCATCGTGAAACACGTCTCCCGAAACTCGTTGATCGCCTGTCTTGACGCAGGCGCTGCCGAAGCCTACCGGAGTTTACGCCAAGGCGTCAGTGGCAATTTGTGACCGGGAACAAGGAACAAAAACTGAAACTCCAGCACTGGTGCGGCTTTCAGACCAAAAATGCCCGGAAAACCGCGCCAGTGCTGGGGTTTTATATCGCGGTCATGCGAGCGCCGCGCTACAGCGCCTCTCCCACATGCAAGGTGTGCCCCTGATCGTCCCGCAGCACGATTTCCTTCGTGTTCCAGTCCGTCGTATGCACGTCCCTCAGCAAAACCACACCACGCGCCTTCAGCTCTGCCGCGTACGCCGTCACATCATCGGTCGCGAGATAGAGATGCAGGTGATCCTCGTCGTCCACATAAGCAATCGACGGATCGGGTTCATCGACCAACTTCAGATGAATCGTCTGGCCACCGGCACGAATACCGGCGTAGAAATCCTGATAGCGGAAGTCGAGCGCAAAGCCGAGTTTCTCGGTGTAGAAACGGATCGACGAATCCATATCGGTGGTGCGCAGTTGTGGGGTGATGGCGGTAATAGTCATACCCGGCGAACGACTCTTCAATTCATGTCCGGGCGCGAACTGCCTGCCTTCAACTTGCCCCCAAGAACCGCCATCGGGACCAGCAGCACCGTGAAAAGAACGTGATACCAGACAGGAACATACGGCCACGACATGACCGCCTTCAGCACAGCGAATGACGTCAGCAGAATGCCCAGAGCCACTGGCGCGCGTTTGTTATCGCGGGCGATCAGCGCGGCCAGGAAACCGGCGATCGCCGAAACCACGGCAGCGCTGACGATGTGAATCAAAAGAACGCCGCCGTCGGCAGCAAACGCGCCGCCGTTTTTGATGGCTGCCGTGAACGCGGTTTGATGTGCGCCATACCAGGATGGCCAGATGGCGGAAAGCACCTGTTCGCTGCCGACCCACAAAATCGCCCAGGCAAAGAATCCGGCGATAACACCAACAATGAGTCGCACCATGGGATTTCTCCTGTTTCAAATTGGGAGATACACGCCTCCCAGCGCCTCTCGGGCTACAAGCTCATTGCCCGGCCGGCGGCTGCCAGAGTTCGATCTTGTTGCCCTCGGGATCCATCACCCAGCCAAACTTGCCGTATTCGGAGTCGTCGGTCTTTTCCAAAACATTGCAACCTTCATCCCGCAATGCCTGCAGCAGCGCAGCAAGATCATCGACGCGGTAGTTGATCATGAAAGTCGATTTGCTGGGCGCGAAGTGCTTGCCGTCGTCAGCGCCGACGGACCAGATGGTCATCCCGGTTGTGGGCTTGCCGTCCGGATCGGCCCACATAAACGCCGCGCCGCCCCACTCCTGCACATCAATGCCAAGATGCTTTTTGTACCAAGCGTGCATGGCGACCGGATCTTTTGCGCTGAAGAAAATTCCGCCGATACCAGTGACTCGTTTCATTTATGTCCCCTCCCCGTGTCCGGGTTGTAGCTTACCGCGTTTGCGACACAAGGCGACAGCGCAGGGGCCACCCCTCGCGTTCAGCGCGGGCGCCAATTTTAGCGGCCACCTCGGCCGCGCGCTCCAACGACGGCAGGGGAACGATGACACCGCCGTGCTGGTGGCACAGGGCGGTTGCGATGGATGCATCTTGATGCGACAAACCTGCTTCATCCTGAAGAACCCGCAAGACGAACGGCATCGGCGTGGTGTTGTCGTTGAGGAACTCAACCCCGTGCTCGAATGGTCCGCCGTCGGCACGCGGCAAGCAATGGAACTGGAAGCCCTCGGGGATGGCCGGGACGGCAGTGTTGCGCTGGTACCAGGCGCGGAATTTTTCGAGCATTCCCATTGAAGCTGTGTTGAGGGCGCGTGAGGCTTAGCGATTACTGTGTTGGGCGCGCGGCGAAGCAGCGCCGGTTGCAGCGGCGTGTCAGGCGACGCATGCTCAGGGAGTTTTGTTTCGTGCTCAAAATGACAGTCACTCCAACGAAGATCCCTGTGCCTTAAGCCCATCCATGATTTGCCGCCTGGAGTTTTCGTACGACGTTTCTGCGACCTGCCGCTTCAGCTGCGAGAGGCTGGCGGCCCCATGCCACTTCCCGGCCAGGACCAGGCCACTCACGGATTGCAACTGGGCGATGTCCCGGCTTGGATTTCCATCGACGAGGATCATATCTGCCAGAAACCCCTCCTTGATCTGGCCGAGACGATCGGCCATCCCCAGGGCGCTGGCCGGGTTTCTGGTGGCCGTCTCGATTGCTTGAAGCGGTGTCAAGCCAGCGCTTACAAGAAGTTTCAACTCATCAATGAGCGACTGACCTGGCACGTTGGTGAAGATACCCGCGTCCGTGCCGGCGAGGAGCTTTACGCCTTCCTCATGGAAGATCTTGGTTGCGCGTAGGTAGAATGCGTCGTGCCGGCTCCGGCCATCCTGCGCGGCGGAGGACCATTGCTTGTAGGTTTCCTGCTCCAACTCGGAGATGAATGGATTCAACCACTCAACGCCCGGACGCTGCAGGTATTGGCCACGCGTTTTTGCGACCAGGACCAGGTTGTGATGCGCCACCAGCGTCGGCGTCACCGCCACTTGAAGCAGGGCAATGTCCCGGGCCAAAGCGCGCGCCTTGGTTTCATCCAGTTTGTCGTACAGCGCATGCCAAACGACGCTCTCCATATGTTCGATGGAGACCAATTTGTCCCGGAGGACTTCATGGAATGCGATCTGAAACGGCTTTCGATCAGGAATGCCTGCTAAGCGCACGCCCTCCGGCGTGTGACCCATGACGGTCATGCCCAGCCGGCGAGCTTCGTGGAGAATGGCGCGATAGGCCTCCCTCGACAGGTTCGAATAAACCTTTAGGTGCCTGTAGCCCTGCTTGTACTGCTCGCGGACCGCCGCACGCGCCTGCACGGCGTTTTTTACCTGTTGATGGTTGGGCTGGGTGTTTGGCCCCGGGCCGTTCAAAATGGGGCCGGTCGTGATGAGGCGCGGCCCTTTGAGACAGCCAGTGGCGATTTCCCTGGCGTAATCCAAATGGAAAGACATGCCAGAGGCATTTCGCACGGTCGTCACACCCGATGCCAGATAGGCGGACAACTCCGGTTTGTCCCAAATGTGTACGTGCGCGTCAATCAAACCCGGCAGCAAGTACTTGCCCATGCCGTCAACAACCATTGCGTCGCGAGGAGTGGGAATATCAGCGTCCGGCGCTATGCGGGCAATCTTTCCGCGATGAATCAACACGGAGTGTCGCTCTAGTATCGCCGATTGCCCCGAGGCCATCGACAGCAGATGCACATTGCGGATCAACAGCGGCTCGCTCTCAGGATCAGCTTTTGCGCCCGGCTCGCACGTGCCCGCCAAAACCCAGGTATTGGCCACCACACTAAGCA
>JAEUNB010000002.1 GCA_016790625.1 Betaproteobacteria bacterium | reverse complement strand
TTTCGCTTGGCTTTCTGGTCGGCGATGTGGATGGCTCGCGTTCGACGAATGCCGGTGATGTGAGCAACGTCAAGGCGCGTGCTGGTCAGGCTGTGGACAGCACCAACCTGCGCTTCGATCTCAACGCCAACGGCATCGTGAGCGCGGCGGATATTGCGGCGGTGAAGGCGCGGTCGGGGCGTCGGTTGCCGTAGTGCCAGTAGCTGGGAATTTATAAATACTCCGTTCGCCCTGAGCCGGTCGAAGGGCTTTGTCGACTTGCGGGATTCACGAATCTGTTTTGGCTGTGCTTCGACAAGCTCAGCACGAACGGGAATGAGGTTTCGGGAAGCCCGGCCATAAAACCCTAATGCTGGAGCGGCTTCCCGGCCGAAAATGCCCGGAATGCCTCGCCAATGCTGGAGTTTGAATCGATGAGGTATTGAGCAAGCCCCGCCCTCGTCCGATTGCCTCGTATACTGGGCCGACATCCCACAATAACAACCGGGTCCGATGACGAGGCGCGCTGCACTATCCGTGTCGCGGCTGATAACGCCGTGGATTTTCCTGTTCGCGCTGCTGGCGACAGCAGTGCGCGCGGCGCCATTGTTGCTGGAAGACGCGCAGCCCTCCGTGGATGCCTGGCCGTACATCACCATGCTGGCCGATCCGGCGCGCGAGCTGACGGTGGCAACCGCGTTGGCACGACGCAGTGAATTTACGCCGCCCAATTCCGCGCACGCAGCGATGGGCTTTCGCAAGGAGGCGATCTGGCTGCGCGTCCCGCTGGCGGTGTCGCCGCGTTCCGATGGCCGCTGGGTGTTGGATATCGACTACGCGTTACTGAATCGCGTCGATGTCTTCGTTGCCAGCGGAGATGAGCATCGCCATATGGCGACCATGGGTAATCTGCAGCCTTTCGCTGGCCGGCCGTTGCGCAGCCGCGCGCCGGCCGTGGTGCTGGACCTGCAGCTGGGTGCTCAACATGAATTGCTGATCCGCATCGACAGTGTGAATTCGCTGATTCTGCCGGTGCGGCTCTCCACCCCGGGCGCGTATCACCAGCGCGCGAACAACGAATTCCTTTTGCAGGGGATGTTGATTGCCATCGGTCTTTGCCTGCTGATTTTCAGCCTGCAGCAATGGATCAGCCTGGGCGACAGCGTGTACGGCAAATACGCGCTGCTGGTGGTGTGCAATGTGCTGTTCATGGCGCACCTGTTCGGCTTTGGCGGGCTTTATCTCTGGAACGACAACCCGTGGCTGGAAACGCATGCTGCCGGTATCTCCTCGCTGCTCACGTCCTGTGCCACCGCGCTGTTCATCGAAGGTGTGCTGGCGAACGACATGAGCCCACCCATACGCCGCGCGATGAAAATGATTGCGGCATCGCTGGCGTTGTTCGCGCTGCTGTTCGCACTCGATCTGCTCGGCACGCGATTGCTCGCCATCGTGATGGCGGTGCTGGGCCTGCTGCCGGCACTGCTCGGCATGCCCGGCGCGATTGCACGGGTGAAGAGCGGCGACAGCGTCGGTACCTATTTCATCGTCGCATGGCTCACCAGCTTCATTGCCGGCTTTGTACTCTGGGGTGTGGTCACCGGCAATCTCGGCGCCAGTTTCTGGACCATGCACGCGCTGCAGTTCGGCGCCACGCTGGACATGCTGATCTTTATGCGCATCGTCATCCTGCGTTCGGCTGCGGTGCATCAGGCTGCGCAAACCGCGAGCCGCGAGCGCGACCAGCTGCATTCGCTCGCGCACAGCGATCCGTTGACCGGCCTGCTCAACCGCCGCGGACTGAATGCGGCACTGGCCGCCGCGTTGCCGCGCAGCACGCGTGAGCAAAGCCTCGCCATTTACATGCTCGATCTCGATGGCTTCAAGCCGGTGAACGATCAGTACGGCCATGACGCCGGCGACGAATTGCTCGGCATCATCGCCCGCCGATTGCGCGAAACAGTGCGTTCCAGCGATGGCATTGCCCGCGTCGGCGGCGACGAATTCGTCGTCATGGCATCGGGCCTGCACGCCGAACAGCAGGCGGCCGAGCTGGGCGAAAAACTGCTCGCGCTGTTCCATGAACCGTTCCGACTGGGCGCGCGTGAATGTCGCGTCGGTGTCACCATCGGTTATGTGATTGCACCCGCCGATGGCACCGATATCGTTGCGTTGATGAAACAGGCGGATGCCGCGATGTATGCCGGCAAGCAAGGCGGCAAGGGTATGCTCAAGCGGGGTGCGGCGGAGTGAGTAATGCGAGGCGAAGCGTGACAGCGGACTACGCTTGATTCATCAGCACCACGGCCCCGATCAATGCCAGCAGTCCCAGCCCGATAACTGCCCGCGTCACCACCTGGCTTTTCAGCTTCGCCGCCACGTCTTTCAAATTCCCTGTCATCAAACGCGTCGGTACTGTTGCCGAAGGCACGATGCCGCCTTTCGCTTTCGAGTAAAGGCCGAACACGCAAATGCTTGCGCCCACCGGCACGTGTTGCTGGCTCGCCACCCAGTAGCGCTTGTCCGCGCCATCGAACGGCACGTACGCCACGTCGCTGCAATATGCGCCATCATCGTCGGCCCATTGCGTCATCCGCTCCTGTGCGGCCGCTTCTCTTTTGATGAAGGTCGCGCGGCGCGCATAACCGAGGAAGCGCTCGATGCGCGCATCGTTCGATAGCGTCGGTGATTCGCCTTCCAGCTCCGGCACCGAAAGCAGCTTGTACGTGCCCGATTTATTGACGATGCGCGAAGGCGTCAAGCCAACTCCACGCGCAACGTTGGTTACGCTGCGCTTCCGACCCTGGCCCGCGTCGTAATAAATTTCATAGGAATACATCACGCAGGCCGCACCATCCAGCGGCGCCTCCAGCGGCGCACCGGTCGGCTCGATGTTGCCCAGCAGCACCGCTTGCTTTCCATCCTTGAGCGCTGCGCCCGAGAGGCCACCGAGAATCGCCGCGCGCTCGCGCCAGCGGTCGAACGAAGAAACGAACAATCCGAACGCCGCCCAGATAAACAAGCCCGCGAAGATCGCGATGCCGATGGTATCGGTCGCGCGCATGCCGTACTGCGATTGCAGAAACCCGGATACGAGCAAGCCGACGGCGAGCCAGCCACCAAGCCCTTTCAGCAGACCGATGAGGACGGTTTTCAACTTGAGTGCTGCCAGCCAATCGCCGGTAAATTTCTCGGCAATCTCACGCGCCCATGTAATCCTTCTTGCCTACGTCCACACCGTTGTGACGCAGGATGGCGTAGGTGGTGGTGACGTGGAAGAAAAACTGCGGCAGGGCATAGTGAATCAGATAGGCGTGACCGGTGAATTTTCGTTCCTTCGGCGTGCCGGGGCGCAGCACGATCTCGCGCTCTTCCTGGCCTTCGATATGCGCGGCGGTGAGGCCGTCCAGAAACGATATCGTCTTCGCGAGGTGTTCCTGCAAATCGGCGAAGGTCGTTTCATCGTTCGCCGCAGCCGGGACCTCCACACCCGCCAGACGGGCCGATGCGCCACGCGCAAACTCGGTCGCGATCTGCACCTGACGGATCAGCGGAAACATGTCCGGATAAAGCCGCGCCTGCAACAGCGCATTCGGCTCGATCTTCTTTTCGGCGGCGTGGGCTTCCGCCTTGGTAAGTATCGCGCTCAAGGCAGTGAGCATTTGACGGAAGACGGGGACGGACGCGGAGTAAAGCGTGGTTTGCATGGGGGTTCCTGACGGGATGAAGTGATGGAGCAGCGCATGAGGATAGCGCATTGGGTGAAACGGTTGAGCCGCAAATTAGCCCGGTGTCTTTGTTCGTTTATAGACGGCAATAACTTCATCGGCAGTGGGATTGGCCTTGCCCATGCCGTTGACCAGCGCGATCGGGATCTCGCCGCGCATCACAATATCCAGCCGCTTGAAGGCCTTGTGATTTTCTTCCGTCGGTGTAAATGTCTGCGCGCCGTACTGCGATGTGCGGAGATTGGGGATACCGGCGCTGGTCAATCGTTCAGAGAGGACGGCTGCGCGCTGCGCAGCTTCCTTCGTGCAATTGACGGGCGCGAAAATCAATACGGTCCCCGGCTCCGCGCCGGCTGGCATGGGTATCGGCAGAAAGCCGTTCTGGTCCATCGCGCGGGTGATCGCCAAGCGTTCGCTGCGCTGGCCCCACCAGTGGTAGCCGAAGCCGAGCAGGCAAACAATAACAAGTATGCGAAGGAACAGGGGCATGCTGAGTGGCCGATGGCTCGATGCGCGGATTGTAGCGCGGCGTTCATACGCACTGCTGATGGTCGGCTTGCCCTGCGAAAGTCCAGAACAGGAGCGCCTTTCAGGTCAAAAATGCCCGAAATGCCCCGCCAGTGCTTGAGTTTTGTCCGGTTATGCGGGTATCGCTACAGCGTATTCGGGTCCACCACCAATGCCGGGTTGTCGCCCACCACGGTATTCCATTCACGCACCCGCCAGCTGGTGACGACGCCATTTAGTACGTAGGGATCGGCGCTCGCGAAGTCCTCAGCCACTTTCGGCGAATCACCCTGGAACACCAGCACCGCGCCGTCGGCAGGATTGGTCAACGCGCCGGCGAGGATGATCTCGCCGCGCTGATGTGCGGCCATCGCGTGCAGCAGGTGCGATTTGCGATATGGCGTGCGGGCGGTGGTGTAATCGGTGACCACGTCATAGAACAGCAGGTAATGCATGGCGATCCTTTTCGGTTGCTCGGTTAGGTATCGGTGATGACGGCAAACTGGTCAACGCGGCGCCGCCGCCGCAACCTGCACCAGGGGCCCATTCGGCCCGGCAACGAGTGCAATCGGCAGGCCATACAGCGCGGCCAGGGCATCGCCGGTCAGCAGCGCAGCGGTGGGGCCATATGCGATGCTGCCGTCGCGCGCGATGGTAAGCGTGCGGTCGGCCGTGCCGGTGCACACGCGCAGGGCGTGCTCCGGGTTATGCGTGGTGAAGATGACGGCGGTGCCGCTGTTTTTCAACCGCGAGATCGCGTCGAGGATCAGGAATTGATTGCCAAAATCCAGGCTCGCGGTCGGCTCGTCGAGCAACAGGATGCGCGCCTCGCTCGCCAGCGCTCGTGCGATCAAAACCAGTTGCCGCTCGCCGCCGGAAAGCTCAGCGAACTCGCGCGTGGCAAAGTGGCGGATGTTGAGATCGGCCAGTGCCTGCATCGCGATTTCGCGGTCGCGCGCGCCGGGTTGTGCGTACCAGGCCAGATGCGCGGCGCGCGCCATCTCGACCACTTCGATCACGTGGAAATTGAAGAAGCCCGTGGTTGCCTGTGGCACATACGCAATGGTGCGCGCGATATCGGTTGGCGTCATTGCGGCTATCGCCTGTGCGCCCAGTTTTACTTCTCCACCGCGCGCCGGTAGCAAGCCGAGCAGGGTACGGAATAGCGTGGTCTTGCCGCTGCCATTGGGGCCAAGGATCGCCATCGCGCTGCCGGGTTCCAGTGTGAAGGAAATGTCGCGGGCCAGCTCGCGTGTGGGATAGCCGATGGTGAGCGCGTGTGCGCTGAGGCCAACGCTCATGCGCGCCTACGGAACGTGACCGCCATCAGCCAGATGAACACCGGCGTGCCGACGGCGGCAGTCAGCACGCCTGGTGGAATTTCGATCTGCGCCATGGTGCGGCCCAGGGTATCGATGGCCAGCATGAAGGTGCCGCCGATGATGGCTGCAAGCGGAAGTAGCCGCGAAAACTCCGCACCGGCAATGAGCCGTACTGCATGAGGCACCACCAGTCCGACCCAGCCGATGATGCCGCATATCGCGACAGCGGCTGCCGTCATCAGTGTCGGGGCGACGATGACGATAAACCGTGTGCGGCGTACGTCGAGACCGAGCGCGCGCGCTTCGTCATCCGGCAGCGATAGCAGATTGATGCGCCAGCGCAGCAGGAACAGCGGCAGCAGCGCGATCACGATCACCGGCAGTGCGACGGCGAGATCTTTCTTCGCGATACTGGCAAAGCTGCCGAGCAGCCAGTAGGTGATCGCGGGCAACTGGTTGTATGGGTCCGCCAGGTATTTGGTGAGGGCGATGCCCGAGCCGAGCAATGAGCCGATCACCACGCCCGCCAGCACCAGCGTCAGCACCGGGTCATGGCCGCGTATGCGATCGCCAACGAAATAGATGAAGCCCACGGCAACCAGGCCGCCGCCGAATGCCAACCCCTGGATGGCGATAATGGGCAGGCCAACGAAAATTCCGACCACGGCCCCCAATGCCGCACCCGACGATACCCCGAGAATGTCGGGCGAAACCAGCGGATTGCGGAACAGGTTTTGATACGCGGCGCCGGCCGCTGCCAGTGCCGCACCGACGGAAAAAGCCGCAACGATGCGTGGACCACGGATATTGAACAGCACCACGTCGGCGTTAGCCGGTGCATTGGCGGTGCCGCTAGTCAGTTGCGCCCACAGCAGAGAAAACAATTCGGCCAGCGAGATCGGGAACCGGCCGACGGAAAGTGATAACGCCAGCATGCCGAGGGCGGCGGCAATGGCTAAGGTGTAGAGCGTAGTGGTGCGGGTGATGGGCAAGATGCTTTTGATGTGGCGTAACGCTGCTGATTATGAACACGGGACCACTAAAAATACCACCTTCATTCCCGCGTCCCGAAAAGGGACCTCCGTTGGTCGAAGGCGGGAATCCAAGATCTCTTGAAGTTCCTCATTGGCGAACCAACTTGGATTGGCCGCTCTAGTGGCCCTTGTGACCATGCACGGAAATGACGAGGCTCCTGGACCGGCTGTGAACTACTTCGGCAGCACGCCGGATTCACCAAGTATCTTCGCGATTTGTTCGCTGGTCGGCTTCTGCTGGTAGAACAGCGTGTAGAACGTATCCACTTCCTTCGCCAAGTCGTACTTGAACTCCGTCGGGTACAGCAGATTCGCCAGCCACTTCAATCCGATCAGCCGGTTGGCACCGGGCGGGTAATCGAACCAGCCGAACGGCAAATTGGGCGAGAGGAAGACGCGCTTCGACTTCACCGCGCGAATCACCGCCCATTCGGGTTTGGTCCAGACCTCTCGCGAGAAGGTCGGGTCGTTGGTGATGATGACGTCGGGATTCCACAGCACCACCTGCTCGAAGCCGATCTGCGCCAGCCCACCTTTGCTGTCGGCGGCCACGTTCTTCGCGCCGATCCATTCGAGCATTTCCACATTGATGGAGCCGCCGAGTCCGGTGGTGAGTCCATTGGCTCCTCGTGCATACAGCACTTCCGGTCGCTTGTCGGCGGGAATTTTGGCCAGCCTCAACTTGATGTCGTCGAACGTTTTCTGCGTGTACTCGGCGAGCAGTTTCGCGCGCGCTTCTGCGCCCAGCACGCGGCCCAGCTTGTCGATCTGCTGCGGCAGCGTTTCCAGGCGGCCGTCGAGCAGGATGTAGGGAATGCCAGTTTCGGACTGCACTCGGTCAGCCAGGGAAACAAACGTACCTGCTGTGGAACCAATGTCGATGATGAGGTCAGCCTTGGCCTTCAGCACTACCTCCGGGTTGGCTGTATTGCCGCGACCGGTGAGTCGCCCCAGCTCCGGCAGGTCGGCATATTTCTTCGGCACGAAGTTTTTCTCGTCGCCGCGAAATGCGCGCGTCCAGCCGATCAGCTTGTCCGGCGCCAGCGCCAGCACCAGCACCGAGGCGGGCGGTCCTGCCGCATAAACGCGTTCCACCTTGTTGGGTATCTCAACTTTGCGGCCGGCGTCGTCC
>JAEUNB010000377.1 GCA_016790625.1 Betaproteobacteria bacterium | reverse complement strand
CAAGCTGAATACCGAGGATCAGCAGGAGCTAGCTGCGGCATTCAATATTCGCTCGATTCCGACGTTGATGGTGTTCCGCGAGAAAGTGATCATCTTTTCACAGGCGGGAATGCTGCCCAAGGCGGGTTTCGAGCAGGTGGTACAGAAATCGCTGGAAGTCGACATGGTGAAAGTACATCAAGAGGTTGCGGCGCAGGAAAAGCAGACGGCGTGAGCCCCTGACTTCCGATAAAAATGCCCGCATTTGCGGGCATTTTTTTTGCCATTCGAGCCGCCCATGCACGAAGCTCGGCATTTGAGATAATGCCGCACCTCACTTTTTCCCCGGTCGCCATGCTCCCGTCTTTCGCTCCCCTGCGCGAGTCCTTTCTCGCTGATGAATCCCGTGTCCTGAATCAACTGTTGGCAACGGCTAGATTGTCGCCGGCACAGAATTCGCAGGTCGATGCGACTGCCCGCAGCCTGGTCGAATCGGTTCGCGGCAAGCAACGCGATAATGCGGGCATGCAGTCCTTCCTGACGCAGTATGACCTGTCGACACAGGAGGGCGTGTTACTGATGTGCGTGGCCGAAGCATTGCTGCGCATTCCCGATGCCAGCACGGCCGACAAGCTGATCAAGGACAAATTCTCTCAAGGTGACTGGAAAAAGCACTTGGGGGCCTCGGACTCGCTGCTGGTCAATGCCGGCACCTGGGGCATGATGCTGACCGGCAAACTGGTCGCGCCCACCGTCGAGAGCTTCGCCGATGTTGGCGGCTGGCTGACCAAGCTGGCGGCACGTGCAGGGGAGCCTATTGTGCGCACAGCGCTGCGTCAGGGCATGAAGCTGATGGCGGAACAGTTTGTGATGGGCCGTACCATCGAAGATGCGCTAAAGCGCGCCGCGGCGGGTGATCAGGCCGCTTACCGGCACTCCTATGACATGCTGGGTGAAGCAGCAATGACAGCCGAAGACGCCGAGCGTTACTTCAAGGCCTATCAGGATGCGATTGCCGCGATTTCAGGCTATGTGAAACCCGGCCAGACGGTATTCGAGGCGCCCGGCATCTCGATCAAGCTTTCGGCCCTGCATCCGCGCTACGAGCTGGCGCATCGTGATCGGGTGATGGCCGAAATGCTACCGAAAGTGATGAAACTCGCCGAGCAGGCGCGCGATGGCGGTATCGGCATGACGCTGGATGCCGAAGAAACCGAGCGGCTGGAACTGTCGCTGGAATTGTTTGGCGCGATATACGGCGATGAACGTTTTGCTGGTTACGAAGGCATTGGCCTCGCGGTTCAGGCGTATCAAAAGCGCGCTACGCATGTGATCGACTGGCTGGCCGCGCTTGCTGAAAAGCACGGCCGCCGCATCATGACACGGCTGGTAAAGGGCGCTTACTGGGATACCGAAGTCAAGCGCGCCCAGATGCAAGGCTTCAGCGGCTATCCGGTGTTTACGCGCAAGGTCAATACCGACGTTTCCTATCTGGCCTGTGCTGCCAAGATGCTGGCCAAACCCAAGGCGTTCTATTGCCAGTTCGCCACTCATAACGCGCACACGGTTGCGACTGTGCTGCAACGCGCTGGCGCCGATGCGCAATTCGAATTCCAGCGATTGCACGGCATGGGGATGGAGTTGTATGACGCGGTGCTCGCGCGACCGAACACTGCATGCCGTGTTTATGCGCCGGTGGGTAGTCATGAAGACCTGCTGCCCTACCTGGTGCGCCGCTTGCTGGAGAACGGCGCCAATTCGTCATTCGTCAATCGCATCGCCGATCCGGATGTGTCAATTGACGATGTGGTCGCCGACCCGATCGCGGCCTGCGACGCGCTGGCGGAAAAGTCGAATGCCAAACTGCCATTGCCGCGAAAACTGTTCCTCGATAGCGATGTGAGCCGCCTCAATTCGATGGGATTCAGTTTTGCCGAAGTGCCGGCCACCGAGGCGTTATATGCGGAAATGGCGGCCACGCTGGCGCGCACCGACCTGCTGGCGCAGCCGCTGATTGCCGGTGATGCGATGCGTGGAAAGCCGATCGATGCTCTGAGCCCGGTGACGGGTGAACGCATCGGTAGCGTGGAGGAGGCAGATGCTGAGTTGCTCAATCTGGCTTTGAAAATCACTCACGGTTATGGCGACAAGCCCATGCCTGGCCATGAGCGCGCGTCGGTGCTGGATCGCGCCGCTGATCTGCTGGAAGAACACCGCGGATTTTTCATGGCGCTTTGCGCGCGCGAGGCCGGCAAGACCTTGCCGGATGGCTTGGGTGAAGTGCGCGAGGCGGTGGATTTCTGCCGCTACTACGCAGAGCTGGCGCGCGAGCATTTTTCTGCGCCGCATCGCTTGCCGGGACCGACCGGTGAGAGCAATGATTTGTACCTGCAGGGGCGTGGCGTGTTCGCCTCGATTTCGCCGTGGAACTTCCCGCTGGCGATTTTCATGGGCCAGGTGGCGGCCGCGTTTGCAGCCGGAAATGCCGTGGTGGCCAAGCCGGCCGAACAGTCGCCCATCATCGCGTTTGAGGCGGTCAAGTTGCTGCTTGATGCGGGCATGCCCAAGGATGCGATTGCGTTGCTGCCCGGGCGCGGCGAAGTGATCGGTGCAAAACTCGTGGCAGACGAACGCGTCGCCGGCGTTGCCTTCACCGGCGGCACTTCAACGGC
>JAEUNB010000372.1 GCA_016790625.1 Betaproteobacteria bacterium | reverse complement strand
CTGTTGTTCGCTGCGGCTGGCGGAGTCAGTGACGAAGGCTGGTGCAATGCTTTGCTGGACGCGGCCGGCGGTACTGAATCGATCCAGCCTCGCTCCGGCGTGTACCGTCACGGATTCGATCGGGTTGTACTCGGCCTGCGCGAACACTGCTGCGATGCGGCTGCGTCCTTCGCCGCGCGATTTTTCGGCGCTGGTTGAAGAGTAATCGCGCCAGTTGCCGGCGGCCAGCGTGCGGCGATCGAGGTGCTGCCTGTTATAGGCCGCACCCGCCGTCAGCCACAAGTTGGGGTGCGCCATCCAGCGCAGGTGGGTATCGGCATCGGTTCGCTGGTTCGGCTGGTCGGCCCATTCGCCGATGCCGGATTCAAACTGCGCGCCGACGCCGGGTTGGGCGAAACGGAAGTTGTGATTCATGTGGCCGATATTGGCGACCATGCGCATGCCGTCGGCGAAATTGCGTTCCCAACGGGCAAACGCCCGCCAGTCGCGTTCGGAGGAGGGCGTGAGCGTGTAGAAGTCGCTGCCGGCCAGCGTGACGCGGTTCAGGCCAGCCAGGGAGGTCGACAGATTGCCTTCGAATACCGGTTGGCCACCGGCGTTGGTGAGAAACGATTCCGGCGGTCGATAACCGACGCGATAGCCGGCGAAGGCGAGGCCCGCGCTGACGGTGCCGGCATCGACGAACTCCTTCACCAGTTTCAGTTCCGCGTTGCGTTGGTCCCACGGACGGTGTCCTTTATAGCCGAGCCACGCGGCTGCGCGATTGTCGGTGGTGGTGGTTGCCTGCGCGCCACTGACCGGCAACGTACCCGTACCAGCGACGGATGTTTTGACCAGGTAGTCACTGTCGCGCCAGCCGTCGCTGTTGCGATAGCCCAGTGCAAGCGACCACGCGAGTCCGCTGTCCAGCCGGTCACGATAGACCAGCGATCCCGCCGATGAGCCTACGTCGCCGAAGCCACCTTCGATACGGCCCTGGAATTCGCGGCGGACCGGGGTACGAGTCAGGATATGAATCACGCCACCCATTGCATTGCCGCCATACAGAGCGGAGTATGGTCCACGCACCACCTCGATGCGCCTCACGTTGTCCAGCAGGATGGACGACAGGTCGATGCCGCCCGACAGTGCGTTGTTGACCGGCTGGCCATCGATCATGACCAGTGTCCGCGTGGTGCGCGGCACGCCGCGAATGGAGATGCTGGCCTGTCCCGAGGAGGGGAAATGCGCGCCCTGTGCATTATTTCGAAGGTAAAGCCCCGGCACTTCACCCAACACATCGCCGATGCGTGACGACCGGCGCTGCTCAATCTGTCCTGCGGAGATGATGGTGACGCTGGCCGGTGCCTCGCTGAGTGCGATGTTCTCGCGCGTGGCGGTGATCAGCAGCGGATCCAGCGCCTGTGGTTGGTGTGTGCTTTCCTGGCCCAATGCGGGCAGGCCGGTGAAAAGTTGAATCGCACCGGCGATCAATAAGGGCGAAATTTTTTGCGTCGATTCGGTGATGTACCTGGAGGCCGTTTTCAATTCGATTGTCCTGATTTATGCGGCTGCTGCCGTTCTGTAAATCAGTGTATCGACGCCGAACGCTCAAACCTTAATCTGCCTTAAGGTTTGCTGCAGCGCAATGAACGATGCTTCGTCCGCAGGCTGCGACTCCCTTGATCGGTCTACACAGTTCATGAGATCTCGCTGCTGGTGTATCGACTCATAACCGAATACAGGAGCTCAGCATGACCCGCGCCTTCATCAGAAACACCACCACACCTTTGGCAATTGCGTTGGCTCTTGCCGCCAGCGTTGTGCTGGCGCAAGCCGCCAGCAACACGCCAGCCACCGATCAGGACAAAAAGCATGTCACACCCGCTGAGGTCAAATATCAGGCTGGGGGCTCGCCGCTGGCGGAAACCGATATGTACCAGAACGTCAATCCGAAAGCGCCGCCAATGACGAAGGCGGAGTTCGACAAGGGCCGCAAGATCTATTTCGAGCGCTGCGCGGGTTGCCACGGCGTGCTGCGAAAAGGGGCTACGGGGAAAGCGTTGACTACAGACAAAACGCTCGCCACCGGGACCGAATACCTGAAAGTATTTATCAAGTACGGCTCGCCAGCCGGCATGCCGAACTGGGGAACATCAGGCGAACTGACGGACGACGAAGTCGATCTGATGGCACGTTATATCCAGCAGGAGCCGCCGACCCCACCGGAATATGGCCTGCCGGAAATGAAAGCCACTTGGAAAGTTTTGATCGCGCCCGACAAGCGCCCTACCAGGAAGATGAATAAGTTCAACATCGAGAATATCTTCTCGACCACATTGCGCGACACCGGAGAGGTGGCGCTGATCGACGGCGATAGCAAGAAGATCATCAGCATCGTCAAAACCGGCTATGCAGTGCACATCTCGCGTCTCTCGGCCTCGGGTCGCTACCTGTTCGTCATTGGCCGCGATGCCAAGATCAACCTGATCGACCTGTGGATGGAGCAACCGGACAACGTTGCCGAGATTCGGATCGGGCTTGAAGCACGTAGCGTAGACACCTCGAAGTTCAAGGGTTATGAAGACAGATATGCGATTGCCGGCGCCTACTGGCCGCCGCAATACGTGATCATGAACGGCGATACGCTTGAGCCGCTGAAGATTGTTGCGACCCGCGGCATGACTGTCGACACGCAGGAATTCCATCCCGAGCCGCGAGTGGCCTCGATCGTTGCGTCGCACTTCCGGCCCGAGTTTTTGGTCAGCGTGAAGGAGACCGGAAAAATCATGGCTGTTGACTATTCTGACCTCAATAATCTGAAGACCACAGAAATACCGGCGGCGCGTTTCCTTCATGATGGCGGATGGGATTCCACCAAACGCTATTTCCTGGTCGCTGCAAACCAGTCAAACAAGATTGCAGTGGTGGATGCCAAGACCGACAAAAAGGTTGCACTGGTGGAAGTGGGCAAGATTCCGCATCCCGGTCGCGGTGCCAACTTCATCCATCCGAAATTCGGTCCGGTTTGGGCAACCGGCCATCTCGGCGATGAAACCATCGCGCTGGTGGCGACCGACCCGGTCAAGCATAAACAGTTCGCCTGGAAAATGGTTGCGCAATTGAAGGGGCAGGGTGGCGGCTCTCTATTCCTCAAGACCCATCCAAAGTCGAAAAATCTGTGGGTAGATACGCCACTCAATCCGGATCCGAAGATCAGCCAGTCGATCGCGGTGTACGACATTAACAATCTCGACAAAGGCTACAAAGTGCTGCCGATCGCCGAGTGGGCTGGTGTCACGGATGGTGCCAAGCGTGTCGTGCAACCGGAATACAACAAGGCAGGCGACGAAGTCTGGTTCAGTGTCTGGAGCGCAAAGAACCAGCAATCGGCCATCGTGGTGGTTGACGACAAGACGATGAAGCTGAAAGCCGTGATCAAAGACCCGAGACTGATTACGCCTACCGGACACTTCAACGTTTACAACACGCAGCACGATGTTTACTAAAGGGGAGACTGCAATGAGATTTAACTACAGGCTGATCGCCGTGGTCGCTGCGTTGGGAATATGTGCGCCCGCGTCAGCGGCAATCGACGCCAAAGCTGCAACCGACATTTTGACCAAGGCAGGTTGCAACGCTTGCCATCAACAGGACAAGAAGGTGCTCGGCCCCGCCTACAAGGATGTATCGGCCAAGTACAAAGGCAATGCGAAGGCACCTGACCTGCTGATGCAGAAAGTGCGTGCCGGTGGTAGCGGCGTTTACGGGCCGATTCCAATGCCGCCAAATCCGAAGGAGAAAATCAACGACGACGATCTCAGGAAATTGGTCACCTGGATCCTCACCCTCTGATTGAAGTGGTGGTGAACGCAGGCAATACGGCCGCGAAATCTTGCGGCCGTTTTTTTGTGCTGGCGCTCGCCGCGCTTTTTCTGAATGCAGCAAAGGCGGCTGGGCAACCCGCGGACTCATCCCGTCTTGACGCAAGGTTCGCCGTTACCCTGTCGGAAAGTTGTCTGATCAGCAGTTTGCGCCTGCCGGATCTATATCGGATTGCCTCGATCAATGCAGCACCATGCAGGTCTGAGGCTGTTGTGCTGGCGCGCGAAAAAGCGGAGCTTTACGTTGGCACGACCGAAGGAGCGCTATTCAAGCTGTCCCTACCATCCCTGTCGGTGCGGCAAAAAATCCAGCTTGAAGGACGTGTCGTCCGGATATTTGTACCGCAAACGGCACCCTATCTGATTGCCGAGGTGGCCCTTCAAGACATGTCATCGGAATTAATGGTGATGGATATTGCAACGTGGTCGGTTTTAAGGCGCTTGACCTTGCAGGATAGGCAAGGAAACCGGCAGGTGCTGCTACACATGATCGAATCGCCGTCACGAAAGAGCTTGCTGCTCTCGTTTGAAAAAGTTTCCGAACTGTGGGAGTTGTTCATGGGCGCGGATGCGCCCGCCGTATTCGAAGGGCTGGTGCACGATTACCGGTTGGGTGAAGGCATCCGCGAGCCGGAGCTATTGCCGGTCCGGCGAATTCGGCTGGACGCGCCGATCGTTGAATTCGTGGCGGAGCCAGATAGCCCGCACTTGCTGATTCGACATGGAGACCGTTTGGGAAGGACGAAAGTCAGCAGGTTCAATCTGGACGTGAGGCGCGCGGTTTCCGCCCGGCAGATTGAAGTCCCGCCCGATCTTTCGCCGGCTACTCATTTCGGCACGGGCACGCTGCGAATCGGATCGCACGCTTTACAAATTTCTGAACAGATTGCGCTTGCAGGGGAAAGCTGTCGCGCCTCGACCCGAATTGGGATTGGCCGCGTCGCGCTCTGGTCTTGCACAGGCGAAGACGCCGGACGCTTGTTCGTCGTTGATCTGGCGGCAGGAAAACTGACGGCGATACTCGAACCCGACGCCGGAAACAGTATTCAGGATGTGGCTGCCGATCGCGAATCAATGTTTCTGCTGGCGATCGCAAACCGGGACAAGCTGCTGCTGTATCGTACCGGTAACTGGTGCCGGCTGGATGTATTGGCCGCGACGCATGTGTCGAAGGTCTGGGCCTACCCCTGAAAGTCCCTCAGTCTCTGCATGTCCGGCACGCGTATGGCTTTGCCATCGACCTCGATCAGGCCGGCCGCCGAGAGATCGTGCAACACGCGCGAGAAATGCTCCGGGGTCAGATTCAGCCGCGAGGCGATGGTGACCTTGCTCGCCGGCAGTATGACGGTTGATGTATTGGCGTCGCCGTTTTCATTGTCATCGATGCGCAGCAGAAATCCGATGACGCGTTCGGCACCGGAGCGCATCGAATAGGACTCGACATCGCGAATCAGACCGTGCAGGCGGCGGCTTAACCCTGCCAGCATCTTGCGTGCGAAAGCAGGATTGCGTTCGAGCTCGATCATCACCGTGCTCTTTGACACATGCAAAAGCAATGAATCGGCCAACGCCTGGGATGCCACCACATATTGCATGTCCATGAACATGATGGCTTCGCCGAAAGTCAGTCCCGGGCCGAGAATTTCGATTACTTTTTCCATCCCATGCGGTGAGGTGACCGTCAATTTGACCTGGCCGTACAGGATGACCCAGAAACCTTCACAGGGATCGCCACGGCGGAACAGCACTTCTCCCTTTTGCGCATAGACGCGCCGCGTTCCTGCGGCGACGCGGTCCACTTCTTCCGGTGAGGCATCGCGCAGCAGGGGAATATTGGCGAGGAAATCGTGGATCGGAATATCGGGATTGGTCAAGGTTGCTCCAGCACTGATCGGCTTGGGGGAATGATTGACTGTCAGGTTTTTTGCCCTAGTTTGCATCATACCGCCTGATCGCGAGGTGGGGCCGGCGGTGCCGGCACATTGCGCAACACCAGGGACACCAGTGACGTCGCCATCAAGGGCGAAAGCATGCCGTGCACATACGCGAGCGCAACCGCCGCCTTCCCCTGCGCCATCAGCGCAACACCCAGCCCGACCTGTGCCAGCAACAGGCCCGCCACCACGATGGAGACCAAAGCGCATTCCGGTGCCTTCCGGCGCGACCAGGCCAGTGCGCCGATAAACATGGTGGCCAATATCGCGCTACCCAGGTGCACGATTGCAAAGCCGGGCGATTCGCGCATGAGGCCGGCACTGGCGAGCGCGCCGGTGGCAACCTGCGCCATGAACACGGCCAGCGTCAACGTCGGGAGCGGATCCGCGTTTGGCTGCGCGCGCATGGGCAGGGCCACGGATTCGCGCAGCCACCAGCAGGCCGCCAGCAGCGCCATCCCGCCGGCAACATTGCCAACGGTGATCGCCGCCACGCGGTAGCCGGGCGTCAGCGGGCCGATCACCGAAAGCAGTACCGTGGTGGCGATGATCCACTTGAGCGGATTTGCGTACCGGGTGAGCAGCGGCCGGCGTATCCGGAGCAGTGCTGCGGCGGTGATGGCCAGCACGCCGACACCGGACGCCGACAGTCGGTGCAACAGGCGCGCGGCGTTCTCGATGGCGGGCGGGAGTGTCGATAGTGCTGCGCCGTCGGTGGCGAACTGGGTGTTGAGGCGCAGCAACATGCTGCTGCCCAGGATCAGGATGGCCAGCAGCGCGCCGAAGCCACCGATCAGCTGCAGTCCGCGCGTCGCGGGCGCGTGAGTCAACGGTTGAGAGAGAGGGATCGCCGCCATGCGCTATGCCTTGGGCTCAGTTTGCCCGGGACGCAGCGCGCGCAGGACGATGACGATAAACATGATGCCGCCGATGATCGCCACCAGGCCGCCGAAGCCCATCAGGCCCATGCCCAGTGTTTCCTGCGTGGACCGCAATACCTGTTCTGCGCCGGCGACCTTGCGTTGCACGCCGTAGCCACCCGACCAGACCAGGCCGAGGATATGCATCAACTGGCCGGCGCCGTAGATGCCGGGCTGCCAGGCGGCCGCCCGCGACGACGGCGCGGCATAACCGAAACGGGGAAGCAGGTGATAGACCACGCCCATCATTGCCAGTGTGATGCCGACAATGCAGCCGTGATAATGCGCGGGAATGCGCACATTGCTGCCGGTGATCAGGAAGCCGATGATGCCGCCCGCCGCGAACAAGGTCAGCGAGGCGACCAGGCTGGCGCGTACCGGCCGCTGTACCGCGTCGAGTTTGCATGCGGAACCGATCGACCACAGCACCGCCAGCGCGATCGGTGGAATGACCAATCCGCCACCGAAGCGCATCAGCAGCGTCTGCATGCGGTGATGTTCGACCGAGGTCACGTCGTAGGCGAGATAGGTGATGGGTGTGAGAAAGACCGCCGCCAGCGCCACGGCAAACAAGAGGGTCAGCACGCGCGGCGACAGCGGAAAGGCCGCTGCCGGCAGCGCGTTGGTTGCCGGCGGACGCAGCGACGAGGTCAGCCATACCCAGCTGACCAGCATCAGCAGCGTGTAGGCGAACTGAAGCACGTGGCCGCCACCCCAGAACACCAGCTCGTAGTAAACGCGGGCATCGAGGTGCCGTGGCACCGCGATCCATGACCAGGCAAAAGCGAATGCCGATACGGCGCAGGCGACCAGTGCCGCGTTCAGTCCGAACTTCAGCGCGCCATTGCCGCTGATGTGCGGGCCGATCGGTGCCGATGCCAGCATCGAGCGCACGCAGAGCAGGACGATGCCGGCGCCGAACAGCACCAGGCCGGCGAGAAATACCGGGCCGTCCAGAACCGGTACGTAGTTGGCCATCACCGGCTGGGCCCGCTCGATAAAAGGCGATGCACACAACAGCCCGGTGCCGGCGGCGGAAAGCGCGAATGCGCACCAGGCCAGCCGCACCAGCCGCGTGGTCCCGCCCAGGGTCCATAGCGCGCCGCCGAAGGCCAGGAACCAAACCAGCACCGACAGATCGACATGGACTACCAGCGCGACGCGAAAGAAATCCGCGACGGGAATCATGGCCTGCACGACCGGTGTGCGCGACAGCACCAGCAGGATCGAAAAGAGCCCCGATGCTAACAGTGCGAAAAAGCCCAGCCCCAGCCAGGCTTTAGCCAGTGTCCTGCGCGTATCCCGCGGCACAGCCAGGTTGAAATCAAGGTCGGCGGTGGCAAGTGTTTCGCGGCCAAACGCCGCATTCAGATGGCCGAAAGGGCCGTGACTCGTTGTCAGTTCAGTCATGATGTGCCTCACTGGAATGGGTGACGCGTTCAGTACCTTTGTCGCTTGCCTGGTTGCTCGATTTGCCACTCATGCCGCCGCGCAACGATGCGACCGCCGCCTGCACCTGTGCAATGTCCTGCCCCGACCAGATCACGTGAAGCCGGTCTCGAGATACCACTGCGCGCAAATGCGGTTCGTGTGCGCCGCTCAGGCGCTGCTGCACCCACTGGTCGCCCAGGCGATATTCGCAGTCGCCCTCGCGACAGCCGGCGATCACGGTGCCGGTCGCGCCCAGCCGGCCGGCGAATTCGATAAAGGAGGGGGGCAGCATGGCGGCGCATTCAAGCCTCATGAGCAGGGTGGAAGTGTTGCGCAGCGCAGCGTGATCTGCCGCGTTGCGGCAGGCAAACACCACCACCCGGTCGGGCCCGTCAAGGCTCGCCAGGCCCCGCTTCAGTTCCTCGCGCAATGAGGCAATGCTGGCGCCGGGCATTTCAATGCCGGACACCATGTCCTCGATGCGCCGAAATGGCGTCGAGGACGGACAGGCGCCTGCGCAAATCCCGCAACCGGCGCACAGGTCGGCGATCACCGAGGCCTGGCGCGGATGACGTCGCTGGTCGGTGCGCGCGATCATTTCCACCGCGCCGAACGGACAGTCCACCGCGCAGCGCGAACAGCCGTTGCAGTTGGCGAGGTTCACCTGCGCCACCGGAAGGGACACGTTCCCCTTTGCGCTGCTACGCCGCATGCGCGGCAGCACGGCCAGGGCGATCACCAGCGCGGTGAATGCGAAGGCCAGCAGCCAGGCCGCGGTCGCCGATGCGATGTCGGCCAGGGGATGGGGGAACTGATAGAACCAGTCAATGGACTGGCTTGCAGAGACATGGCCGGTATCGGCGGGCCCCAGGCTTTCAGCCGGCATCGCGATCGACAGCAACGACAGCGTGACCAGGCAGCCGATGGCGAGGCTGCGCGGCGGCCAGAGGCGCGGTCGCGACAGGCGCTGTACATGCACCCACATGGCCGCCAGCAGGAACAGCGGCACGCCGATATGGATAAACATGATCAGCGAGAAGAAACGATCATTCAGCGCATCGGCCGTGAGCACATTGCGCGCCAGCAGGTCCGGTGCCAGCGGCAGAGCCTGCAGCAGTTCCGCCGTCGCCGTCACGCTGTATAGCGCGCGTGAATCCCACAGCAGCCACAGGCCGGTGAGGCCAGCGATCCACAGCAGCCAGACCAGCGGCGCGCCGGTCAGCCAGGAAAACCAGCGCACGCCCCGATAGTGTCCGCGCACCGCTTCGCGCAACAGGTGCAGGACGGTCAGCAGCGCCAGCGCATCGGCTGAATAACGATGCAGCCCGCGCAGCAGCCTGCCCAGCATCGTGGGATCGTTTTGCAACCGCAGGCCGGACTGGTAGGCGCCGCTGACACTGGTGTCATACAACGCATAGGCGATTGCGCCGCTGGCTACCGCGACCACCAGGCAAAGGAAAGCCAGCGCGCCGAGATGGCGCCAGGGATTATCTGCCGGGTCAAAGGCGTGATCGAAAGTGCCCGACAGGCGTTCCTCGCCGCGGCGTAGTGTGGATAGAGCGGACAGCACGGACAGCGAAGGCGTGGGAGGAGGGAAGGAGGTGGCGGCCATATACCCTCACCGACCGTGGGTAAACACGAAGCCACCACTGCCGCTCAGGAAATCCACGATCAGTACCTGCCCCGGGGCGAGGTCTACATCCGCCTCGTGGTGATAATTGAACTTACCGTCCGGGCCATCGGCGAGGCGGGCACGAAACCGGTGCGGCCCGGCGGGAATGGCGAGGCGGCGATAGACCGTGGCGGCGCCGTCGTCGTGCAAACCGGATGGCGGCGTGTCGATCCGATACAGGGATTTGCCGTCCATATCGAGTTCGACGGCGACTCGCGAGCGTTCGCGCGGGCAGTCCTGCTTGCTGCGCATATTGGGCGCCAGCTTCGCCAGTTCCTCCGCGCTGCGTTCGCGGCAGGGCTGCCGCAATTGCGCGGAATGGCTGAAGGAGAGTTTCACCACGGCCTCGTTGTCGGCTAATTGCCGATAGGCGGGCTTGGCGGAAAAGAAGCCGATCACCGCCGCAAAGGCGGCGTAAGCCAGCAACTGGAGCAAGTACCGCAACGGTGTCGGCAGTTTTGCGGAATCAGCCATGGACACCGCCGAGTTTCACCATGTCCCCGCCGCCAGCCATGAGGGGCCGCTGCGGAGCGAGGTGGAAGGCATCCGAAAAGCAGTCGTCGCTGCTGATGCCGCGCTGGACAAAGGCCGGGTGCGCGGCCTCCACCATCTGTACCGAGCCGCAGGCGTAAACCTGGTGGGCGGACAGATCCGGGAAGTCCGCGAGGATCGCTTCATGCACGAGGCCGGTGCGTCCGGTCCATTGATCGTCGGGATGCGGTTCGGACAGCACCGGTATGAAGGTGAAATTGTCATGGTCCAGCGCCCATTGCCGGGCAAGGCCGCCCAGGTAAAGGTCACCGCGACCGCGCACGCCCCAGTAGAGGATCATGCGGCGCTTGATGCCGCGGCGGAAAGCATGTTCAAGCATGCTCTTCACGGGGGCAAAACCGGTCGCGCCGGCGACAAAGATGATCGGCTTGTCGCTGTCCTCGCGCAGCGTGAACGCACCCAGTGGACCCTCGAATCGAACCGGGTCGCCGATTTTCATCGAGTTGAAAACCAGAGTCGAAAAACGGCCGCCTTCGACCAGCCGCACATGCAGCTCGATCTCGCCCGGTACAGCTGCGGTTTGTTCGATATCGGGCGCGGTGGCGAAGGAAAAACTGCGACGGGCGCCATCGTCCAGGACGATATTGATGTACTGGCCAGCGTGATAGTTAAGCATCACACCGCCGTCGACTTGCAGGCAGACGCGCATGACGTCGGCTGCCAGCTTTTCGAGCCGCGTCACGCGGGCCGTGTATTGCCGTACCGGAAGGGTCTTTGCGCCGACCGCCGGCAGGTATTCGACTTCAATGTCGCCCAGCGGAACGGCACAGCACATCAGTATCTTTCCGGCGGCAATCTCGGCCTCACTCAGAATCGCCGGCTGAAATGGCAGCAGGCTGACTTTTCCGTGGTGCAGGGTGGTTTTGCACACGCCGCAGCCGCCATTGCGGCATTCAAAGGGCATCGGCAGCCCGACGCGCAGGCCAGCATCGAGCAGTGTCTCGCCGGCACGTACCGCGATGATGCGGTCATCCGGGCGCAAGGCAAGATTCCATTCGCGCTGGCGGCCGGCAAATCGCGGTGGCAGCCATGGCAGAGCGACCAGCAGCAGTGTGGCACCGGCCGCCAGCCACCAGGTCCTGGCAGCGCTCCAGCCATCGATCAGCACATAGGCTGGCAGGTAAAACCAATCGAAGTCCAGAGTCGCCGGCATGCTGGACATATCGGCCGGCGCCAGGCTGACGGCGGGCCGGAGCAGCGACAGCACCAGCATGGTGGCGACGATGCCGATCGCCAGCGGGCGCGGCGGCTGGGTACGCGCACCCGGCACCCGCTGTGTGTGTATCCACAACACCGCCAGCACGGTCAACGGCAGGCCGATATGGATAAAGGACAGCAGCGAGAACAGCCGGTCGCTGACGTGGGAATTGGCGATGAAATTTCGTGTCATCGAGCCGCCGATCACCGGCAGCACATCGAGCCACTCCGTGGTCGCGGTGACGACAAACTGGGACAGGCGATCCCAAGGCAGCATGTAGCCGTTGACGCCCGATGCATAGACCAGCCAGAGCAGCGCCACCCCGGATACCCAGGAAAACCAGCGGAAGCCGCGATGATGATCGAACGTGAAATGACGGATCAGGTGCAGCACCATGGTCAGCACGATCGCATCGGAAGCGTAGCGGTGCACACTGCGCATGACGCCGCCGACATAGCGCTGGCCGTGCGTCAGTGCCTCCACCGATGCGTAGGCGCCGGCCAGGCTGGTCTCAAAGAACGCGTACAGGTAGAGGCCGGTGGCGATGACGATCCACAACAGGAAGTAGGTGATGGCGCCCAAGTAGTAGAACGGATTCAGCCGTTCGCCGAAGATGGCGTTGAACACCGCGTCGACGGCAAGGAAGGCGCGCTGGGCAAGGGATTGCAGGACCGTCAGCATGTGGTTACCGCATCGCGACAGGGGTCAAGCGGCCGCCTCGCTGCGACCGGTGGCATGCCCGGCTTGTATCTGCCTTGCCTTGCGGCGCGACCACCATTCGGCCAGGAAGAACCAGATCATGGCCAGGGCAAAAGTCACACCTCCCGCCACCTCGATCAACAGGTCGTACTTGACCCGATAGGCGCCGGTCTTCGGGTCGTACACCGTACAGAGGATGCGCACGCGATCGATCAGGTCGTCCAGTTTCAGCTGTTGTGCGACCGGGGCGTTGCGCATCAGTTGCTTCAGTGGCTCGCCGAGGGAATCCGCATCGAGTTCCTCGCCGTAGATTTGCCGATAGATGCGCCCTTCGGCATCGAGCATGGTCACCTGCAGCACATGGTCGAATCCCGCCGGCGTGGCCTTGTAGCTGAAACCGAACTCCTGGGCGAGCGATTCGACGATGGAAGCGTGCGGGCTCAGGAATTCCCAGTTCGGCTGATCAATGCGATGCTGGCGCGCAAAGGCTTTCAGGGCCATCGGTGAATCGGCCGGCTGGTTGAAGCCGATGCTGATGACGTTGTACTGATTGGTGCCGAACACGTCGCGACCGCTTTCGACGGCTTTCTGCAGCGACCGCGTGGTCAGCGGGCACACCTGGAAGCAGCCGGTGAAAATAAAACTGACCAGCAAAGGCTTGCCGCGATAGCTGCTTAATCGCACCGATCGGCCTTCGCGGTCCAGCAACGTGAAATCGCTGACCTTGCGGCCGATCGCCGACTGGCTCAAACGCATACTGGCCGCGGCATCGAGGCCGGGAGACACGCTGGTTTCCGCCTCGGCCGCGCGGCTGCCGGCATCGCTCCCCAATACCGATGTCGAGCACCATGCCGTTGCAGCCATGCAGCAAAGCAGGATTGCCGCGTTGCGGAATATCGTGCGCGCGCCCTCTCTGCTTCTGTTGCATGCGCGGATCACGAAAGTCGACATAGCTGCACTTCCTGCGGTGCCATCAACGCAGAAGGCTGTCGAGCGCCGCGGCACCGAGCAACAGACTGAGTTGGATCAGCGAGGCAAAAAACGCAGCCATCGCCGTCTTGCGCGAAGGCCGCCGCGCCAATTGCACTGAGCGCCATACGAAGTGCCCGCCGCCGGCAAGCGCGCCGGCCATGTAGACAAGACCGGCACCGAAGAAACCCGGCAGCAGGGCGGTCACTGCCAGGGCGATGGTGCTCCACATGACGATGCGCGCGGCGCGCGGAATGCCGACCACGACCGGCAGCATCGGCACCCCGGCCGCCGCGTATTCGGCGTGTCCGGCGATCGCGAGGCTCCAGAAATGTGGCGGCGTCCAGAGGAACAGGACGAGTGCCATCAATATCGGCAGCGGACCCAGGGCGACATCGACGGCAGCGGCGCCGGCCAGGACGGCGAAGCTGCCGGCCAGGCCGCCGACAACGATATTCATGGCGCTGCGACGCTTGAGCCACACGGTATAGACAACGGCGTAGAAAAACGCGCCCAGGAAAACGAAGCCGGCCGATACCGGGTTCAGCACCCAGGCTGCGGCCAGCACGGCGACCGATAGCATGACGGCAAACAGCGCCAGCCAGGCCGGATGGTCGGGGATTTCGCCGGTGGCAAAAACGCGGCCGCGTGTTCGCGCCATCAGCCGGTCGCTGACGCGTTCGTAATACTGGTTGAAGGCGCCGGCACTGGCCGAGGAGGCCAGCACCGCCAGCAACAGGACCGTCAGTTTGGCCCAGCCCAGCGCCGGCCCCGGTGTCACGATCACGCCGGCCAGTGCCGTCACGGTGATCATGAAGCCGATGCGCAGCTTGAAAATGCTGACGACATTCCGCGCTGTCTGAAACACAGATCCGGTATCAGGTCTTGCGTTGGAATGTTGCACATCGGGCAGGGCGTTCATGTTTTAGTCCTTTTCACAGTGCACTGTTCACCGGATTCGGCAACGCCGGTCGACTGCCAGACGTTACCTTTACCCTTGCCCGCGGCTAGCTCAATCCCCACACCTGGGAAAGGTACTTCCAGTTGATGAAGTAGTAGAGGACGAAGGAAACCAGGAACACCATCGCCAGCACAAATGTGCCAGGCGCCGCGAAGCCAGCCGATCCGTAACTCTGCGCTACCAGCGTCGGTGCGGTCGGTGGAATCGGCGTGAACTTCGCGCTGACGGCCCCGGTATCCAGCTTTCTGCCCCACAGGATCGAGCCGACGGTGATGTAGATGTAGAGTGCGCCGCCGACGATGGCGGCAATGCCCGCCACACCGACCAGACCCATTAGCAGGTACGCAGCACCCGGCCATTCATAGGCCATGGCGGAACCATTGAAGGCCATGTCCCAGTGCCGGCGAGACACACCCAGCGTTCCTGCGCCCATCATCACCAGGCAGAAGAAGTACATCGACAGGCCAAACAGGTAGGGCTGGAGCTTAGCCAGGCCGGGGTTGATCATCTCGCGCCGGAACAGCACCGGGATCAGGAAGTAGGTCAGCGCCATGAACGACAGCGTAGTACCGACGACGACCGTGGCGTGGAAGTGGCCTGGCACATAGATCGTGTTGTGGATGATCATGTTGAGCTGCTCGGTACCCATCATCACGCCGGAAATGCCGCCAAGGAAGCCGAAGCCGATCAGCGATATGAACATTCCCGAGAAGACCGGATTGCCCCATGGCGCTTTGCGCAGCCATTCGAACAGGCCGTTGTTGAAGCCCTTGGCGCGCTGTGCGACCTCAATGGCACCCGGGATGGTGAGCCCGTGGATCATCGATGCCAGCACGGCGAAATACATGAAGTAGCTGGTGTTGACCACCTTCCAGGCGGTACTCACACCCGGATCGGCCAGCAGGTGATGCGCGCTCGCCAGTTGCAGGAACAGGATGTAGAGAAGGAAGGCGCTGCGGCTTACGCGCTCAGACATGGGTTTGGCGCCGAAGGCAATGGCGGCGACCGCGTACCAGATGGAAATATGCGCGGCCACGTTGATCTGCTGCGAGGAATGGCCGAATGCCCACCATATCGTGCGGTAGATGAGGGGATCAACCGATTGAATGACGCCCAGTGACATGAGGAACGTCGGGATAAGAATGATGGCGCCCGACGTGATCGTGAATACCGCGATGATTGCGGCGACGACGGCACCAAAGGTCACCAGCGGTACCGAGCCCTGATATGTTTTGTCGCGCTTGGCAATCACCAGCGTGCCGAAGAAGATAAAGCAGGCGATCAATGCGCCGACCGCGAACAGGATCAGCCCCAGATAAAACGCCGGCTCCGCCATCATGGGCACGTAGGAAGTCATCATTACGCTTGAATTGCCCTGGAACACAGCGACATTGTTCATCACCGCGCCAATCAGCATCAGCGCGTAGGCCACCCACGCGAGTTTGGGTGTGGCAATTCGACATCGAAGCAGTGTGGAAGCGCAGAAATAGAGAACGGCGATCTCGAAGAAAATGATCCAGAAGATCAACATGTCGATGCCGTGTGCGGTCAACACCATGTAGAACGTGTCGGCGGCCAGCCAGTGGATGGTCGGCCAACGTGTCAGCACCACACCGATGGCGAGGATGCCGCCGACCAGCAGCGCCACGACGGCAGTGACAGCGTTGACGATCATCAGTTTCTCCGCCTGCGATTCGAATTGCAGGCCGGACCGTGGGCAGGTGCGGTATGTGGTCGGTGTCATGTGCGCACCTATTTGACGTAGAGACGGCTCACCATCGTGTGATGGTTGATGCCGCAGAATTCATTGCACACGATCGAAAAGGTGCCAGCCTGGTTTGGCGTCACCTTCACCACGTGTTCATATCCCGGAACGATCTGGATGTTGATGTTTGCAGGCTGCAGGGAAAAGCCGTGGTTATAGTCCATCGACGTAAGATGCAGCCGGTAAGTTTTGCCCTTTTCGAGTTCGAGGATCGGCCAGAAACTCCATAGGCGCGCAATCAGATAGACGTCGCTTCCTGCGGGCGGCGCAACCACCGGGATTTTTTCCTCGGTCTCCGTGCGCACGGTGTACTTGTCGACCATCGCCTGGGTTTTGCGCGTGAACAACTCAGGGGTGGTCTTGTAAGTTTCCGTGGAGAGATTCTGTTTCCCCCAGATATGCCAGCC
Organism: Betaproteobacteria bacterium; assembly: GCA_016790625.1. Classification (GTDB taxonomy): domain Bacteria; phylum Pseudomonadota; class Gammaproteobacteria; order Burkholderiales; family Usitatibacteraceae; genus UKL13-2. The sequence goes on along the minus strand of JAEUNB010000372.1, from coordinate 14,762 downwards.
CACCATCATGGCAAACATGATCAGGCACCAAATGAGGGAGATGACGATCCAGGTGCCTTCGACACGATCCAGTGGATGCTTCCACCAGAGTCGTTCTGACGGCGGCAAGATGGCGCTCATGTGCTTTTTCTCCTGTTGGGGATATTGAATTCAATATGCTGGCGGTGGGTTACTTGCCGGCGGGCACAGTAAGGATGTCGATCACGCCCCAGAGCGAATACACCACCATCGGAATCATGACGCCCAGGAACAGCAGCAGGAACGGGTTGTCCAGCAATTGCTGCATGAGCGGCACCGGCTCGTTCGGGTCATCTACGGTGTGTTGGGGAGCCCTGCTGGGATCGTGTTGCGACATGTTGTTCTCCTTGGACGAATTTGGGTCATCGCCACCGGCGAACCGGCTGGTTTTGTGTGTCGTCACTGTAGGCAGATGACTCGCGGATTTACTTGATGTGCCTTAAGAAATCCGAAGTTGCGCCATGCTTTACTTCTGCCATCGCTTCGCGAACCTCGTTATTTCTTCGATACGGAATACGCCATGGCTTCTTCAAATGTTCTTGTCCATTCGCTGCATTCCCTGCCGGTCGCGGTCGGCGATACCGACAATCGCACTGTCGCGAAAGCAATGGCGATCTGGCTGCTGATCTGCTGCGCCATGGTGTTTGCCATGGTCGTCGTCGGCGGCGTGACCCGCCTCACCCACTCCGGGCTGTCGATCGTCGAGTGGCAGCCCATCGTCGGCGCTATTCCGCCGCTGAACGACGCCGAGTGGCAGGCTACTTTTGCCAAATATCAACAGACACCCGAGTTCAAGCTGCGCAATTTCGACATGGGCGTGGATGAATTCAAGGGCATCTTCTGGTGGGAATATTTCCATCGCCTGCTGGGTCGGCTGATCGGCATCGTCTATCTTCTGCCGCTGCTGGTTTTTGTCGCGCGCAGGCACGTGAGCGCCACACTCGCCTGGAAGCTGGGTGGCATCCTGCTGCTCGGCGCCATGCAGGGCGCAATGGGCTGGTACATGGTCAAGAGCGGACTGGTCGACGAGCCGCGCGTGAGCCACCTCAGGCTGACGGCGCACCTGGCACTGGCATTCCTGATCTTTGCCGCTCAGTTCTGGGTGGCGCTGGATCTGCTGAAGGGAGAGCGGCCACGGCCGGCGGTGCCGGCGGGGCTGGTCCGCTTTTCAAGGATACTGGTGGCAATCGTATCGCTGATGGTGCTGTCGGGTGGGCTGGTGGCGGGCTTGCGCGCAGGACTTGCCTACAACACCTTCCCACTGATGCATGGCCATGTGGTGCCGCCGGACATGTTCGTGATTGATCCCTGGTATGCCAACTTCATCGGCAATCTTGCCACGGTGCAATTCGATCACCGCCTGATTGCGTGGCTGCTGGCGGCGCTGATTCCGATGTTGTGGTGGCGGGTACAACGATCCAACGCATCGAGGCCGGCAAAGTGGATGGCGCACGGATTGCTGGCGACGCTGGTGGCGCAGTTTACGCTGGGCGTGGCCACGCTGCTGCTGGGCGTGCCGGTCGCTATTGCGGCAACCCACCAGGCAGGCGCCATGGTGCTGTTCGGCGTTTCGCTGGCGCTGGCGCACGAACTGGGCTGACAGCCGTTCGCCTGGTTGCTAGCCCGGCATGCCGTCCTGCCGGGGTGCAAGGTAAACCGGCGCGCTCCGGCAGACCCAGATGCCAAAGCAACCAAACCAGATGGCTGAGGTGGTGACGATCAGGACGGCGTAATGGCTGCTGAACGTCTCGGCGGCGACACGTGAAACTGCGGCGAGCTGGAACACCAGGAACAATCCCCAAGTCACGTTGTCGGCCGCCAGCATGCGTCCCGAATGACCGCAGGTCACGCGCGTGACCATGGCGATGGTGATCGACGCGAGAAAGCCGATCGACACCGCGTGCATCGGGCCCATGCCCAGTACCTCATGGCCGGCGTGCGCCAGCAGGGCCTGCACGAAGTAGAGGGTGTAGGCGATGGCGAGCCACAGGAAACTCAGATGCAGCATCGCGAGCAACCGGTTGCGAAGGCTTTGCATCAGGCCCCAGCGCCAGACAATGGTGAATGTGATAAACGCCATGGGCCCGTCGACCAGCCACATCCATCGGGTTGCGCCCGCATAGTCCAGCACGCCATGAAGGTACGATCCCCCAACCAACAGTGACAACAGCCACCAGGGGCGCCACATCGGGCGGCCGTCCAGCGCCGAAGCGGTGAAGAACGGCAGCATGCGATGGCATACGGCGCAGAACAGCGGCACCAGAAAACCCCACACGCCAACGCTGCGCACCAGGTCGCGCCATTCATGGCCGGTCGCGATGGCGGCAATTGCAAAGACCAGCGCAAGTCCGCCGGCGGCGAGGCCGGCCTGGACAATGCGCGCGTGAATTTTTTCCGGCGCGGCACTGCGGTGGATCATCACGCTGAAACGCCAGAACAGCGCGCCAGCAAAGCCGGCATAGCACGCCAGCGCAGCCAGCACCGCAGTCTGGCCGGCCAGCATGGCCGGGAACAGTGCCATGAACGACGCGCCCATGCCGGCGCCCGGCAGCAGGTATTCCCGTTGCGTGGGCGGCGGCATCTGCAGCCAACGGGGCCCGGCTGTAAAGGCAAAACCGAAGATAAAGAAGGGAAAGAAACCGTAGATCATGATCAGCGGATGCAGATACGAGGACAGGTCGCCGATTGATTGCAGGCCGCTCCAGCTCGCGTGACGTGCAAGCATTGCCAACAACCACCAGGCGCTTGATGCGAGAAGACAGGCGGTGCCCAGGAAAAAGAACAGGCGATGAGGCGCGTCGCCGAGTCGGCGCCACGAAAGTGCGGGCATCATGTGAAATTTCCTGTAAGCGAAAGTCAGGCGAGGCTGGGTGGTGGCAGGCCACGCCGGCGCGCCATGGCAGCACCCAGAGCATCCAGGGCGGGCTTCCTCAGTAAACGCGCTGCGAGCGGAAATAGCTCCGTCTCTTCACGGTCGATGTGGCTGGTGTAAATTCGCGAAAAATCCTTGCAGACTTGTTTGTCCAGCAGCTCGGTCGAGCCGGAAAGAACTCCCTCCAGCGCAATGCGTAGCGTTGTCCATGCGGCCTCCATTTCGCGGTGATCGACCAGCAGATGCGAGACCAGTTCAAACGTACGCGAGCGATCAGCCGATTGTTCGGCGGCCCGCAATAACAGGGGAAACAAATCCATTTCTTCATCGGCATGATGGTTCGGTGCCGCATTCAGAAAATAGCGCATTACTGCTGTCACTGCCGCTCGCGCTTCATCATCAACGCCATGGCGTTCAATATGCTTCGGCAGACGAGAAAGGGTAAGCAGTTGCTTTTCGATGCGTCGATGGCAAGCTGCCAATGCGTCTAGAGGCTGGTCAAAGCCAGCCGGGGTATCCCATAGATCCATTGCAGTACCTTAAACGCGGTCAAGCTCGGCTACCTTAAGAAACGTCAAGGTTACGGTAACGCGTTGTCGGACAGCGGCAAGGTGACCTGCAGGCAAAAACCGTTGAAGGCAATGTGGACGCGTTGCGATCATTGATGGCAGATTAGCTGGCAGCCGTAACCCAATCCGCAGGCATCGTGCCTTTGAGCAGATATTCAATTAAATCCCAGACAGGGCGAATCTCCGATCCGAACGGCAGGGTGCCGGCACCGCGAAAGAACAAGCCGCGCTGAACGTCGCCCGCCACGGCGGCTGCCAGATGGTGATCGATGCAGAATTGCCCGAATCGCTCGATCCCGTCGCGCAGACCGCAGTTCTCCAGGCAGTCGAAAGCCAGCGTGCAGTCTGTGCGCGCTTTGGCGCGACCCTTCAATACGGGCAGTTTCTCCAGGTACTTTTCCAGCCACACGGTCTTGACCGCGCGGGCCGGCAGCCCGGCCACGCTCATGAAAGTAACGATATCCTCGGGTTTCGCAGCGGCAAGTACTTGCTTGAAATTGATGTGTGCATCGCATTCCTCGGTAACGGCAAACGGGGTGCCTACCTGCACTGCACCGGCACCCAGTTCAAAGAGGGTGCGGACCTGTGCTGGCGTCGAGATGCCACCTGCGGGAATGAGTGGCGGCGACTCCGGCTCAATGCCCAGCTCGCGATACAAAAGAAAGGTTTCCTCGAGTACGCGCGCAAACTCAAACCGTGGATCGTCCAGATCCTCGATCCTTGCTGCACCCAGGTGCCCGCCCGCGTGGCGCGGATGCTCGATGACAATGGCATCGGGGAGACGACCCTTGCGCAGCCATTTCTTGAGCACGACTGCGACGCCGCGCGCATCGGAGAGTATCGGTATCAATGCGACATCCGGAAAATTTGCAGTGAGATCAGGCAAGTCCAGCGGCAGTCCAGCGCCGACAACAATGGCTTCTGCTCCGGACTCGCAGGACTGGCGTACATTGGCCGCATACTCGGAAACTGCTCGCATGATATTGACCGCGACCAAGCCATTGCCGGAGGCGAGATCCAGTGCCGCACGCACTTCGCGATCGATCGCTATTAGATTGACCCGGTTGATAAGATCCTTGTCACGGCTCTTGGCGGTTTGCGCCATCAGATCAGGATGATGGCGCCGCAAATCTACGCTTGAGAGTGTGCCGACAGCGCCGGTGCGTGCGACGCTTCCCGACAATCGATGTGCGGAGACGCCGACACCCATGCCGCCTTGTACCAGGGGCAGCAGCCGTTTTCCCTTGATGCGCAGCACTGGCAGGTCTGCACCAATGGCTGCGAAAGCCGGCAACGTCATTGGGACCTTCCCAGGCCTGAAATGCTGAAACCGCCGTCGACGTAAGTGATTTCACCGTTTATGCCGCTGGCGAGGTCGCTGCAGAGAAAGGCAGCGGTATTGCCGACTTCTTCAATGGTGACGTTGCGCCGCAACGGGGAGTTGTGCTCAACAAAATCCAGCAGTTTGCCGAAGTCACCCACGCCGGACGCCGCCAGCGTCTTGATCGGCCCGGCAGAGATGCCGTTGACGCGAATGCCTTGTGGTCCAAGGCTGAAGGCCAGATAGCGAATGCAGGCTTCCAGGCTCGCTTTTGCGAGACCCATCACATTGTAATTGGGGACCGCACGCTCAGCGCCCAGATAGGTCATGGCCGTAACCGCCGCGTGTCGCCCTTTCATCATGCGCAGACCGGCTTTGACGAGCGCGGCGAGGCTGTAGGAGCTGATGTCATGGGCGATATGAAAATTGTCACGCGTGACGGCATGGTGGAAATCGCCCGAGAGTGCTTCGCGAGGTGCAAAGGCAATGGCATGCACTATTCCATCGAGGCCGTCCCAATGCGTAGCGAGGTTGCCAAACAGTGCCGTAATTTCATCATCGCTGGAAACATCGCATGGGAATACCAGTTGGGACTCAAACTGTGCGGCGAGGCGAGCGACACGCTCACGGACGTTCTCCGACTGGTAGGTAAAGGCGAGCTCGGCGCCTTCACGGCGCATTGCGGCCGCGACGCCGTAAGCAATTGATCGATTGCTCAATAGTCCGGTGACGAGAATTTTTTTGTTGGCCAACATTTCCATGCGATGACTTTCGTGATTTCCGGAAGTCCAGGCAATGCGAAGTCGCCTGGCCGGCTCCGGAAATGAGCCATCATCATCGGCGAACCGGTGTCAAAGTTTTTGATGCAACTCAAAACCCGTGCGCATATCCAGGCAAATTCGTAGTGCGGAAACCTGTCGGCGCATGGCGCAAATGGCAGGCTCAGGCCGCAGAGAAAACAAATTTGATGTAAATCAGTTTTATGAGATTTTTCAAAGCGGGCACATGCCACGCAGCCTAAAATTTGCCGCAGTCATCCAATACGCAAAGGCTGGTGGGCAATCGCATGAATGTCGGTGAATCTTTGTTGTCCGCGCTGAAAGCTGCCGGTGCCCGGGAAATTTTCGGTATTCCCGGAGATTTTGTTCTCCCATTTTTTGAAGTTATCGAACAATCGGCGATTCTCCCGCTCTATACGTTGAGCCATGAGCCGGCCGTCGGATTTGCCGCAGATGCCGCGGCCAGGATTGGCTCTCGACTGGGCGTCGCGGCAGTGACCTACGGTGCGGGCGCACTCAACATGGTGAACGCGGTTGCACTTGCATACGCCGAGAAATCGCCCCTGATCGTCATTTCCGGCGCGCCCGGAAAGCACGAGTCCGCAGCCGGCCTGTCACTTCATCATCAGGTCAGGACGCTCGATTCGCAGATGCGAATCTATGCCGAAATAACCTGCGAACAGATTCGCATCGACGATGCGGCGCGTGCCCCTCAGCAGATAGCGCATGCGCTGCAGCGTGCGCTTGCCTGTTCGCAGCCTGTGTACATAGAGCTACCCCGCGATATGGTCAAGCTGCCGTGTGTTGGCGTTCCGGATCATGTTGCCGATGAGGTGGACAGGGGCGCGATTCACGCCTGCGCGGGCGAGATCCTCAGTAGTCTTGCCGCTGCCGAGCACCCGGTGTTGATGGTGGGTGTCGAAGTGAGGCGATTCGGGCTGGAGGCGGAGGTCGCCGAGCTGGCTGCGCGGCTGGCACTGCCGGTGGTGACCAGTTTCCTCGGCCGCGGTGTTCTCGCCGGAACCGATGCCCTTGTGCGGGGGACTTATCTGGGTTCGGCGGGCCGGACAGATGTTTCTGCCCTGGTTGAAAACTCGGATCAGCTATTCCTGCTCGGGGTTATTCGTTCGGATACCAATTTCGGCACCGCTCCGCCCAGTCTGGATCTCAAGCGGGCGATACACGTTATAGACGGACACGTCACACATGACGATCAGACTTGGCCGGCCATTCCCATCGTCCTGCTGGTCCGCGCGCTACTTGCGCAGACGATCAAGGGCTGCGCAGCAATCAAGGGAGTTACGCGGGTGGAGCATTCACCGGTGTCCGTAGACAATGCCGTCATCACACCCATCGATATCTCGTCGGCGATCAACCAGGCAATGCTTCGGCACGGCAAACTACCCATTGCAAGCGACATCGGCGACTGCCTCTTTACGGCGATGGAAATCGATCACAGCGTGTTTCTTTCCAATAGTTACTACGCCAGCATGGGCTTTGGTGTTCCGGCTGGCCTGGGCATACAGGCGGCCACCGGGTCCAGAGCGCTGGTGCTGGTTGGCGATGGTGCGTTCCAGATGACCGGGTGGGAGCTGGGAAACTGTTTTCGCCATGGGTGGGACCCGATCGTGGTGGTGCTGAATAACAGCGGATGGGGAATGCTCCGCGCATTTCAGCCGCAATCATCGTTCAATGACCTGGGCGATTGGCACTTTGCCGACATCGCGACGTCTTTGGGTGGCAACGGCCAGCGCGTTACCACGCGTCATGAATTGCGCGATGCCATCGACATGGCATTCAGCCGGCGGGGCAAGTTTGAGTTGATCGAAGTCCTGATGGAGCGTGACGCGCTTTCTCCGACCCTGCGACGGTTTGTCTCTGCCGTAAAGCGCCTGCATAACCCCGCCGATAGATTGGTAAATGCCAGCGCCTGATTGGTCGCGATCATGCTGAAGCCGTAGTCTTCGCTGCAGAACCTTGGCCGCCAGTGAGACCTAACGAAGTGTAAAGACCGGGAACATCGCTGCCAGGTTGGCGAGAGCCTGTGTGGACGGCGAGGGCCCAGGCTCCCATCGCTGCATGTCGTGATTGCCTGCCTTACGACGCAGACGTTGCAAAGCGTAGGTGGTCACTCCGCTTGCGGCGAGATTTCCGGCGAGATCGAGCAGTGCGTCGATGGTAAACAAGTCGGGATGCCAGGTGGTTCTTGCTTCAAAAGGCGTGTTGTGTGAAACGAGCAAATCGATGCTTCTCATGGTTTTTCCCCATGATGAGGTTCCAGTCAGCTGCTCGTACTGGTCTTGTGGCGCCTTTACGTCAATGCCTACCCAGTCCACATCAGTTATCACTTTCCCCAGCATGGCTGGGCAGGCACCGGCGGTATGCAGGCCGATTTTGAATCCCAGTTGCCGGATGGAAGCAATGGCCTGCGGCAGATTGCGTTGCGCGCAGGGCTCTCCGCCGGAAAACACAACGCCGTCGAGAAGGTTGCGACGAGTATCGAGAATATTCCTTACGTCGGCGAAGGCGAGCTGTCCTGCGCCGCGCGGAATCAGGTGAGGATTGTGGCAATAGCCGCAACGCAGAGGGCATCCCTGCGCGAATATGACTGCCGCGATTTTATGCGGCCAGTCCGAGACGCTGAAGGGTTGAAATCCACCTACCGCAAAATCAGGCGTGACGATGTCAGTCACCCATATGACGCTCGGCGCACGCTTCCGTGAAGAATCGCCGTTCCGCGTGTTCGGATTGCTTGCCGGGATTGAATGAAGCGACCGGCCGGTGGTAGCCCATGACCCGTGTCCAGACTTCGCAGGGCTGGCGCTCGTGAGGTTCCAACTGGATGGTTTCGGCGGCCATCATGACGGCATTGTGTTCAATCGTGCTGGTTTGGTTCATGCGGGCATCTCCTCGTTTTTTTGCAAAGGCTGTCCTGCGCGTGCGGCGCGCTTGCCGGCAAGGCGCTCTGCGTCGCATTGCGGACAGAACGCGTGTTCGCCGGCAAGGTAGCCGTGCGTCGGACAGATGGAAAAGGTGGGCGTAATCGTGATGTACGGCACGCGGAATTGGGTCAGCGCACGTCGCACCAGGTTGCGACACGACGCAGTGCTGGACATCGGTTCGGCAAGGTACAGGTGCAATACGGTGCCGCCGGTGTAGCGGGTTTGCAATGGTTCCTGACGAATCAGCGCTTCGAACGGGTCGTCGGTGAAGCCAACCGGCAACTGTGAAGAGTTGGTGTAGTAGGGTTTTGCAGCGGTGCCGGCCTGCAGGATGGCCGGAAACTGCTTTTTGTCTTCGCGTGCGAACCGGTAGGTTGCCCCCTCCGCAGGGCTCGCTTCCAGGTTGTACATATGCCCGGTTTGCTCCTGGAAGCCGATGATGCGGTTGCGCACGTGATCGAGATAGCGCAGTGCGAATGCGGCCCCCCAGTCGCTGGTGATGTCCTCGCGGTCTCCGGTGAAGTTGCGGATCATCTCGTTGATGCCGTTGACACCGATAGTCGAAAAGTGATTGCGCAGGGTGCCAAGGTATCGCCTGGTGTACGGAAACAATCCGGCCTGCATCCAGCGATCGATTTCCTTACGTTTGATTTCGAGACTCGCGGCGGCGAGGTCGAGCAGGTGATCGGTGCGCGCGAACAGTGCTGCCTCGTCACCGGCGCACTGAAAACCGATACGTGCGCAGTTGAGCGTCACCACACCGACGGAGCCGGTTTGCTCGGCGGAGCCAAACAGGCCATTGCCGCGCTTCAGCAATTCACGCAGATCGAGTTGCAGGCGGCAGCACATCGACCGGACCATGTTGGGCTTCAGTTCCGAGTTGATGAAATTCTGGAAGTACGGCAGCCCGTATCGCGCGGTCATGGCGAACAGCCGTTCTGCATTCTCGCTTTCCCACGGAAAGTCCTCGGTGATGTTGTAGGTCGGGATGGGGAAGGTGAACACGCGGCCCTTGGCATCACCGGCGCTCATGACGTCGATGTAAGCGCGATTGATGAGATCCATTTCATATTGCAGGTCGCCATAGCGAAACGGCATTTCCTTGCCGGCAATGATCGGGATGTCCTCGCGCAGGTCTTCCGGGCAAACCCAGTCGAAGGTGAGATTGGTGAACGGGGTCTGCGTGCCCCAACGCGAAGGAACATTCAGGTTGTAGATAAATTCCTGGATGCACTGCCGTACACGAGGGTAGTCGAGCCGATCCTTGCGGACATAGGGAGCGAGATAGGTATCGAACGAACTGAATGCCTGCGCACCGGCCCATTCGTTTTGCAGCGAACCGAGGAAATTCACCATCTGTCCGACGGCGGAAGACAGATGTTTGGGCGGGCCTGATTCCACTTTTCCCGAAACGCCATTGAAGCCGAGCCCCAGGAAGGTACGCAGCGACCAGCCGGCGCAGTAGCCGGCCAGCATGTCCAGATCGTGGATATGCACGTCACCCGACCGGTGGGCCTGGCCCATTTCCGGCGAGTAAACCTGATCGAGCCAATAATTCGCGACCACCTTGCCGGAGACGTTCAGTATCAGGCCGCCCAGCGAATAACCTTGATTGGCATTCGCGCGCACCCGCCAGTCGCGCTGCTCCAGGTATTCGTTGACGGTAGATGCGGCATCGACCAGTGTCGTTCTCGAATTGCGCATCCTGCGGTGCTGCTCGCGATAGGTAATGTAGGCTCGCAACGTCGTGAAATATCCTTCATCGAACAACGTGCGCTCGACTGCATCCTGGATCGATTCGACCGTTGGATCCATGCCGGTCGCGATAATCCTTTCGACAACCTTTTCAGCCAATGCTTCGCTATGGCTCGCCGTGAGCTCTCCGGTTGCCGCGCCGGCACGGCTGATCGCATCGGTGATTTTCTGCAGGTCAAACGGCTGCGAAGATTGGTCGCGTTTGAGAACAGCGGAGACGGTTCGTGTCGAAGGCATGCTTTTACTTTCGGCTGAATACAAGATGTAGTGGTGGCGATACTAAGTTGACGCCATCCATTGATGCAATCCTGAAGATGGTCTATTCGTCAAAACCTTAAGTTGCATCAATATTGGGTCGCGCTGGCGCGCCGCCGCCATATCGTCATTGCGGAAATTGGGCACCCGGATTGTCGCGGGCGCACGGCGACCTGCTGGCGCGCTCAGGACATTCCGGCACAGGAAGTAAAATGCCGCCATGAATGCCGAACTCATCTCCGCCTTTGTCCTGCTGTTCCTGGTGCTGGACCCGCTGGGCAATCTCCCCATCGTTGCATCACTGCTGAAACAGGTCGATTCTCGCCGTCGCGCGCTGGTGGTGGCGCGCGAGTGTTTTATCGCCTATCTCATTCTGCTCGCCTTCATGTTTGGCGGGCGGCAGTTTCTTGATGTGATGCACCTGTCCGAAATTTCGCTGTCCATTGCCGGCGGCGTGATCCTGTTCATGATTGCCATCAATATGGTGTTCAAGTCCAGCGAGAGCGTGTTCGGTGAATCGCTGGCGCATGAGCCTTTCATCGTGCCGCTGGCGATCCCGCTCATTGCCGGCCCCTCCGCGCTGGCTACTGTGATGCTGATGGTCTCGCGCGAGCCGGCCAAACTTGGCGTGTGGGTGGGCGCGATGACCGCGGCGATGCTGGTCACCGCCATCCTGCTGGTCTTGGGCGAGAAGATCGAAAAGTTGCTGGGCAAGCGCGCGATGGAAGCGGTCGAGCGCCTGATGGGTTTGATCCTCACCGCCATCGCGGTGGAAATGCTGCTGGGCGGCATCAAGCAGTTTCTGCAGCAGGTGAAATGATGAGCAAGGCCTTCACCAAAGAGTCCGAGCAGGACGATGACGATGATGTTGAAGGCGGCGGCACGCCAATTCCGCCTGGCTCGAAGAACTACATCACCCCTGGTGGCCATCAACGGCTGAAGGACGAATTCGAGTTCCTGCTGAAGAAAGATCGCCCTGCCGTGACTGCAGCGGTGTCGTGGGCTGCCAAGAACGGCGACCGCAGCGAAAACGCCGACTATCAATACGGCAAGAAACGCCTGCGGGAAATCGACCGGAGGCTGCGATTCCTCACCAAGCGGCTCGATGCCGCCGAAGTGGTGGACCCCGCCACGCCGCGCGATGAAGAACGCGCGGAGCAGGTTTTCTTCGGCGCCACCGTGACTTACGCCAATCAGGAAGGCGAGGACAACACCATCACCATCGTCGGAATCGACGAGGTGGACCTGAAGCGCAATCACATCAGCTGGGTTTCACCACTGGCGCGCACGCTGATGAAGTCGCGTGCGGGCGATAGCGTCACGCTGCGCGCGCCGGGTGGCGTGCAGGTGCTGGACGTGATTGATGTGCAATATGTGCCGGTGGAGGTGGAAGCGTTTGTGCCGACGGAGGTGGCGTTTCCCGTGGATAAGAAATCGTAGAACGCCATTTAGTGCGGGTTTCCGGCTATTTTTGGCCTGGGAGGCGCGCCGGTGCTTGAGTTTCGTTTTTCAATGTAGATCAGACCCAGAGGAGCAGATTGCATGTTGAATCACGTTGTCGTTGGCTCGAATAATCTCGAGCGCTCAAAGCGTTTCTATGATGCTGTGCTTGGAACGCTGGGCGCAGGCGAACCGTTTCGCCACACGACCGCATCCGGACACACCAGACTGTTTTATCGCCACAACGGCAGCACTTTCTGTGTTTCCGAGCCCATCAACGGCGAAGCCGCGACACCGGCGAATGGAGGCACCATCGGCTTCAAGTGCGAATCTCCCGAACAGGTTAAAGAGTTTCACGATGTCGCCGTCAGGCATGGGGGTCAGTCGATTGAAGATGCGCCGGGCTTGCGCGAGAGCAACATCGGCGCGATGCATCTGGCCTATGTACGTGACCCCGACGGCAACAAGCTTTGCGCGATATTTCGGGTTAAGACGGATCGTTGAGTTCGGGATAAATTGAAGGGGCAGGTGAATTGTCTTGGCTAGACGAGGAATACAAATCCCCTGTCCACTTTAATCTGGGCCATTAAGTACGTACGTCGATTGCAGCATAGCTCGCTCGCTTTTAGACTTTGAACTCATTGCGGCCGAAGCGCTGGCACAGATTTATTGTAAGCGCGGGAATTGAGGGTTTTGTTGTGACGGCACGTTTAGTACGACCAGGCTAAACAGTTGTTGCATGTGATTTGTCAGAATTTCTCATTGCGTGAGTAGAGAGAGTCCGCGTCTTGATTGGCGGAGACAAACTTTCACTAAATTGAGTTGGGCGCCATAATTAGGCAACTACGTAATCGAAAGAACTACATATGAAGCGTGTATCACACTTGGCAATATCTGTTGCGTTGACAATCGCGCATACTAATAGCGTCTTCGCACAGACGCCAGCAGGAAAGCCGCCGCCCGCAAAGTCAGAGGCTGCACCGACAAATCAAGGCTATGAGCGGAGAATTAGGTCGCTTGAAGCGCAGGTCCGCTCTCTTCAAAGTCGAGTCGCTTATAAGTTCGCAACACTCGACTGCAACACTGGAAAGTACGACGAATTTCAGTTTGCTGGAGGTTCACTTACCTACTTTGCAGCCTGTACGAAGATAGAGCCATATTTAGAGGGGCACAAGATCACTATTTCCATAGGTAATCCCTATGCGTTCACGTTCAGCAATGTCAAGGGGAGCTTGAACTATGGGAAGGATTGGGAGGATCAAGCCGACAAGAAGGTCGAGATTAGCTTCACCGACACCTTGCGAGGAGGCGCTTGGAATACGTTAGTTGTAACAGTGAACCCATCCAAACCGGAAGAAATGCGTTTGCTCAACATTGAACTCAATGCGCAAACTGCGGGCTCCGGTCGGTGATGCCTAACTCCATCAGATAACGCAGCGTTTACGCGAGTGGTTTATATTAGTCGCGGGTAGGAGAAAAGTTGACCAATGAGCAAGAAGCCGAAAAATAAATTCTCTCTGGACTGACTATTTTAGATGCAGGTGATTGTGGTGTTCGCAATCAGCAAGTTGCCAGGTCCTCTGGGAGAGGAGCCGCGTGACATTTATGGTCTCTAGTCACTTTTCTGCTATGAAAATAGAAAGTGTGATGCCCACGCATCACGCTGCCAATGATGGTGCCATCGTCCCAAGAACAATTCGGTGGGCATTGGTTTTGCTGGCTCTGTTTTTCCATTCCAGCGTGTCCATTGCGATAAATTTCAATCCAATATCGATCAAAGGAATGGCGCAGACCTACGGGTTCCTTCTCGGGCAAGAGTACTCGTTGTCTCGTATTGAGAAGGAATTTCCAGAATTGACAGGAGAGGTGGAGTTAGCCCGCGCACAATTTGGCTCGACGTTCCCATACATCAAGCCCAAATTGGAGACCCAGCTAAAGCAAGCCATGGGCGAGAAGTCGTTTCTGGAAACAATATCCACTTTACAAACAAAAAATAAAGGCAATTTAGGGCGCCAGCAGATCACCAGGGAAATTGCGGGCAATTTCCTTCAACAAGTAAAAGCTAGATCAAAGGGAGAAATCGAGAGTCCAGTACTTGAGTACTTGCTGACAGTGAAATATGCGGCAAATCCTGTTGGCGAATTCGCCGATAGATTTAGGCAGCGCTATGAGACAGACGGTACAGGAAAATCTCAAGGACTCAAGGTGAGTTTGCAATTGCCTCGATCTTGGTTGGGTCAGAATGGCGAGCGGCCTCACGTAGTTCAAAAATGGGTGAGTGAAAATGGTACAGGCCTGGAGACGATTCATATCGATATTCGAGATGGGCATGGATACAACCCAACGAAAAAAGAAATGGAGGAATTTGTTCGCTCTGGGGAAGTTAAGGGCGCAATTCCTGATGGGTCTCTATATATCGCCTCCGGAAATTTCACGCTGGAAAAGCAAAATGGATATTGGGTTCAGATATCTACACCTCTTGAGCGCGCTGGGATGAAGATGTATCAGAACGCGCTGATGTATCAATTTTTCTTTCGAGGAAAGGCTATTGGGATAATGTGCCAAGCAGGCGGCTCGGAGAACGAGAAGTCCAAGATTGATGACGCGTTCAAACGAATTCAGCCCCTGTGCCAGCAAGTGCTGAATAGTGTCGTACTGCCGCAGGCATACTAAGAATCAAGGGGGCTCGAAATCAAAAGCCCAGCTGAAACCGTGGACCTGAAGCGTTCGAATCTGCCGAAGTAACTAGGTTGGTCGTCATCAAGGGCAGGCCACATTGCATTTTTGGGCAAGCTATTCAAAATACTTCTG
>JAEUNB010000366.1 GCA_016790625.1 Betaproteobacteria bacterium | reverse complement strand
CGGCACGCGCCGGTGGGGCAGGCGGCGTTCGATACGCTGCTGTGGAATGAGCGTGGCGAGCTGACCGAATTCACCCGCGCCAATCTGGTTATCGAGCTAGACGGCGTGAAGGTCACGCCGCCGAAGTCATGTGGCTTGCTCGACGGCACCTTGCGTGGCGAATTGCTTGACGCGGGCACTCTGCAGGAGAGGGTGTTGCGGCGCGAAGATCTGACTCGCGCCACACATATCTGGTGGTTGAATGGTTTGCGCGGTTGGGTTGAAGTCAAACCTGCGGCCGGCACACTGGCGTTGGCTGCGTGAGCGACTCGAAAAGCGATACCAGGACGCGCTCGCCAAAAAAAGAGCGCGATTCATCAGATATCCCCCTCTCTCCAACCTCTCCCCCGCCAAGGGGGAGAGGTTATTTGGTACCTGATTTACTGGGGCCGAACCTGCGGCTGGTGTTTTGCGGAACCGCGCCGTCTCGCGCATCCGCCGCTGCAAAGGCCTACTACGCCAAGCCCGGCAACAAATTCTGGCCGACGCTGCATCAGGTCGGCATCACGCCACGCGGGTTTGCGCCGCATGAATATCCCGAACTGCTGAAACTGGATATCGGCCTCACCGACTTGGGCAAGGTGCACAGCGGCGTCGATAGCGAATTGCCGGACGATGCGTTCGATCTGATCGCGCTCAAATCAAAAATTGCCCGCTATCAACCGGCGCTGGTTGCCTTCACCAGCAAGAATGCTGCGCAGTCTGCGCTGGAAAAATCGGTGGCCTATGGACTGCAGGCGGAGACGTGGGGGAAGACGCAGTTCTTTGTGCTGCCGTCGCCATCGGGACTGGCGACGCGATTTTTCGACATTGGCGTCTGGCAGGAACTGGCCCGGTGGTTAGGTCGCAAACCGTCGAAAAATTGATGCATGACGGTGCGGCGCTGATTGCCGAGGGGCAGAATACAATCACACACTCGCGGCACAGAGCCCATTATTTCCCATGGAATCAAACCTGAAAGAAGCGAAGAAAGCGCTGCGTGCCACGGTGCTGGCGGCGCGCGCCGCCATGCCGGCCAACGTTAGGCAATCCGCTTCTGCCACCGCCATTGAGCGCGTGCGCGCGTTGCCGGCGTATCGAAACGCCCGGTCGGTGATGACCTATATGAGCTTCGATACCGAACTCGATACGCACGACTTTTTTTCAGGCCTGCTGCGCGACGGTAAAATGGCGGCGCTGCCGCGTATCGACCGGACCAGCAAACAGCTTTCTGTTCATTGCGTCAGCAGTCCGGCAGATCTGGTGGCCGGCGTGTGGGGAATTCAGGAACCTCGCGCCGACCTGCCGGTAGTCCCGATCAACGACATCGACATGGTGCTGATGCCGGGCGTGGCGTTTGACCGGCAGGGCAATCGGCTGGGCTACGGCGCCGGATTTTACGACCGGCTGTTGAGCACAGCAGGCACGCGGCCGGTGCGCGTAGTGGCCGCATTCGATGAGCAGGTGGTCGATGCCGTGCCGCACGACGATACCGACCAGCGCATACACATCCTCGTCACACCCACCCAGATTCTCGAATTTCCGGAAACCGCAACATGAGCGCAAAACTGATTGATGGCAAAGTCATCTCCGAATTTTTCCGTGTCGAATACAAGCTGCGCGTCGACCGTCTGATCGAACGTGGCGTGCGGCCGGGCCTCGCCGTGGTGATCGTCGGTAACGACCCCGCTTCGCAGGTCTATGTGCGCAACAAGGCCAGGGCCTGCGAATCGGTCGGCATGCATTCGGAAGTGCATGCACTTGCCGCCACCACCTCGCAGGATGAACTGGTCGCTTTCATCGAGAAGCTCAACGCCAATCCCGCCATTCACGGCATCCTCGTTCAATTGCCGTTGCCGAAAGGCCTTGATGATCGTGCCGTGATCGAAGCAATCCATCCGGACAAGGATGTAGACGGTTTTCATTATGCCAACATGGGCGCGCTGGTGATCGACGAAAGCCGCTATCCGCCGTGCACGCCATTCGGCGTGATGAAAATGCTGGAATACGAAAACGTGCGTGTCGAAGGCAAGCACGTCGTCATCGTCGGCCGCTCCAATATCGTCGGCAAACCGCAAGCGATGCTGATGCTGAAGGCCGGTGGTACGGTTACTGTCTGCCATTCGAAAACTGATAACCTGCCGCGCTTCACGCGCGATGCCGATATCCTGGTCGCAGCCGTGGGGCGGCCCTGCATGATCACCGGCAGCATGATCAAGCCGGGCGCGGTGGTGATCGATGTCGGCATTAACCGCCTGCCGGACGGCAAGCTGGTGGGTGATGTGGATTTTGAGTCGGCAAAGAAAGTGGCGTCTGCCATTACTCCCGTTCCCGGTGGCGTCGGTCCGATGACGATCACAATGTTGCTAGGCAACACGCTGCACGCTGCTGAACTTAAGGCCGGGCTGGTGGAATCGGCGCGGGATACGATGCTCGCCTAAAAAGCCCCTCACCCGCGAGCGGGAGAGGGGTTGGGGAGAGGGCAGCGGTGCCTAGGCCGCGACCACTGAAAATCCGGTTAACGGCTCTGTATTACATCCCCTGAATCAGCACTGAGCGAATGCGGGTCCGCGCCGGGATTGCCGCGCATTGCCGTTGTATTGCGTCTGGTAAACGCCCAGTAGCCGGCGTAGATGCCGGCGGCAGTGATGGCAGCGAGGATCAGCGTGGTGACGATTCCAGTCATGAACTCCTCCGGAGAGTTGATGCTTTGCGCCAAGTGTATTCCTAATTACGCTAGGTTGTAATAGCCGGTTGCGCGCATTACAAACCCCAACATTGGCATTGTCTGCAGACGGAAAGTGCCCGGAACACCGCGCCAGTGATTGTGTTTGGCTCGAATGTGTTGGCGCCAAGCCGGATTAAGGCGCTCAACGCGATCTCGCCGCATGCACCATGAGACAATCGCGGGTCAAGTTCATCTACTTCACCCGCATGCGCTGTTACCTGCGACTGATTTTCAGTTTTGTTTTTCTGACCATGTTCCCGGTGCTGGCTTCGGCGTCACCCGGGCAGCTCGATACCGCGTTTGGTGTCGGTGGCCTCGTTCGCCAGAATATTGCTACCGCGCCTGACGATAGTTCCGCCGACAAGGTGTTGCGCCAGGCAGATGGCAGGCTGGTTGTGGCAGGCTCGTGCAGAGGGGAAGTGTGGCACCAAATCTGCCTCGTTCGTTACACGGCACAAGACGTGTTGGACATTTCGTTTAACGGGTCGGGAAAGCGATTTATTGCCTTCCCAAGTGATGCCTATCTTCGAGCAATCGTCGAACTCGATGCTAAGCTCTACGTACTGGGGTTCTGCGGTGGCAGTGCGTGTCTTTTCCGCCTTAACAATGACGGCACCACCGATGTCACATTCGGCACCGCTGGCGTCGTGACCGCGTTCGCTGGCATGTCGCCTTCGGCACTGGCGGTACAGGGTACACAGTTAGTGTTGGCGGGCTCGTGTCCGGTAAACACTAGTGCCTGGCAGTGCGTGCTGCGCATAAGTGCCTCCGGGCTGCCGGACACGTCGTTTGGTAGCAATGGATTGGTCACGACCAACCTGGGTATCGGAGATTCGGCTGCCGCCGCAGTTGCTATAAGCGGTGAAAAGATCATCGTCGCCGGCAACTGTGTGTTTCGAAATAATGGCGGCAGCGGCCCTACCTTTTCGACCATACGGGATATTTGTGTTACACGATACAACCAGAATGGCTCGCTCGACGGCAATTTCAACGGTAGCGGAACGGGCCACTACTTCGTGACCAATGGCCATCACTGGATTGTCGGAGTGGCGCTGGACGGGGATCGTATTGTTGTTGGCGCGACCTGCGATGCCTCGCCAATCAGCATTTTTCAAAACCCGCGGGTCTATTGTGCAGTCCGGGCGCTCGCTACGGGCGGATTGGATGCGTCCTTCGATGGCGACGGTAGAGTGAGCCTGCAGTTGGACAACAGCTATTCGCAGGTCGCCGCAGTTGGCTTGGACGGCAGTCGCGTCGTCCTGGCGGGCAATTGTCAGTCCACCGGCTCGATCAGAATGTGCGTGGTGCGGTTCAACGAGGACGGATCGCTGGATGCTTCCCTGTCCGGTAACGGCGTGCTACGCGCCGCGGGTGCTGCAAACGGCGGGGAGCTCGGCAATGCGCTGCTGATAGACGGCAACCGGATAGTCCTGGCGGGCGAATGCACGACGGATTCCGGAAGAGATTTTTGCGTCGCGCGATACAACCGCAATGGCACCCCGGACAGCACCTTTGGTACTGGCGGTCGGGAAGGATTTGCCCTCGGAGTCAAGCCGCTACAGGATATCGCGTCGGCTTTGGCCTATCAGCCGGATGGAAAACTGGTCGTGGTCGGTTATTGCAGAGGAGACACCGTAGATCAAGTCTGTGTTGCACGTTTCAATGTTGATGGCTCGCTCGACCTGAGTTTTAACGGTACCGGACGCATTGTTACCGCGCTCGGCGGTACCGCCAGAGGTCACGCATTGATGTTGAGCGACGGCAAGATCACCGTTGCCGCCGAATGTACCAGCCCGACTGTGTACAACTACGATTTTTGTGTGTTGCGCTTTAACGCTGACGGTTCGCCGGACACAGGATTTGGCAGCAATGGCCTTGCCAGAGTGGCAATAGGGCCAAGCCACGATTACCCCGCGTCGATCACATTGGACAACGGTCGAATCCTGATAAACGGTCGATGTG
>JAEUNB010000361.1 GCA_016790625.1 Betaproteobacteria bacterium | reverse complement strand
TGCGCGGTTTCGGGTTGCCCGGCTGGGCGCGCGGTGTCACGGTGCCGACCTCGATAAAGCCGAATCCCAATGCCGCCAATGCGTCGATGTACTCGCCGTTCTTGTCCAGCCCGGCGGCGAGGCCGACCGGGTTATCGAACTTGAGGCCCATGACTTCGCGCGGCGATTTCCGGCATGAGGCCATCAATCCGGAGAGATTGAGGCGCTGCATCCTGCGCAGCGAATTCAATGCAAGGTGGTGCGCGACCTCGGGGTCAAGAGCAAACAGGGCGGTGCGGGCAAGGGGATAAAGCACGTCGAATGGTGGCATGCGCAGTGAGAGTAATTCCGCATTTTAGCGTGACGGCTCAATACACTTATAGCGATGCCCCGATTGCCGCATTTGTTAATTTGTGTCAGTGTCTTGGAAAATAATCAATCGCAAGAGCAGAATAAATTGGTAATGCACTTACCTGCGCGGTCCGCCGCACCCCATGATTGATCCCTCGCACCCCCAGCACGAACAAAGTCCCGACTTGCTCCTCGCCGCCGTGCCGGGCGGATTGGGTCTGGAGACCGAGGTTGCCGCACGCGTGCGTTCCCAGCAGGAGGCCCTGCTGGAGATCATGCAAGGCCAGGTGCTCGCCAAGGATCTGTCGCAGGTATTTCCCCTGCTGACCGAGGTGGCGGCACGTACGCTGTCCGTGGCGCGGGTGTCGGTGTGGCATCTGAGTGAGGACAAGCAGGTACTGGAACTGTGCGATCTTTACGACGGTATCGGCGGCTCTCACGCCGATGGCACCCAATTGTCTGCGATCCGCTACCCGGCGTACTTCGATGCCCTGATGAGTCAGCGGGTGATCAGCGCCAGCGACGCGCAGCGCAATCCTGCCACGCGCGAGTTCAAGGACGACTATCTGGTGCCTTTGCATATCCACTCGATGCTGGATGCGGCGATCTGGTACGACGGTACTACGCAGGGCGTGGTCTGCGTCGAGTCGGTCGGCGAACGCCGCGAGTGGACACCGGATGAACAGATGTTCGCCGGCTCGATTGCCGATCTGGTGGTACTGGCACTGGAAAACGACCGCCGCCGGGTCGCGCAGAACCGGCTCAGCGATTCGGAGCATCGCTTCTCGCAGGTGTTCCGCCTCAGCCCGGACTGGATGGTGATCACGCGTTTGTCCGATGGTGCTGTGCTGGAAGTGAACGAGAGTTTCGAATCCCAGTCCGGTTATCGCAGCGATGAGGTGATCGGCCGCACCACGCGCGAACTGGGGCTGTGGGTGGACGTGGAGCAGCGAGAGGCACTCTACCGGCAAGTGCGCGAGGGCAACCAGCTGCGCGGGCTGGAGGCCGAGCTTCGCCTCAAGTCGGGTGTCATCCGCACATTCCAGATTTCCACCGAGCGAATTGTCATCGCCGGCGAGCCCTGTCTGATATCGATCAACCGCGATATCACCGACAGCAAGCGGCAGCAGCGGCTGGTGTTCGAGATTGCGCAGGGCGTGGCTGCCGCCACCGGTGAGACCTTCTTTCGTTCGCTGGTGGAGCGATTGCTGCAGGCACTGGGTGCGGATTTGGCCTTCATCGGCGAAGTGTCCGGCGAGGATCGCGAACAGATTCGGACCATCGCGGTGCAGAAGCGCGATGGCCCGGCCCCGGCTTTCGCCTACGATCTCGACGGTTCGCCGTGCGAGACCATTCTGGGCCAGGGCGTATGCGCCTATCCGCGCGATGTGGCTGCCTTGTTCCCACGCGACAAGGCGTTGGCTGACAAACACATCGAAGGCTACGTGGGCGCGCCGCTGGTGGATTCCAGTGGCTGCGCGCTGGGGTTGATGGCAGTGCTGTTCACCCGGCCGCTGGAGCAGAGCGAGCTCGCGGTGCAGTTGCTGCGCATTTTTGCCATTCGTGCTTCGGCGGAACTGGAACGGCGGCGCCAGCTGGAGGAACTCGAATTCCGCGCGACGCACGACATGCTGACGCGGCTGATGAATCGTGCGACGCTGGAACGGGGCATCGACCGCTCGATTGCCGACGGGCACGCCGGCGGTGTTGGGGCATTGCTGATGCTCGACCTCGATCGCTTCAAGGAGGTGAACGATACCCTGGGGCACGCCGTCGGCGACAGCCTGCTGGTTCGCATTGCCAAGCGGCTGGTGATGGAAAACTCGGTCGGCAATGTCTGTACCGGCGATATCGCGCGCCTCGGCGGTGATGAATTCGCCGTCTGGCTGACCGGCATCGAGGCGGCGCACATTGCCGACCTGGTGGCATCGCGCGCGCTGTCGGCGGTCACGGCGCCATTCGATATCGACGGCATCAAGCTCGAAGTCGGCGTCAGCATTGGCATTGCGCTATATCCGGCCCATGGTGGCAGTGCCTCCGAATTGATGCGTTGTGCCGATATCGCCATGTATGCGGCCAAGCGCAAGGGTGCCGGCTATGCGCGCTATGAGGCAGCGCAGGACTCCTACTCGCCGAAACGGCTGGCGCTGATGGGTGAATTGGGCGATGCCGTGCGTGCGGGCCAGCTCGAGGTGAACTACCAGCCGCGCCTGACATTGGCCAGCGGCATCACATCAGGATTCGAGGCACTGGTGCGGTGGCGTCATCCGGTGCGCGGCCTGGTGCCGCCCGGGGAGTTTATCCCGCTGGCGGAAATGACCGACGTGATACGACCGCTTACGCTGGCGGTGCTGGATGAATCGCTGCGCCAAGTGGCGGAATGGTCACGCCAGGAGAGACGCGTCACGGTGGCGGTGAATTTGTCGGCGCGCCACCTAATGGATGAATCGTGTCCGCATCAGGTGCGCCGCCTGCTGGAAAAACATGGCGTGGATCCGGCATTGTTGGAGTTGGAAATCACCGAGAGCGCCATCATCGTCGATCCGGCACGTGCCATCGCGACGCTGAAACACATCCACGATATGGGTGTGAAGATCGCCATCGATGACTTTGGCACCGGCTATTCCTCGCTGTCGCATTTGCGGCGCATGCCGCTGCACGCGTTGAAGATCGATGTGTCCTTTGTGACGCACATGCTGCAGAACGAACAGGACGCGGTGATCGTCGAATCGACCATTGGCCTGGCCCACAATTTGGGGCTCACCGTGGTGGCCGAAGGCATCGAGGATGAACCTACACTGAAGCGGCTGCGCGAACTCGGTTGCGAGGAAGGGCAGGGCTATTTCATCGCACGGCCAATGAACGCGGCCGCCGCATCGGATTGGCTGCAGGCGCAGGCGGCAATTTCCAACAAGACATAGGCCTGAAGCCCAGCATTGGTGCGGTGTTCCAAGGCATGTGGCTGAAAAGGCGCGCCAGTGCTGGAGTTTACGGCAGCGCCTTGGGTGATTTCACCTGTCTCAGGCCAGGGCCAGCCATCCGCGATATCGCACCACAAAGCCCGCGAGTGGCATCTTTGACTCGACAAAAAAGTGAAAGCGTCCATCCTGCTCGTATTCGCGCGCGATGATGCGCGGCCAGAGAAAGCGGGGCAGCGGTATCGCCAGCACGGACCAGCGCACCGCGATCATGTTGATTCCGGCGGCAGTCGCTTCAAGTTGAAACCGCACACGGATTGCAACGAACGATTCCGCCAGATGCTCGCCCTGTTTCGACAGCCGGCTGGAGAAGCGATGACCACCGAAATCGCGGGTCCAGATTTCGGCACCGTCGCGGATATCGAGGTTCACGCTGACGGCAGTTTCGTTCATGGCCGGTGGAAATTGCATCATCGCGCCGACCAGCCGCGACAGCAATCCGCTGCCGCGCTCGACCGAACCTTGTCCGCGGTAGACGACCGATGTTTCGTGATTGTGCAGTTCGCGCACGGCAGCGGGCAGCACATCGAAACGCTGGCCAATCACAGTGCGGTAGAGGGAAGTCATTGCGCCAGGGCCGCGCAGTTCAGCGCCGGATGAGTGCTTATTTCGGCGCGTCCAGCCGCACCCAACTGCCACGCACCAAGCCCTCAATCGGCTGGAAGTCAGTCTTGTAGCTCATCTTGCGGCTCTCTTCAATCCAGTAGCCGAGATAGATGTACGGCAGCTTGCGGCGTTTGGCTTCAGCAATCTGCCACAGGATGCTGTAAGTGCCGAGCGACTGCTGCGTGCGCTCGGGGTCGAAGAAGGTGTAGACCGAAGAGAGCCCGTCGGCCAGTTCATCCATGATCGCGATCATGCGCAGGTGTCCCTGTTCGCGGAATTCGACCAGTCGCGTGTGCACATTGCTTTGCAGCAGGAAATGCGAATACTGTTCGCGGCTGTCATGGTCCATGCCGCCGCCGGGATGGCGCTGCGATTGGTAGCGGCGATAGAGCGCGTAATGCTCGTGCGAGAACTTCAGATCCATCACGCGCGAAGTCAGGTGGGCATTGCGTTTTTGCGTGCGGCGCTGCGTGCGGTTGGGTTCGAATTCGTCGGCCAACACGCGCACCGGCGTGCAGGCGCGGCAGTGATCACAATAGGGGCGGTAGGTGAAGGCACCGCTGCGGCGAAAGCCCGATGCCACCAGATGGCTGTAAGTCGGCGAATCGATCAGGTAACTGGGTGTCGCGACCTGAGAGCGCGCAAGCCGCCCCGGCAGGTAGCTGCACGGATACGGCGCCGTGGCGTAGAACTGCAGATTGGCAAACGGCAGATCGTTAAGCTTCGACATGCTCCGTGGACCAGTGGGAAGTCGGTGGGGAAACCTGATCCCAGTTTATCAACTCTTTCAGCCGCTGGACAAAATCGGCCCGCGGAATTGGTCGCGCGCCAAAGCGCGCCAGGTGACGCGTTTCCTGCTGGCAGTCGATCAACTGGAAGCCGTCGCGCTTCAGCTTTTCCACCAGCGCTACCAGCGCAACCTTGGAGGCGTCGGTGGCGCGGGCAAACATCGATTCGCCGTAGAACATGCGGCCCAGTGCAATGCCGTAAAGCCCACCCATCAACTCTTCGCCGTCTTCTCCTGCAACCCAGCTTTCAACGCTGTGCGCCACGCCGAGCTTGTGCAGCCGCCCATAGGCTTCCTGCATCTCGGGAACGATCCAGGTGCCGCCGCCGGGTTCGCGCGGTGCGGCGCAACCTTTGATGACATCGTCAAATGCGATATCGAAGCGCACCGTGTACTTGCCGCTACGTACCGTCTTGGCCAGCGATTTCGATACCTTAAACTCGCCGGGAAACAGCACCATGCGCGGATCAGGCGACCACCACAGGATCGGCTGGTCGTCGGAGAACCAGGGGAAGATGCCGCGTGAATAGGCATTGACGATAGTTGCGGGATCAAGATTGCCACCGGCGCAGATCAGGCCGTTCGGTTCGCGCAGCGCGAGTTTGGTGTCAGGGAATGCGGTGGGAGAGTCGAGCCAGGGGATCATGAAGTGGGGCGGCGAGGGACGTTTCTCAGCACTGCGCCGTCTGCATCGAATACGCCGCCAGGTCCAGCAGCCGCGTGGTGCCGGTGACAACGTCCTTCGCCTTGCCGCCCATTTCCATCGTCAGCTTGAAATCGTATTTCTGGAAAAACTCGTTGAACTTCTCCGATCCAAGTGTTCCCGTGGCGTAAAGCTCGTCGGTTTTGGTGTCGTGTTCGAGGATGATCGCCGCCAGCGGCTGCGGCGCCGGGCCGCTCACCACTTTCGCGCCGGCGAATGGGTCATACACACTCTTGTCCGCGCAGCAGGTAATGACCTTGCCACGTGGACTGGCGGGGCTGGCCGCCGCACGAAAGCCGATAAAGCTGACTTGGCGCGTGGGATAGGCCAGCTTGTGCGCGCAGATCGCGGAATAGGCGACGATCGACTTGCCGCTTCCGACGCCGCCGGGCCACTGGTAGGGATTGCCGGCTTCGGTGGCAAGCGCGACCTTTTCCGTCAGTGCCTTGTCGAGATTGAGCAGGAAGCAAGGCGTCGATTCGTACGGGTAATTGAAGACGTAGTTGTGATTGGGCTTGAGCGATTTGGCCTTGATCGCCTTCCCGTCCTGATCGACCAGCTTGACGCGGGCGTGGGCGCGCGCAGCCAGAGGCGTGGTGGACTTTGTTGGAACGGTCACCGGTGCGGCAGCTTTGGCGGGCGCGTTCTTATTGTCGGCGGCATGTGCCGCAGCGGCAAGACATCCCGCCGAGCCGGCGGCACCGGCAACGCAGATCTCGATGAATTTGCGGCGTTTGTTTTCCGGTCCCGGTTCGCTCATGGACTAGACCACGCCTTCCAGTATCTGTACATCCACCGTCGCGCCGGCATCGACATTGCCGACATGGTCGTGCAGCATGATGAAACAGTTGGCGTCGGACATCGATTTCAGGATGCCTGAGCCTTGTTCGCCGGTCACGCGCACCTTGAACACGCCGTCTTCGAGGTAAAGGATGCCGCGCTGGAATTCAGTGCGTCCCGGGGCTTTCTTGATGGGTGAAGTGCAGACCGCCTTCAGCAGCGGCTGCGTTGGCAATGGCGTCACGCCCTGCAAAATCAGCAGCGCATCGCGCACGAACTGATAGAACGTGACCATCACCGACACGGGATTGCCCGGCAGACCGAAGAAATGCGCCTTGCCGACTTTGCCGTAAGCCAATGGCCGGCCGGGCTTCATGGCGATCTTCCAGAACACCACTTCGCCCAGTTTGGCCAGCAACGATTTGACGAAATCGGCTTCGCCCACCGACACGCCGCCGGACGTGATCACCACATCGCCGATCTCGCTGGCATCGCGAAACGCTTTTTCCAGCAACGCCGGATCGTCGCGGATCACCCCCATGTCGATCACTTCGCAGCCCATGCGAGCCAACATGCCGTGCAGCGTGTAGCGGTTGCTGTCGTAAATCTGGCCTTCGCCCAGCGGGTTGCCGATCGACACCAGCTCATCGCCGGTGGAAAAGAACACCACGCGCAGTGGACGATAGACACCGACTTCGCCGATGCCGAGTGATGCAATCAGCCCCAGCTCGGCCGGGCGCACGGTGCGCCCCTTGGCCAATGCCACAGCACCAGCCTTCAGGTCTTCCCCGGCAAAACGCACGTTCTGGTTTTTCTTCACGCCTGGCGCGAAGGTGATGGATTTGCCATTGCTGTTGGCAACTACCTGCGCCTTCTCCTGCATGACGACGGCGTCACAGCCTTCCGGCACTACGCCGCCGGTGAAGATGCGCACGCATTCGCCCTTGC
The DNA here is from genome assembly GCA_016790625.1 of Betaproteobacteria bacterium. Taxonomy (GTDB): domain Bacteria; phylum Pseudomonadota; class Gammaproteobacteria; order Burkholderiales; family Usitatibacteraceae; genus UKL13-2. Next base: position 2,894 of record JAEUNB010000361.1, on the reverse strand, counting down.
CGACGGCCTTGCCGTAAGGAACGCCGGCAAAGCTGGAACCGACTTCCGTCAGCGCGGCGCCGGCATCGGCGGCGAGGTCGTCGCAGCGCAAAGCCCAGCCGTCCATCGCTGAATTGGTGTGGCCCGGCACGTCGACCGGGGAGAGGATGTCCTCGGCCAGCACACGCCCCAGCGCAGAACGAATGGGAACGCGGGCAACACCGGTCACGGGCGAAAGGAACGAATGAATGAACTTCCTCGCCTTTTCCACCGGCATCGAATTCGGATCGTAGTCGTCGGCGCAGGAGGCTTCGGTGATAGTGAGTGGTTTGTTCATGGTGGGCTTGTATTCTCGTGGTCGTTCCCGCGCAGGCGGGAACCTCTAACTATTCTTCACGCAAAATTAAGTGGAATGGTCTTATCGATACTGATTTTACCGTCCACATGCAGGGTGACAACGGCCAATTCGCGCAACACGCAGCGCCATTCGCCTCGTACTTCGCGTGTGGCAATGTCGTGCAGGGTGGTGAAGTCTGCCTGGGACGGATTGCCGGCGACGCGGCCAAGTGTCACGTGTGGCTCGTATGTGATGTCGTCGCGCAGGTGCGATTTCAGAATGCCGCGATACAGCTTGTCGTGCAGGGCGATGATGGCGTCCGATCGCTCACGGAGCATCAGCACGACGAACTCATCAACAATGCTCTCGACATCGCGAAACGTCACCGGCAGTGCCGGCCAGTTGCCGACAATGCGGCGGATATGTGAAGCAATCTGCGTGACGGTGAGGCTGGTCGGAAACGGAAACACCAGCGTTACATGCGCAGGCAGCGCATCGGCCAGCGGGTCATGACGACGGCGGAACGGCTCGATCGGGCAATCCACCGGGAACGGCGGAAACCAGACGATGGCACATCGCGGCAGCGGCGGGCGCAGGGTGAGTTTGCGGACGTTTCGTCTTCCGGGCGGCATGCTGACTGCGCCGGTTCAGTGCGATTGCTCAAACGATTTGAGCTCTTCGATTGTATTGATATTCGAGAAGGCAGCCTCTTCATCGTCGAACGGGACTTCCGCCACCTTCAGCGACGCGTACCACTTGTCGATCTTGCGCTGGCCGCTTTCGAGAAAGGCCTGCAGGTGCGGCGCGAGGGAAGCTTTGGTGAGGCAAAACACCGGATGGGGTTGGTCGAAGGTCTTGGCCACCGCCAGGTCTGCATCATCTTTTTCCATCGCGGCGCGCAGTCGCGCAATCAAGTCCAGAGGCAGGAATGGCGAATCGCAGGGCGTAGTGACGACCAGCGGATGCGTAGCATGCGTCATGCCGATGTGCAGCCCTGCGAGCGGCCCGGCGAAACCATCTATCGCATCGGGCACCACGCGATGGCCGAATGACGCGTATTCGTCGAGGCTGCGGTTGGCGTTGATAACGATCTCATCAACCTGCGGCGCGAAACGCTCCAGCACATGCGCAACCATGGGCCTGCCGCGAAACAACTGCAGTCCCTTGTCCACACTGCCCATGCGCGAGCCGCGACCGCCCGCCAGAACCAGACCGGTGATCTTCGTCATTCAGAACTCATGGTACGGCGCCCACTGCGGACGCTCTTCCAGAAAAGAATTGACGTGCGGCTTGCGATCCACCGGCGTCACGAACAGGGCCAACGGCATATGAAACTCATCGGCCCAGTCCGCCTCGCGTGCAGATTCGAAGGCGAGCCGCGTGCCGCACTGCGTGCAGAATTTGCGCCAGGTGTTGGGCGAGGATTCGTAGTTGTTGATGAACTCGGCGCCCTTGACCAGTTCGACCTGATTTTTCTTGAAACCGATCCAGGTCACCGACCCCGCCGCATGCGCGGTGCGGCAACTCTGACAGAAGCAATGCGCGACGAAGCGCGAGGGAAATGCCGCGCGGAATTCAACTGCGCCGCAATGGCAGCGGGCAATGGCGTGGCTAGCGGTCATATACGCACCCCCATCGGCGCCGTGTAGGTCTCGTCGACCACATTACCGGTATTGCGCACGGCAGCGGGTTCGAAAATGATCACTTCCGCTTCCTCGTCGGCGGCGGTACGGTGCTCCACGCCATGCGGCACGATGACGAATTCGCCCGGTCCCATGTCGACGATGCGATCGCGGAATTCGACGCGAAAGCGGCCTTTCCACACCAGGAACATTTCGTCCTCGGTCTCGTGGTGGTGCCAGGGGAATACGCCCTGCACCTTGACCACTTTCACCTCCTGGCCGTTCAGTTCGCCGACGGTCTTGGGCCGCCAGTGCTCGCTGAACAGCGAGAATTTTTCCGGCACGCTGACCTTGTTCATGCTGGAACACCTTCGTTTGCCGTGATTAGCCTCTCAGCGCCGGTGAACAGCAAATAATGCTTGTTCACTGCACGGCCGATCATGGTGATGCCGGTTTTCTGTGCAATTTCGTAGCCCATCTGCGTGAGCCCGGAACGCGAAACCAGAAAAGGGATACCCATCTGCGCGGCCTTGATCACCATCTCGCTGGTGAGCCGCCCGGTGGTGTAGAAAATCTTGTCGCCACCCGTCACGCCGTTCAGCCACATCCAGCCAGCGATGGCATCCACTGCGTTATGCCGGCCCACGTCTTCGACGAAGGTGAGAATTTCCGCACCTTGCGCCAGCGCGCAGCCGTGCACCGCGCCGGCCTGCTTGTAGATGGATTCGTGCAGGCGGACATTGTTGAGCAGGCCGTACAGCGTCGACTGCTCCAGCCGCGCCTCGGCCGGTAGCTTCACATTCTCCAGGTCCGCCATCAGGTCGCCGAACACCGTGCCTTCACCGCAGCCGGTGGTCCTGGTGCGCTTGGCCATCTTCTCGTCCAAGTCCTTCAGGCCATTGCGCGTCACCACCGAACAGGCGTTGACTTCCCAATCGACCTGCACCGAGACAATG